>CALWQR010000106.1 GCA_944383705.1 uncultured Clostridia bacterium
CAAATACAGCAAAACCCCCACCCGCTCGGGACAGACCGCCGCCGAGGCCGCCCGCCGTCTGCTGGATGCGAACGGCCTGCACGGCGTGACCATCAACCGCATCCCGGGCAGGCTGACCGACCACTACGACCCCCGTACCCGCACGCTCAACCTCTCGGAGGCGGTGTACGATTCGGCCAGCGCGGCCGCCGTCGGCGTGGCCTGCCACGAGGCCGGACACGCCATTCAGCACGCCGACAGCTACGCGCCCCTGGCCCTGCGGATGCAGATCATTCCGCTCTGCCGCATCGGCTCGGGGCTGGCCATGCCGCTGTTCCTGATTGGTCTGATTTTCGCCGGCTTTTCGATGCTGGGAGACTGGCTGATGCTGGCCGGCATCGCATGCTTCTCGCTGGCCACGCTGTTCCAGCTGGTCACCCTGCCGGTGGAGTTCAACGCCTCGCGCCGGGCTCTGGCCGGCATTGAGGAAAACCACCTGCTGGCCGAGGATGAGCTGCCCGGCGCGCGCCGGGTGCTGCGGGCGGCGGCCATGACCTACGTTGCCGCGCTGGCAACCTCGCTGGCCTCGCTGCTGCGCCTGATTCTCATCGCCATGAGCAGCCGCAGGAACTGAGCGGCATGGAGAACCCCAAAGCCGCACCTGCCGGCGCGCGGGAGCTGGCCGGCGCGGTGCTGCTGCGCTGCGAGCGGGCCGGGCAGTATTCCAACTTGGCCCTGGACGCGGCCCTGCGCCGTGCCGGGCTCCCGGAGCACGACCGCGCGCTGGCCACCGCGCTGGTATACGGTGTGCTGGAGCGCCGGCTGACGCTGGACGACTGGATCGACCGGCTCTCCTCCCGGCCGCCCGAGCGCATCTCCCTGCCGGTGCGTACCCAGCTGCGCCTGGGGCTGTATCAGCTGGCATACCTGGACCGGGTGCCCGACCATGCGGCGGTCAGCGAGGCCGTGCGCCTGGCCGGCAGGCAGGCCGGCGGCTTTGTCAACGCGCTGCTGCGGGAATTCATCCGCCGCGGCCGCCGGCTGCCCCCGCCCGACCGCGCCGCCGACCCGGTGCGCTTTCTGTCGGTGACCTACTCGGTCTGCCCGCCGCTCTGCCGGCGCCTGCTGGAGGCCTTCGGAGAGGCGCGCACCGAGGCCCTGCTGGCCGCCTCCTTTTCGCACCCCGGGCTGACGCTGCGGGTCAACACGCTGCGCGCATCGCGTGAGGAGCTGGCCGCGCGCCTGGAGGCGGCCGGGCTGCGGGCGCTGCCAACCCCGCGCAGCCGCAGCGGCCTGTATCTGCCGGGCGGCGCCTCCCCGGCGGCCCTGCCCGGATTTGCCCAGGGGCTGTTTTTTGTGCAGGACGAGGCCTCGCAGCTCTGTGTGGAGGCGCTGGACGCCCGCCCCGGAATGCGGGTGCTGGACAGCTGCGCCTGCCCGGGCTCCAAATCCTTCGGCGCTGCCATCGACATGCGCGACGACGGAGAGCTGGTCTGCTGCGATCTGCACGCCTCCAAGCTCCCGCTGCTGGTCTCGGGCGCGGCCCGGCTGGGGCTGCACATCCTGCGCCCGATGCGGCGGGACGCGCGCGAGCCCTGCCCCGAATGGACCGGCCGCTTTGACCGTGTGCTGTGCGACGTGCCCTGCTCGGGCTACGGCGTGATGGCCAAAAAGCCCGAGCTGCGCTACAAGGATCCCGCCGCCTCTGCCGCGCTGCCCGACATTCAGCTGGCCATTCTGCGCCGCTCGGCGGAGTTTCTGTCTCCCGGCGGCCGGCTGGTCTATTCCACCTGCACGGTTCTGCCCGACGAAAACCGGGGGAACATCGACCGCTTTCTTGCCGCCGCGCCGGGCTGGCGCCTGGCCGGCGAGATCCCTCTGTACCCCGACACCGACCGCACCGACGGCTTTTACATTGCCGTGCTGGAGCGAGCATGACCGCGCCGGGGCGCCGGGGCGCTCGCATGGATTTCCCCATTGTTGCCGCACCGCGGCGGAAAGGAGACGCATGTCAACCCAAACACTGCCCGACCTGCTCTCGCTCACCCCGGGCGAGCTGGAGGAGCTGATGCTGGCCTTGGGCGAGCCGAAGTACCGCGCCGCCCAGATGTTTCCCCAGCTGCACCGGGGAGTCCTGCCCGGGCAGATGAGCTGCCTTGGCAAATCGCTGCGGCAGCGGCTGGGCCGGGAAACGGTCTGCCGCCTGCCCCGCATCGAGCGCAGGCTGGTCTCGCGCATCGACGGCACGGTCAAATATCTGCTGTCGCTGGCCGACGGCAACTGTGTGGAAAGCGTGCTGATGCAGTATGAGCACGGCAAAACCATCTGCGTTTCCTCGCAGGTCGGCTGCCGCATGGGCTGCCGCTTCTGCGCCTCCACCATCGGGGGGCTGGTGCGGAATCTGACCCCGGGCGAGCTGCTGGGGCAGGTCATCGCCGTCGGGCAGGACTGCGGCGACCGCATCTCCAACATTGTGCTCATGGGCATCGGCGAGCCGCTGGACAACTACGAAAACGTCATCAAATTCCTGCGCCTGGTCAATCACCCGGCCGGCCTGAACATCGGCTACCGGCACATCTCGCTTTCCACCTGCGGGCTGGCCGACGGCATCGACCGGCTGCGGGAGGAAAATCTGCCCATTACGCTGTCGGTCTCGCTCCACGCCCCCGACGACCAGGCCCGCTCTGCCATCATGCCGGTCAACCGGCGCTACGGCATCGACCGGCTTCTTGCGTCCTGCCGCGTATATTTTGCGGCCACCGGGCGCAGAATCTCTTTTGAGTACACCCTGATTGCCGGCAAAAACGATTCGGTCGCCCAGGCGCAGAAGCTGGCCCGGCTGCTGGTCTCCCGCCTGCGCGGGCGGGAGGGGCACGGAATGCCGATTCACGTCAATCTGATTCCGGTCAACGAGGTGGCCGGCACCGGATTTGTGCATGCCGGGCGGGAGGCGGTCCGGCGCTTTGCGGCCGAGCTGGAGGCCCGGGGCATCCGCGCCACGGTGCGCCGCACGCTGGGGGCCGACATCAATGCCTCCTGCGGGCAGCTCCGCCGGGAATTTGCCGCGCAGCAGACCGCAGAGCCGGAAGACCCGAAGGACCCCTCTGCCGCCCCGCAGCCCGCGCCACCCGTCACCGGCGCCTGAGGACGCCATCCCTCTCTGGCACCTCCCTGTACATCAAACCGCACGGAGGTCCGGAATGGGGAAAAAACTGTTGTTCTGTCTGCTGCTTCTGGCAGGGGTCGGCTGGGTCACGGCCGACAGCCTGTTCGGCTTTACCCTGCCTGTGGGGGCAACCGCTGCGGTGCCGGACTGCGTGGGGCAGTGCGAGGACGCACTGCGTCTGCCCGATTGGGTGGCGCCGCAGACCGAGTACCGCTATGACGCCGCGCACCCGGCCGGAACGGTCATCGGGCAGAGCCCGGCCGCGGGCAGCCCCTGGAAAATCAACGACCGCAGGCCCTGCGACCTGCTGCTGACCGTCAGCCTGGGCCCGGAGCGCCGCGAGGTGCCGGCGGTGGCCGGACGCGACGGCCGGGAGGCGGCCGCGCTGCTGCGGCAGGCCGGCTTTGCGGTGAGCGAGGAGACCCTCCCCGGCGGCAGCGCCGGAACCGCGGCGCGGACCGAACCGCCCGCGGGCAGCCTGCTGGAGCCCGGGGCCGCGGTGACGCTGTACGTCTGCGCCGGCGAGAGTGCCGGGACGGTTGCGGTCCCGGAGCTGACCGGACTTTCGCGCGGCAACGCCCTGCTGCAGATTTTTCTGCACGGGCTGAGCGCGGGCGAGGTGGTGGAGGAGGCTTCGGACGCGCCCGAGGGCACGGTCATCCGGCACAGCCCGGCAGCCGGGAGCCTGGTGCTGCCCGGGACGCGGATCCGGCTGGTCATCAGCCGCCGGGCGCCCACTTCCCCACCGGCCGACACCGGCGGGGAGCCATCATGAGGAGGAAAGGACAAGGCCTATGTATCAGGGGACCGGAAGAGTGATCAGAGGTGTGGGCGGGCTATATACCGTCCGGCTGGACGCCGGCACACAGCCGCTGGACGGCGCCACGGTATTGGCGCGCGGGCGGGGAGCCCTGCGCCGCCGCGGCGCGCTGCTGGTGGGCGACCGCGTGCGAGTCTGCTATGACGACAGCGCGGCAGGCGCCGGAAGCCGCAGCGGTGCCGCGCCGGACCAGGCCGCAGCGGGCGATGGGGGGAGTCTGCCCCCGGCGGACGGCTCCGGCATTGCCATCTGTGAAATTCTCCCCCGGCATTCCGCTCTGATCCGCCCGCCCATGGCCAACCTCGACCTGCTGTTTGTCACGGTGGCGGCCGCTGCACCGGCCCCGTCCACCGGTACGCTGGACAGGCTGCTGTGCATTACCGAGCACAACCGCATCGAGCCGGTGCTGGTGATTACCAAAACCGATATCGACGCGCGGGCGGCGCACGAGCTGGCCGGCATTTACCGCACGGCCGGCTTTGCGGTCTATCCGCTCTGCGCGCCCGCCGGCGAGGGACTGGAGCCCCTGCGCGGCCGCATCCGGGAGACGCTGCCCGGCAAAACCGCCGCCTTTGCCGGCGCCTCCGGGGTTGGCAAATCCACCCTGCTCAACTGCCTGTTCCCCGGGCTGGAGCTGGCCACCGGAGAGCTCAGCCGGCGCATCGACCGGGGCCGCAACACCACCCGCACGGTGGAGCTGTATCCCCTTTCGGATGCACCGGACTGCGGATATCTGGCCGACACGCCCGGCTTTTCCATGCTGGATTTTGCACACTTCGACTTTTTCGGCAAAGAGGACCTGCCCGACACCTTTCGCGAATTTGCCCCCTACATCGGCCGCTGCCGCTACCGAAAATGCACGCATACCCGCGAGGACGGCTGCGCCGTCCTGGAAGCCGTGCGGCAGGGGCACATCCCGGCCTCCCGGCACAAAAGCTATGTGGAGCTCTATGAAATTCTCCGGAAAAAGAATCCGTGGGACTGATTCCTGCCCCGCGCCCGGCGTTCCCCGACGCCCGGCGCGGCCTTTTTGTTGCCGGAAAACGCCGGCGGATCGGGCAAAGAGCCGGCCCGCCACTTGACAATCCCGGCGATTTATGGTATACTGATACCGGATACCGGCCGGGCGGAAAATCCCGCGGCCGCAGAGAAGGAGGACGCCATGAAACCGAATGCCATCGGAGAAGCCCGCGCGGTGGAGGCCATTGTCAGCTACCTCTCCGGGGTGCCGTTTGCCACCCGCAAGGAGGTGCTCTCCGGCGCCATTGCCGCCTACGGCCTGAGCGCCGAGGAGCTGCAGGACAAATCCCCGCGCGGCAAAAACTGCCGCATCCGCAGCGGGCTTGGTACCGTGCTCAACCGGCTAACCCAGCAAAAGGCCGTGGGCTGCCGTGACGGGGTGCTCTTTCTCAACCGGGAGCAGCTGGTGCTGGTGCAGGAGGCACAGTGCGAGGCCGCGCTGCGCGAGCTGCTCTGCTCCCGCCGCAAATACCGGCGCGAGGAGCTCTTCCGCGCGCTGGCCGAGCGCTTCCGCACCGTGCGGACGCCGCAAAAGGCCGATGACCTGACGCTGGCCGCCATGAGCGAGCGCATCCTGTCCCGTATGCTAGAGGCCGGTGAGGCCGAGCAGGACGGGACCGGCCGCATCGGCGGCGTCCGGCAGGCCGATGACGCACCGGGGCAGCCGCTCTCCGAGCGCGAGTGCCGCGAACGTCTGCTCTCCAGGCTCTACCGCCGGGGCGGCGCGCACTTTGAGGTGTTCCTGGCCAACGCGCTGGAAAAATACTTCCTCGTCACCGGACGTGACGTGACCTGCTGCGAAATTACCGGGGGCAGCGCGGACGGCGGCATTGACATTGTGATTGATACGGTGGATGAGCTGGGCTTTGCCGAACATATCCTGGTGCAGGCCAAATGCCGGCGGCAGGCACAGACAACCGAAAAGGAAATCCGGGAATTTTACGGCGCGCTGAATGCCCAGCGCGGCAGCCGCGGCATTTTTGCCACCACAACCTCGTTCCACCCCGCCGCGCAGAAGCTGCTGGACTCTCTGGACAACTGCGTGGGCATCGACGGAGAAAAACTGTTTGAAATCCTCAAAAAAGCCGAATACGGCATCCATAAAAGCAAATCCGGCTACACCCTGGATACCGCAGCTGTATGAGGTCTCACATGGTAGAAGACCTTGGAGGGACCCGCCTCTTAAGGAGAGGCCGGTCCCTCGGGGGCCTCCCCCGGCGAGACCTTCCCCGACGCAGGCCCCCGATTTTCGCGCCCTGTATTGCAATTACGGTATGCCCGGGGGCCTGCGCCGGGGAATTTCTTTTGTGGACGGTCGGATTTTTGAGATTTGCGAACAAACGCGATTCAACAGCATACAGTCAAAAGATATTTCTCTCTTTCTTGCACTTTTTCAGATATGCGCAAAAGGCCGGCACCCCGCCGGCGGGCGGCAGCCGGGGAATCCCTTTTTCAGGGTGAGGTATGCAAAAAAATAAAAGCATATCGCCATACAAAGCGATTTGTCTCGCATATAAAGCAAACCGGACAGCCTCCATTGGTTGTCCGGTTTTTAATTATAGGTGTATTTCTATGTAATATATCAGCTGTTGCCTTTGTTTTTCACTGGCTACTGGCCTCTGCGCAATGTTCATATTCATTGTGCATTGTTCATTGTTCATTGCTCATTGCTCATTGCTCATTGCACATTGCCAATTGTACATCCGCCTCCAAAAGAAATTCCCCGGCGCAGGCCCCCGGGCATACCGTATTTTGCAATACCGTATGCATTGATGGGGGCCTGTGTCGGGGAAAGGTCTCGCCGGGGGGGCCCCCGAGGGACCGGCCTCTCCGAAAGGCTTCACCGGGTGGGGCGGGCCGGGTAAATCCGAAGCAGATTTTTCGTCAGGCGAGCAAAC
>CALWQR010000107.1 GCA_944383705.1 uncultured Clostridia bacterium
GGTGTTCTCGGCGCGCTGCGTTATGTTGAGATTGCGGACGGTTGCGCCATTGATTATGGCAAACAGACCGCCGCTCAGCGTTGCGCCGTCCAGGGATATCGTATGTCCGTTGCCGTCCAGGGTCCCCTGGAACTCCCCGTACAGCCACTCACCCGTAATGGTGACGTCGTCGCTGAGGTAATAGGTCCCGTCGGGCTCCATGGCCATCAGCTCCGCGGCGGTGCCGATGGGCGTGCCCTCCGGCGCCTGTGCGCCGGCACTCAGGGGAAGGACCGCAACCAGCAGTGCACAAACCAGAATCCAGATCCATGTCTTTTTCATCAGTCAGTCCTTTCTGCACCGGTTTGCGGTGCCTGTTATTCGTGTTTCTTTTTGCCAAGCAGTACTGCGCCGGCTGCCGTGCAAACGCCAAGCAGCAGGAAGGAGGCGCCCAGAGCCGAGCCGCAGCCCTCCTCGGGCTGGTCATCTGCGGGGGTGGTGCCGGGGGTCTCGGTCTCCGGCGTGCCCGTGGTGGTCGGGTTTTCGTCGGGGGTCTGGTCGTCCGGGTTGTCATTGTCGTCCTCGTCGCCATCGCCCGACCAGTCGATGGTGGGCTGGCTGAGGTCTACCGTATAGGAGAGCGCCGGAGGCTCGGAGGTCAGGCCGCCGTCCACCGCCCATTTCAGCGAAATCTGCTCGCCCTGCATGGCGTAGGTATCGGCATAGGCTGCGTTCAGGGCCGCCAGCGTGTCGGCGTCAATGACGCCGGCCTCGGCGGTGTCCACCGTGGCGGGCACCTCGGACTCGATGGCGTAGTTGTTCTCGGCCGTAATCTGCCCGCCGTTGTAGGGGTTGGCTAGCATCTGGTTGGGCGCAGCGTTGCCAACAATGGCGCCGTAGTTGACGTTGCCCGAGACGGTGGCCGAATCCAGGCCGTTGGTGTTGAGGTTGCCCAGGATTCCGCCCGGCTTGCCCCACGGCTCCTCGCCGCTGAGCGAGTTGTTGGTAATGGTGCCGTAGTTGACGTTGCGCAGCAGGAAGAAGTTGGCGCTTGCGGCGTTCTTCTGGTAACCCATAATGCCGCCGGTGCACTCTGCGCTCTCGGAGGTCACATCGCCGTAGTTGATGCAGTCGCAAATCACAATCCCGCCCACATTGGCGTCATGCCGGCCGGCAATGCCGCCCGCCACATTCTGGGTCGAGGAGATGCTGCCGTAGTTGACGCAGCTGCTGATTTCGGCCGCGTAGCCGTCGTTGCGCGGAGCGCCCACCATGCCGCCGACGCAGCAGCCGGCCAGGTCCGCAAGGTTGACGCAGCCGTGAACGGCGGCGTCGCCGCCCTCCAGAATGCCAATCACTCCGCCGACAAAGGGAATTGCGTTTCCAACCGTGGTGCTATAGCCCTGGCCCATGGCACAGCTGACGGTGATGTTGACAAAGGTCCCGTAGCCATAGCCGGCCAGCGCACCCAGGCCCATATGGTCGCCGCAGACCACCATTTTAAAGCGGTTGGACTTTGCGCCCTCGCCCGTGGCCTCGGCAATGGTCAGGTCATACACCTTGCCGCCCGCAATGTTGCGGAAGAGGCCGCCGGAGATCTCGGCGTCGTTGAAGACAACCGTATGGCCGTTGCCGTGCAGCACGCCGGCAAAATCCTCCGGCGAGGGCCACTCGCCGCTGACCAGGATGTCCTGCGTCAGGTAATAGCTGCCGTCGCCGCTGATGGCCGCCAGCTCCTGCGCTGTGGCAATCGGGGTTCCCTCGGGCTCGGGAACCGTAACGTCCAGCGTCAGCTTGCCGTCTGTGCTGCCGCTGACCTCGGGCTCGGTCACCTCAAAGGCGTCCGCGGTGTATCCGGCGTCCAGCGCCCACTTCAGCGTAATGCGCTCCCCGTCCATCGCGTAGGTATCGGGATAGGCGGCGTTCAGCGCGTCCAGGGTGCCGTCGTTCAGCACATCAGTGGTCGGCGGTACCGGGTTCTCGCCGCTGTCCGTCATTTCCACGGTGTAGTTGTTCACTGCCGCGGGCCGGGGATCTTTCGCCCAAGTGCCGTCGTAGTAGAAGTTGTTGTAAATCGGCGAGACCTGTTTGGAGTTCATGTCGCCGTAATTGATGTTGCCGGAAATCTCGTTGTCGGCCGGGGTTCCACACTGCTTGAAGTTGCCGCCGATGCCCCCGACCTTGCCGTTCGAGGCGGAGTTCGCCACATACCCGTAGTTGATGTTGTTGAGAATGCGTGTGCTTCCTCCGTCCGGAGCGCAGCGGTAGCCGATGATGCCGCCGGCATTTTCGGCGCCTCCGGTATTGACCACGTCCGCATAGTTGACGTTGTATTGCAGGGTCAGGTTGGTTACGCCCTTATCATCACCCTGCGGAATGCCGCCAATCACACCGCCGCAATGATTCTGACCGGAGTATGCGCCATAGGTCACGCAATTGGTGATGCTCAGGTTAACCGCCCCGTTCCAGGTGGAGCCGAGAATACCGCCCACATAATTGCCGTAGCCGCTGCGGCCGGAGCCGATGACGCCGGCATACACGCAGTTGCGCAGCGTCAGGCTGCCGGCGCGCAGATTGCCCACCAGGCCGCCGACATCCTTCACGGTGGTTTCCATCTGCAGGATGTTGACCTGGGCAACCACGTTTTCCACCGTGTTGTTCCCGATGGCGCGGGCGGCAATGACGCCGTAGCTGTCAACATTCGAGGGCAGTATAAACGTGGCCTCCGAAAGTGCCTGCACCGACAGGTTTTTGACCGTGGCGCCGTTGAGAACGGTAAACAGACCGCCGCTCAGCGTTGCGCCGTCCAGGTATATCGTATGTCGGTTGCCGTCAAGAGTCCCCTTGAATTCGGGGTACTGCCACTCACCCGTAATGGTGACATCGGCGCTGAGGTAATAGGTCCCGTCGGGCTCCATGGCCATCAGCTCCGCGGCGGTGCCGATGGGCGTGCCCTCCGGATCGGCAGCAAACACCCCCAGCGGGAAGAGCGCCAGCACCAGCGCGCAAATCAGAATCAGTGAACCGAATTTTTTCATGTCGCTTCATTCCTTTCGCAGTTTTTTGGGAAGCGGACCGTGCGGTCCGCGGGTTACAGTCCGAGCTTTTCGTTCAGTTTATCCAGATAGCCCTGCAGCATGATTTCCACACCCGCCGCCTGCGCGCCCCAGGAACCGCCGTTCGGCTCGTCCACCGTCACGCGGAACGCGGTCTGCGCAATGTCGCCCATCTGCCGGCCGAAGACACGGCCGATGTCAAACACAAGGCCGGCACGGATGATATCATACATCACGCCGGTGTCGCTGTCCTTGGCGTAGCGCAGCTTCATGCACTCCTCAAACATCTCGGGAGTGACCTTCCGGTAGCCCTCGGAGCTCAGGCACTCCAGCACGGCCGCGGCGCGGGCGGCGGTCTCCTCGTCGCAGTCACCGGCAAGGGTGTAGAGCGTAATCATATTGCTGGCCGTGGTGTGGTAGTCCGCCTGGCTGGAATCGTACTTGGGCATCGGAAGAATGCCGTATTTGATGTCAACATCCGCCATGTAGGTCATGGCGCTGCCCGCGTTGGCGGTCAGGAAGACCGAAAGGCCCTGGGCAAATTCGGTCTGGGTGTGGTCGCCCTGGGTATTCCAGCCCGTGGACGCGCCGCTGTCGCGCACATGGAACATGGTTTGCAGCAGGTTGGCCAGGTTGTCGGCCTTTTCCCCGACATAATCGGAGTTGACCTCCAGCTTGCCGTCGCGGCCGGTGTTCACCGTGACAAGGCCGCTGCCGTAAAAGAAGGCGTCCACATAGGTATAGGGGCAAATGATGCCGTAGGTATCGGCCTTATCCTTGACGCCCAGCGCCCCGCGGTCGATATACGCGTCCTCGGTCAGCTCCATCAGCTTCTCCAGCGTCCATTCGTTGTTGCGCACCAGATCGTACGGATTGACGTTGATCAGCAGCGCGGGATTGAAAAAGGTCACAATCATCTCGTTGAGCAGGCTGGTGGAGAGATCGCCCGAAACAAAGAACAGGTTGTCGCCAATCTGGAAGGTTTCGGTCAGCGAGGCCGGCCACCAGGGCTGGTCCAGGTCGAGATACGGCAGCCCGTTCAGATTCATGACCAGGCTGTTGTTGGCAATGGCCGCGGCCGACTGGCTGTAGGTGGCAATGATGTCGTACAGATTGAGCCCGCTGTTGACGCTGCTCTGCACAGCGGTCACAAACCCGGCCTCATTGGGCCAGTGGCCGTCAATGCCAATCCAGTTGAGCACCACCTCCAGCCGGGATTCCACTGCCAGATTCCGGCTGTAAACGGCGTCACTGATGGAGTCGCCGGTCAGCTGCTCCACGCCGAACTCCACCGTGGGGCATTCGTTCCAGCACAGGATGTCCACGCTTTCGTTTCCGAACTTGAGGTCGGACGGCAGCGCGTCCTTCAGGTAGCCGTCGGCGTCATACGGGTTGTTGGGTTCATCCGTCTCGGGCGGCTGCGTGTCAACCGGCTCCGGCTCCGGGTCGGATTTACAGCCGGCCAGCAGCCCCAGCAGCAGCGCGCTGACTGTCAGCAGCAACAGCAGCCGCACCGCCAAATGTTTGTTGCACATACTATTTTCCTCCTTTTATATATTCAAACCATCTGCGTCGGTCACACTGAACCTGCTCCCCTCCCCCCGTGTAGATTGACCGGCGCAAAACGGGTTTGTCAGAATTGCAGATCCGCCCAGACCGCGTAATGGTCGGAATACCACGCGCCGTCCGGATGCGGGTCGGCCACCGTCCCGGCGTCCAGGACTGTGGCATTGGTGAAGATGTAATCGATTTTGGCCGGCGGATTGCAGCCGCCAAAGCCGTGAAAGGTGCCGGGAATCCCGGCCGTGGCGTCGCGCCAGCCCAGCTCGCCCAGCCGGCCGACAAACTCCGCAAAGTAGGGCAGCTCGGGCGTGACGTTGAAATCCCCGGTCAGCACGCAGCCCAGCTCGCGCGGCAGGGCAGCAATGCGCCCGGCCAGCATGGCCAGCTCGCGCTCCCGGGCGGCCTGCCCGTAGTGGTCCAGATGGGTGTTGATGAACAGCACCGGCCGGCGCGCGATATAGTCGTACAGATACGCGGTGTGGGCCAGGCGGGGGCAGGCGCTCTGCTCTGCGTCCTGCAGCCGGCTGCCCGGCAGCTGCGGGGTGTCCGAGAGCCAGAAGGTGTCAAACGACAGCATCTCAAACCGGTCGGTCCGCCAGAGCACCGGGCAGCCCTCGCCCCGGCAGTCGGCCCCCCGGCCGCAGCCGGCCATGGCGTACTCCCCGGCAAGCGACGCGGCAAGCCAGGCGCGGGTGCTGTCCACCGCCTCCTGGCATCCGCAAAGATCCGGCCGTGCCTGGCGGATGACCTGCGGCAGTTTGTCCCGGCGGCGCTCCAGCGCGCAGGGCGTGTGCTCATGCCCCCCGTACAACAGATTGAAGGACAGCACGCGAATGGAATTGCTCATGCAAAATTTCCTTTCCATATTCCGCACGGTTGTGCTGAAATACGATATTGCAGAAAACTCCGGATTTTGGTATTGACATTTCTTCTCTTCTGTAGTAAAATAATATCGGTGCAAAATGAAAGCAATACGCACAAACACCAGAGGCATCCTACAGCACCATTATAGCATGTTTTATTATGAAAATCTACTGGAATTGTCTTGTTTTTTGATGGTATCCTACGATTTGAGAGGAGAACAGAACCATATGGACATCCCGTCGATGAAAGAAAAAATCGTCCACAGCACCTTCTGGGTTCCGTATAGTTACTACTGGAATATCATCTCCAAAAATTCCCCGTACTGCTCCACTCCGCCGCATCGGCACCCGGAATTTGAAATCAACTACATTGTACAGGGGGGGCTGGAATTCCGCAGCGGCACGCAGGCCATCATTGCAGCCGCGGGGGACATCCTGATAACCCAGCCCAATACGCTGCACTCCATTTACCCCCTGAAAAACGAACAGCCCGACAGCCGGTACCACACCCTGGTTTTTAACCCCTCCCTGCTTTGCTGCACGCGGGAAGAGCGGCCATACGCCGCCCTGCTGGGGCCGATTATCAACGGCAATGTGACGCTCTCCTCGGTGATTACAAAGGCGCACCCGTATTACGAGGAAATCAGCACCTCGATGAACAACATTGTCTCCTGCGCCAAGGCCGGCACCCCGCTGCTGGACCTGCTGATGAAAAGCGAGCTGCTGCGCCTGTTTTACCTGATTCTGCAATACGAGGGCAGCGCCGTTCAGCTGCCCATCAGCAAGGCACACCTGGATATGCAGCCGGTACTGGACTATGTGGCCGACCACTACAGCGAGCCCATCCGCCTGCAGCAGCTGGCCGATATCGCATATCTGAGCTGTAGCCATTTTATGACCCAGTTCAAGCAGAGCATCGGGGTCAGCGCCATGACCTACGTCAACCAGATCCGGGTGCAGCATGTCTGCAAAATGCTGACCGAAACCGATTTGTCTATCCTGAACATCGCCGGGAGCTGCGGCTTCCGGAACCTTTCCAACTTCGATCAGCAGTTCCGGAAGCTGGTTGGATGCTCCCCCTCCCAATACCGCGCGCAAGCCAAACAATCGCAAAGCCAGACCTAACACCCCGTGCCCAAGGAGAAGACCTTGGAGGGACCGGCCTGAGAAGGTTCATACCATTGGAGAAGACCTTGGAGGGGCCCGCCTCTTAAGGAGAGGCCGGCCCCTCCAAGCCTCCCCCGGCGAGACCTTCCCCGGCCGCCGCCAGCCTCTTTGATATGAACGCCAA
>CALWQR010000108.1 GCA_944383705.1 uncultured Clostridia bacterium
TAACCGCGATCCTTTTGGTATATGCACCATTAAATATTGTTGGGATTACGTTGCCTGAATGGGCAAATGGCATATTGGGATATTTGCTTGGAACCATTTTGTGTTTTGCGATATATCTTTTGGAGCTTTTGATATTTCGCAAAAAATGGTATATACATTGGAATCAACCAAGGAAGTAAAAATGGTTTATGGCCCCGCCGCACAACTCTGGAAAACAAAGTCGTGCGGCGATGGAATGACAAAAAGCCCGTAACGCCACCGGACTGGTCCCCGTATGACGCACAGATTCCGGCCGGCAGGCAACGCCTGCCGGCCGGAATCTGATTTGCCGGCGCGAACGGCAGATTCAGCTTTGCGGTCTGCTTTCGCAGTCCCCGGTAGCGTGGTTTCCGGTGCCGGAGCCGTCCTTTGACAACCGCGAACACGTGCTCAATCTTTGCCCGGATCGAGGATTCGAGCGGCCCCGGGCGGGGCTGGCGGCTCAGAAATTTTTCCGGTTCCAGCCCCAGGTGTCCGAGAAGGTGTAGTTGACATAGATATGCTCGGTGGGGATGTTCAGCTCGTCGTGCAGGATGTCGCAGACGGTTTCGGTCATCTGCTCGCACAGTCCGGCCTCGGCCTGGCCGAACAGCTCCACCTCCACCATGGCGATGGGGACGTTCTGATACCCCCGGAACCACATCCGGGCGTTGTCGGTAAAGCGGAGCATCAGCCAGTACTCGCTTTTGCCGGGGAAGAGCGCAATGGCCTTGCCCAGCTTCTCTTTGATGGCAGCCTCCTGCCCGGCGCTGATGCGGGCGTTGGTCTGGGTGTGAATAAACGGCATGTGTGTACCCTCACTTTCGGTTTTCCGGCGGTTCCGGACGGCCGGCGGGCAGCCGGCAGCCTCCTGCCTTTGCTCCCATTATAGCACATCCGGTCGGCAAAGTCAATCCTGTACGGTCAGGAATCAAAAAAATTTGAAAAAACAGTTGACATCCGGGCCGAAAGCTGGTATAATTATTAAATATTTACACAGCGCGTGATGGGATTCTGATGCATCCCCGCCGGGCAGAGGCAGCCCGGCCCAACCGTTCCGGGAAAAGGAGGAAAAAGCCGTGGGTTTGTTGATTGAGGAGCTGGATTTCCTGCGGGAAATCAATTTGTGGACCGTGATTCTGCGGCTGCTGCTTGCCGTGCTCTGCGGCGGAGTGGTGGGCATGGAGCGCGAGGTGCACGGCCGGGCCGCCGGTCTGCGCACGCATATGATGGTGGCCGTAGGGGCCGCGCTGACAACGCTCATCGGGGTGTTCAGCCTGGATGTGCTGGAGGTGACCTGGGCCGACCCCATGCGAATCGGGGCGCAGGTCATCAGCGGCATCGGCTTTCTCGGCGCGGGCACCATTCTGCTCAAAAGGGGCAACCCGCAAATCACCGGCCTGACCACCGCCGCCGGGCTGTGGGTCACCGCGGTCATCGGTCTTGCCGTCGGCGCGGGCTTTTACGAGGGCGCGGTGCTGACCGCGCTGGTATCGCTGCTGATTTTTACGCTGGTCTCCAAGCTGGAGTTCCTGATGAACAGCAAGCGGCAGCGGCTGTTTGTGTACATCGAGATCGATGACGTGAACGTTGTCAGCGCCTTTGCCGACCGGCTGGGCGAGGAGCTCTCGGCCGTGGAAATTCAGGTCACGCCGCCGCGCAGCGGCACGGCCGGGAATGTGGGGGTGGAGGCGCTGATCCGCATTCCCAAGAACGAATCGGTCTCCGCCAAGCTGCACCGGCTGCAGTCGCTGGAACACGTGATTTTCGCTTTGCAGCTTTGATTTCGGGCTTTGTTTCCAAACAAACCGAATTTTTTGAAATTTTTTTGATTTTTCTCTTGACACCGCCGCCGTTTCGTGATATGATATAAGTAACGTATCACTACATACCGAGGGGGAATAAAAAGATGGAAAAAAGCAAATCCAGAAGTCTTAAGGTTGCCGCCAATGTGGTTTTCGTCATCGGACTGTGCGTCTGTCTGCTGGGGGCGATTGCCTACCTCGTGCTGCATGAGTTGGAGGTTGAAATCCCGGTCATCGGCGCGTTCCAGTGGGAAAACCTTTACTATGTCGCCGCACTGCTGGGCGTTTTCATCGTCATCGCGGTGATTCTGCGCCTTGCCGGCATTGCTGCTGCGCGCCGTGAGGCCCGCCTGGCTGCCGCCGCCGAGGAGGCCGCTGCGGACGCCGCCATTGAGGTGGAGGCCGACGTGGTGGAGACCGGGGAGGACGAGACCGACGAGAACGCCGAGGAGCCGGCCGACGACGCTGCGCCCGCCAAGCTCAGCGTGATGGACGTGATCCGCGGCAAGGCCATTCCGGCCGAAACCAAAGAAAAGATTGTGGCGACGGTCAAAAAGAACGCGCCCGTGATTGTGGCGGTTGCCGCAACGCTGACGGTTTCGGTGATGGTCAGCAAGCTGGCAAAGGAAAAAAGAAAGGCAAAGGTCCGCAGGAACATCCTGGATCTGCTGTATTGATTCCTACATCGCTGCGCCCTGTCCGGCTGCTGCCGGCGGGTGTGAAAATGCCGGGGCGGCTGCCCCGGCATTTTTGCGCCGCGCTCTCTGCCGGCGCCCGGGCGCCGGCGCCGGCCGTCATTTCCCTGCGCACAGGTCGCGGATGACCTCGCCGGCCAGAATCAGCCCGGCAATGCCGGGCATGTAGGGCAGGGAGCCGGGCGCCCGGGCGGGTTCCCCCCCGGCGCGGGCGGGCGCATCGGGCGCGGGCGGGCGCGGGGGCTCGGGGGAATAGACCACCTTCAGCCGCTCCACCCCGCGGCGGCGCAGCTCCCGGCGCATCACCCGCGCCAGGGGGCAGCCCGCGGTGCGGTAGACGTCGGCCACCGCAAAGCCGCAGGGGTCGGTTTTGTTGCCGGCGCCCATGGCGGCAATCAGGGGGATGCCCTGCCGGGCGGCGCGCACGGCCAGCTCCAGCTTGGCCGCCACCGTGTCCACCGCGTCCACGATATAGTCAAAGCCGTCCAGCGGGAGGCTGTCGGCGTTCTCCGGCAGGTAAAACCGCTGCAGCGTGTGCACCCGGCAGTCGGGCAGGATGTCCAGGATGCGCTCGCGCATGACCTCCGTCTTCGGCCGGCCGACCGTGGAGTGCAGGGCGATGATCTGGCGGTTGATGTTGGAGAGCGAGACCGTGTCCCCGTCAACCAGGGTCAGCTCGCCCACTCCGGCGCGGGCCAGCGCCTCGCAGACGTGGCCCCCCACGCCCCCGACGCCGAACACCGCCACATGCGCGCGGTGCAGCCGCTCCAGCGCGGCGGCGCCCAGCAGCGCGGCGGTTCTCTGTTCCTCTTCCCGACAATGGTTCATGATTGTATCCCTCCGGCGGTTTCTGGCTACAGTATAACAGAAAACCGGCGCGATTGCAAGACCTGTGGCGGAATTTCCGCAAATTTCTGACGAAAGCGAGAATGCTATGCAAACCAACGACCAGGAGCTGCGGGAGAGCGGCGTCTCCTCCGAGCTGATTTTTGACGGCCAGGTGGTACACCTGTATCTGGACCGTGTGCTGCTGCCCGACGGCAAGCCCGCCACGCGGGAGTATCTGCGCCATGTGGGCGCGGTGGCGGTACTGCCCCTGTTCCGGGACGGCACCGTGGCCTGCGTGCGGCAGTACCGGTATCCCCACGCCGCAGTGCTGACCGAAATTCCGGCAGGCAAGCTGGAGAGCAAGACCGAGGACCACGCGCAGGCCGCCCTGCGCGAGCTGCGGGAGGAGACCGGCTGCCGCTGCGGCCGGCTGACCCTGCTGGGGCGCTTTTATTCGTCCCCGGCCATTCTGGACGAGTGCATTGACCTGTTCCTGGCCGAGGACCTGACGCCGGGGCAGGCCAGCCCGGACGAGGACGAATTCATCCGCCCGGTGCGGCTGCCGCTTTCGCGCCTGGTGGACATGGTGCTGGCCGGTGAAATTCCGGACGGCAAAACACAGGCCGCCGTGCTGTGGGTCAATGAGCTGCTCCGCCGGCGCGCCCGGGAGGAGGTGTCGGGATGCTGACACGACAGGGTGTCATCGTTTCCATCCGCACCCTGAGCCGGGGGTTCCGGATGCCGGACACACCGCCGCGGGGGCTGCATATGGTGAAGGAGGAGATGTTTGGCCTCCCGATTGGGATCCGTGAGGAGCCGGACATCCCAAATCCCATCCGTTACGACATGGCCGCCGGATTTCTCAGCGCGCCCTGGGAGGAGGGGCCTGAGGAGGCGGAGGAGTCCGAGGAGTCCGAAGGGTCCGGAGAGCCCGAGACGGCAGAAGATTCCGCTGCCCCCGGGGAGGGGGAGAACCGGGAAGAGGAGGACGCCCCGGAGGAAACCGAGCTGCTCACCGAGGGCATGCTGGTGTCCACCTCCACCCAGGTGGAGGTGAGGTACAGTGAGACCGAGCAGAGCGGGATGCTGGGAACCACCACCAAAATCAGCTTTGACAGGGAAAACCCGGGCCTGGTCTCGCTGACGCGCCGCGGGGAAGTGACGACCGTGATGATTTTTGAGGCGGGGAAGCGGCACATGTGCCTGTACAGCACCCCGTTCGGGAGCCTGAATATTTGCGTGCAGACCCTGGCGGTGCAAAACCGCATTGCCGAGGAGGGCTCGCTTTACCTGGATTATTTGCTGGAAATTCACGGCCTGCGCACCGAGTACTGTCGGATGTGGCTGCAGGTCCGGGATAAAAAACGCCCGCTCATATGACGGGACGGAGGGGAGCAACAGAGGCCGCCGCACATATGCATGGGCATATGCGCGGCGGCCTTGCGGCTGCAGGCGGGCTTTGCCGTCTTCCCGAAAACGTCCGGTGGTTTTTTGTCATTTCGTTTGCAGAAGCCGCCGCCCGGGGGCAGCGCGCGCATCGGATTTCAGATCGAGCAGATCAGCTTTTCCAGCGCGGTGTAGCCCTGTGGGGAGAGCTTCAGGGCTGCGTCGGCCGCAGCGCAGGCGTCCAGGGCCCGGCGCAGCCTGCCAGGGGGCGACTGCCGCAGGCTCTTCTGGCAGAGCCTGACCCGGAACTCGTGCAGCCGCAGGGCCGAGGCGATTTCCTGTGTGGAGGCGCCGTCGGCCTGCATGGCGTACACGCTTTCCATGTCGCAGAAGATGCGGATGACGTCGCCCAGAATCAGCAGGGGCTCCACCCGGCGGAAGCGGTAATCGGCCAGAATGTCCAGCGCGGTCTGCTGGCTGCCCTCCATCACGGCGTTGGCAAAGGCAAAGGTATCGTACTCGGCCGAGGGCGTGCACACCAGCCGCAGCCCCTCCTCGTCGGGCGCGGCTTTGCCCTGCGACAGGGTGTAAAAGCTGAGCTTGTCAATTTCCTGCGCCAGCTGGTACATGCTCCTGCCGCAGTACTCCACCACCCGTGCGCAGAACTGCGGCGAGGCCTCCAGCCCGTGGTGGGCAAAGTGCTTTTTGGCCCAGGAGGCCAGCTTTGCCGGGGTGCAGCGCTCAAACTGCACCGGGGTCAGGTGCTGCGCCAGCCGGTTCAGCAGGGCCGAGGGACGCCGGGGCAGCGCGCCGGGGTCCAGGCCGTCGGCCGGGACCTTCAGCAGCAGCAGGTTGTAGTCGTAGTTCGGCAGCTCGGCCAGCACCTCGCACAGCGCCTCGACCTCGCCCGGGCGCATGGCGCCAAAGTTCATGCCCGAAAGCAGCACCAGCTTGCGCTCGGTCATCATGGGCAGCGCCATCAGGGCGTCGGTCAGGCGCGCGGGGGTATAGTCCAGCGCGTCCAGGCGCATCACATTGAACACCGACAGGGGCCCGTCGGGGCAGATCAGCTCCTCGGCCGTGCGCACGGCGTGCGCCTTGAGGTAGTCCTCTTCGCCGAAGAGCAGATACCCCGTCCGCGGTCCCTCCCGCAGCTCGCGGCGGAAGTCGCTCTCGTGCAGCAGCTCCATATGCCCGTCCTCCCGTTTTTGCTCCCCGCGCGGCGCGGGAAGCCGTTTTTCGCCTATTATTATAACATCAGAAGGCATTTTCGTCAAGCGGAAAAAGTTTTTTTGGGAAAGAAAGTTATTTTTTTCAAAAAAGACTTGACAAAGTATGGTCCGACCGGGTATAATATAGGGTGTCATTGTTGAAAAGCGTGGAAAGCCGCTGAAAAGCGAAACGCTTCCGATTCCGTTTTGAAGGAGGTGCAAGAGAAATGCTCAGAACTTATCAGCCGAAAAAGCGCCAGAGAAAGAAAGAGCATGGCTTCAGAAAGAGAATGAAGACTGCCGACGGCAGAAAGGTTCTCAAAAGAAGACGTGCCAAGGGCAGAAAACGCCTGACTTACTGATCGGTCCGCGCGGCCGGACCGCGCGGGGGGATGCCGGGCGCTCCCCGTTTTTCCCGATCCATAAAAACACCGACAGCCGATGAAGCGTTTTCGCCCTCGCCGTCGGCGTTTTTCATTTGTTTCATCCACGGAGGCAGTGCCGCAGAGGTTTCAGCATGAAGTACACCACCATCAAAGAGCATCACCTGTACGATAAGGCCTTCCGGCGGGGCGCCCGCTGGAGTGGGCGGCTGGTTTCGGTGTTTGTCCTGCGGGACTACGCCGCGCGGCGGCTGATGCTGGCCAATCCGCAAAAGCGCTACTACAACCGCTTCGGGGTATCGGTCGGCAAAAAGACCGGGGGAGCGGTGCAGCGCAGCCGGGTCAAGCGGATTCTGCGCGCGGGCTACCGCGCA
>CALWQR010000109.1 GCA_944383705.1 uncultured Clostridia bacterium
CGGAAAAGATGCAAGAAGTTGCCCGGTCTGTACCGCCCGGGGGAGCCTTCCAAGGCGGGTCCCTCCAAGGTCTTCTCACTCCAACGATGATTACTCCAGCTCAAAAGCGCCGGTGTAGAGTTGATAGTACTGGCCTTTTTCGGCGATCAGCTTTTCATGGCTGCCACGCTCGATGATACGGCCGTGGTCCAGCACCATAATCACATCCGAGTTACGGACGGTAGAGAGGCGGTGGGCGATGACGAACACGGTTCTGCCCTTCATCAGCGCGTCCATACCCTTCTGGACAATGGCCTCAGTGCGGGTATCAATCGAGGAGGTCGCCTCGTCCAGAATCATCACCGGCGGGTCGGCCACCGCGGCACGAGCGATGGCAATCAGCTGCCGCTGCCCCTGCGAGAGGTTGGCGCCATTGTTGGTCAGCTGAGTCTGATAGCCATCCGGCATCCGGCTGATGAAGTCGTCGGCACCGGCCAGCTTGGCGGCTGCGATGCAATCGTCGTCCGTGGCATCCAGCTTTCCGTAGCGGATGTTGTCCATCACGGTACCGGTAAACAGGTTGGTATCCTGCAGCACCAGGCCCAGCGAGCGGCGGAGATCCGCTTTCCGGATTTTGTTGATATTGATGCCGTCGTAACGGATCTTACCGTCCGCAATGTCATAAAAACGGTTGATGAGGTTGGTAATGGTGGTTTTACCCGCGCCGGTAGCGCCCACAAAGGCCACCTTTTGCCCCGGCTCAGCGTAAACCGTGACGTTGTGCAGCACAGGCTTGCCCTCCTCGTAGCCGAAATCGACGTCAAACATGCGCACGTCGCCCTGCAACGGGGTATAGGTGATGGTGCCGTCGGCCTGGTGCGGGTGCTTCCAGGCCCATTTGCCGGTGCGCTCGGCGGTCTCGGTAATGGTGCCGTCCGCCGCCACCTTGGCATTGACCAGAGTCACATAGCCGTCATCCACCTCGGGCTTTTCGTCCATCAGGTTGAAAATCCGCTCGGCGCCGGCCATGGCCATGACAATCGAGTTGATTTGCTGGGACACCTGGTTGATGTTGCCGGTAAACTGCTTGGTCATGTTGAGGAAGGGCACGATGATGCTGATTTCAAACGCCATACCCGAAAGGCTGAAGTTGGGAGCGTCCAGCACCAGGAAGAGCCCGCCGACCATGGCAAGAATCACATACATCAGGTTGCCGATGTTCATAATCACCGGGCCGAGGATGTTGGCATGTGCGTTGGCGATATAGGTATCCTTGCACAGGGCGGAGTTGATTTTTTCAAAATCGGCTTTGCAGGCCTCCTCATGGCAGAACACCTTGATGACCTTCTGCCCGTTCATCATTTCCTGCACAAAGCCCTCCTGCTCGGCAACCGATTTCTGCATCCGCAAAAAGTACTTGGCCGCGCCGCCGCCTACTTTTTTGGAGACCAGAATCATCAGCGCCACGCCAACCATCAGCACCAGGGTCATCCAGATGCTGTAATAAATCATGATGAAGAACACGCTGAGCACAATCACGCCGGCCCGGATCAGCGTAGGCATCACCTGCGAGACCAGCATCCGCAGCGTGTCGATATCGTTGGTGTAATAGCTCATGATATCGCCGTGCTTGTGCGTATCGAAATACTTGATGGGGAGATTCTGCATCCCGCCGAACATGGTTTTGCGCATCCGGTCCAGGAAGCCCTGCGTAATGATGGCCATCATCTGCGACTCCACGGTGATGGAGATGATGGACAGCACATAAAAGCCGATGAGCAGCATCACCTTGGGGACAATCACCTCGCTGGCGGCAGCCCAGCCCAGGCCCGAGTTCTGGAACTCCTCGATTTCGGCAATCACCTGCTGCAAAAAGATGTTGGGAATGGCGGAGGAAACCGCTGTGAAAACAATGCAGAAAATCGAAAGCGGGAGCATGGCGGGATAGTAGCGGAACAGCATTCCCATCAGCCGCCGAAGGACGTGGCCGTTGATTTTCCGCTTGCCGTTTGCCGGAGCGCCCGGTCTGATATGCTTGTTCATTGATCCTCACCTCCGTTTCCGTTGGTCTGCTGCTCGTAAACCTCCTGGTAAATCGTACTGGAGCGGAGCAGCTCTTCATGCGTACCGGCGGCCGAAATGCGGCCGTTGTCCATCACAATAATCAGGTCGGCGTCCTGCACCGAGGCAATGCGCTGCGCAATGATAATTTTGGTGGTTGCCGGAATGTACTGCCGGAAGCCCGCACGGATGAGCGCATCGGTTTTGGTGTCCACCGCGCTGGTGGAGTCGTCCAGAATCAGGATTTTGGGGTTTTTCAGCAGCGCGCGCGCAATGCACAGCCGCTGCTTCTGCCCGCCCGAGACGTTGGTGCCGCCCTGCTCGATCTTGGTGTCATACCCGTCCGGGAAGGAGCGTACAAAGTCATCGGCCTGGGCCAGCCGGCAGGCCTCCTGCATCTCCTCGTCGGTGGCGTTCGGGTTGCCCCAGCGCAGGTTCTCCTTGATGGTGCCCGAGAACAGCAGATTCTTCTGCAGCACCATGGCAACCGCGCCGCGCAGCTGCTCGATGTCATACTGCCGCACATCCACGCCGCCTACGCGCACGGCTCCCTCGGTGGCGTCGTACAGCCGGGGAATCAGCTGCACCAGCGAGGATTTGCTCGAACCGGTCCCGCCAATGATTCCCACCGTCATACCCGAGCGGATGTGCAGGTCGATGTCGGCCAGCGCAAACTTTTTGGCGTTTTTGGAGTATTTGAAGCTGACATGGTCAAAGTCAATGGAGCCGTCCTTCACCTCGGTGACCGGATGCTCGGGCTGCGGCATGTCGGGCGTTTCCTCCAGCACCTCCACAATCCGCTGCGCGGATTCGGCCGACATGGTCAGCATGACGTAAATCATGGAGAGCATCATCAGCGACATCAGAATCTGCAGGCCGTAGGTAATCATGGCAGAAATCTGCCCAACGTCCACGCCCGAGCCCTCGATGGCCATGCGGGAACCCACCAGCAGCACAAACGCCATGTTGAAATACATGCAGAACTGCATCAACGGGGTGTTCAGTGCCACAATGCGCTCGGCGCGGGTGAAATCCATACAGATCGAATCGGCCTCTTTCCCGAACTTTTCCTTTTCGTAGTCCTCACGGGCAAAGCCCTTGACCACGCGCATGGCGCGCACGTTTTCCTCGATGGATTCGTTCAGACGGTCGTATTTCTTGAACACCCGGCGGAAGGCGGGCATGGCCTTGCGCGAGATGAGCAGCAGTCCCACTACCAGCACCGGCACCACAATGACAAAGCAGGTAGCCAGCGCGCCGCCCATTACATAGGCCATGATGACCGAGAAGAGGAACATCAGCGGCGAACGGATAGCCATGCGGATGAGCATCATAAACGACATCTGCACGTTGTTGACGTCGGTGGTCATGCGGGTGACCAGCGAGGAGGACGAAAATTTGTCGATGTTGGAAAACGTGAAGGTCTGTACCCGCTCGAAGATGTCGTGCCGCACGTTTTTGGCAAATCCGGCCGACGCCTTAGAGCAGGTAAAGCCCGCCATGGCGCCGCATACCAGCGATATGATGGCCAGCACGGTCAGAATTCCGCCGCGCTGGAGAATCAGGCTCATTTCCGCCCCGGCCTTGATCTGGTTGACCAGATCCGCCGTGATGAACGGAATGAGCGCCTCGATGATTGCCTCGCCGATGATGAAAATCAGCGTGAGAATGGTGGGGGTTTTGTACTCCCGGATACATTTCGCAAGTCTCTTAATCATAGGAGTTCTCTCATTCATTCCTTTCCTTGATCTGGCTCCGCACCCTCAAGAACGGCGCACAGCCTTTCCAACAAACGCATCAGGGAGGCGTATTCCTCCGGGCTGAAGGTGTCCCGCACAGTCTGCTCCGCACGGCCGAGATTCTGGGAAACCGCATCCAGCACCCGCCCGGCCTTTGGCGTCAGCCGCAGGCGCTTCAGACGCGCGTCCCCGTTGACCGGCTCGCGCAAAAGCAGCCCCTTCTGCTCCATCAGCTCCACGGTGCGGGAAATGGTGGAACGCCGGACCTTGAAGGCGGTTTCCAGATCCTTCTGGAAAACGTCCTCTCCCTCGTGCGCCCGCAGATAGCGCAAGACCCACATGTTGCGGCCGGTTACCAGATCGCCCTCGCTGGCGGCCGCCACGATGCGGTCAAACCGCCGGCGGTAAAAAACCGACGCATGGATGACCAGTTGCGCCAGTTCCCTTTCCTTCTTCCCTTCCATGAACAGCTCTCCCTTCGGCATTCTGTTAGCATGCTAACATTTTACCACAAAAGCCCTGAAAAATCAACCCTGCAAAACACAGAAAATCCCCACAAAAAGCCAGGCTTTTTTCAGCCGTTTGCACATGCGCCCGGCGGATGCTGCCGCCCCCATCCGGCCCGCAAGAAAAACCCCGGCGCGGGCCCCGGGCATACCGTATCTGCGATACCGGATGCAAAACCGGGGCCTGCGCCGGGGGAGTCTGGGCAAGGGGAAGCAGCCCCCGGGGCCGGCCTCCGCTCAGGAGGCGGGCTCCGCCGGGGTCTTCTCCAATGCTTCCAAACGGTCCTCCTGGGCCATGTAATAGCGGCGGCGGCAGGACTGCACCGTGAAGAATGCGAACAGTGCGGTGAGAATCAGGGGAATCAGGATGGCAAACGGCCCGTTGTCGGCGGGGTTGCGCAGGAAAATCTCCTCTCCGTCCAGGACGGCCGTGACCTCCCCGACGTACCGATAATCGGCGTCCCCGGTCCCCTCAGCCGAAAAATCGATTTCGGTGTTCGGGGGGATGACAAGGTCGGTAACCTCCAGCTCCATTTCGCGGCGGTGGGCAAAGGAACCGTTGCTGACCGGAATCACCAGTCTCTCGATCACCACTTCCCGGTCGGTGGTATTGCGCAGCGAGCCTGTGGCCTCCACCTGATACCGCCATTCGGTATCGCTGCTTTCGGCCGCCTCTACCTCAAAGGCCGAGACCGTGATTTCCTGATGGATGCGCACATCGGTTGTCACCGGAATTGCCGACAGCACCAGGAGCAGTGCGAAAAACAGGGTGGCAATTCCCAGCACGGCAATCAGGATATTCTGTCCCATATGCAGTTTTTTCATTCCTTCACCGATTTTGCAGAGTGCAAAAATTCCTTTCTGTATTGGATGTCCGCAGGACGCAGGCCCGCGCTCAGAGCACCCGCCGGCCGGCGGCAAACACCATTCTCCGCTCCAGAGCGTCGTCCACCAGCAGCAGGTCGGCCCGTTTGCCCACATCCACACTGCCAACGGTTTGGTCGATTCCGGTCATCTGCGCCGGATGCAGCGTGGCGCAGGCCACCGCCGAGGAAAGCGAGGCGCCGGCAAAGCGCATCAGATTCTTCACCCCGTCCCACAGGTTGAGCGTGCTGCCGGCCAGGGCGCCGTCCAGGGTTTCGGCGCGCCCGTTCCGCACAATCACCTTTTGCCCGGCAATGGCGTATTCGCCGTCCGCGCAGCCGGTGGCCTCCATCGAGTCGGTAATCAGAACCAGCCGGTTCGCCTTGCAGCGGTAGGTCAGCTGCACCATGTCCGGGCAGATGTGCAGCCCGTCCACAATCAGCTCGGCCCATGCGTCGGCCGAGAGCAGCGCCGCGCCAACCGCACCGCCCTCCCGGTGATGCAGCGGCGGCATGGCGTTGAACAGATGCGTAAAGGACGTTACCCCGCGCTCCATGGCCAGGCGCGCCTGGGCAGCCGTGGCAGCCGTGTGCCCCAGTCCCATGGTCACGCCGTACCGGCGCGCACAGGCGGCAAATTCCCCGCTCCCGTCCAGCTCGAATGCCGCCGAGAGATGACAGGGGATGTGAATTTCCTCCAGGTAACGCTCCAGCTCCCGGGCGTCGGGGGAAACCAGCAGCTCCGGCGCGTGCGCGCCCCGTTTGGAGGGATTGAGAAAGCGCCCCTCCAGATGAATGCCGTCATATCCGCAGGCCTGAATGTCACCGATGGCGCGCAGCCATTCCTCCGGTGTTGCGGAGGCCAGCGTGGCAAATACCGTGGTGACGCCGGCGCGGGCGTAGTCCTCTTTCATCTGCCGCATCTGATCCCGCGTGGCAGTGGAGAAATCAAAGCCCGAACGACCGTGCGTGTGAACATCCACCAGCCCCGGCAGCACCGTCAGCCCCCGCACGTCCACAACCTCATCGCAGGGCATGTCGGCGCCGACCGCTGCAATCCGGCCGTCCTCCAGTAAAATCGGGCAGTCCTCGGCAAATCCGCCGTCGCTCCGCCAGACCCTGCCCCCTTTGAGCAATTGCCTCATGTTGTTCTCATCCCTCCGCTCTTCCGCTCCGTCATTTCCGATCTTACTCTATTTCACTTTTTATTATATAGGATTCCCATCAGATGTCAAGCCCCTTTCTGTAAATATTTCCGGAACAATAA
>CALWQR010000110.1 GCA_944383705.1 uncultured Clostridia bacterium
GCATGACGGAAAAGATGCAAGAAGTTGCCCGGTCTGTACCCCCCGGGGGAGCCTTCCTAGGCGGGGCCCTCCAAGGTCTTCTTCCCCTGCGGGATCTATCTTTCATCTGGGCAGGAGGACGGTGAAGCAGCTGCCGTGGCCGGGGGTGGAGGTGACGGAGACGCTGCCGCCGGTCAGGGTAACCACCCGGCGCACGATGGCCAGCCCCACGCCGTAGCCCTGCTTGCTGTGTGAGGGGTCGCCTTGAAAGAACTTGTCAAACACCCGCGCGCAGACCTCGGGCTTCATACCGATGCCGGTATCGGCAACGGTTACCCGCAGCTCCGTGCCCTCGGCCCGCAGCTTCACGCGGATCTGTCCGCCCGGCGGCGTGAACTTGATGGCATTGCCCAGCAGATTGCGCCAGACCAGCGCCAGCATTTCCTCGTCGAACTCATACCGCACCTCCTCCAGGTCGGGCAGAATCTCCAGGTCTTTTGCCGTCCATTCGCGCTCCAGCGCCAGGATGCACTGCCGGATCTGCTCGTCCAGATAAAACACGGTGCGGTTGGTGACAATCTGCTGGTTTTCCAGCTTGGAGAGCTCCAGCACATTGGAGGCGAGCCTGGCCAGCCGGTCGGCCTCCTCTTCGATGATGCGGGCGTATTCCTGCCGCTGGGCGGCGGTCAGGTCGGTGTGCTGCAGCTCGCGCGCAAACCCACGGATTGAGACGATGGGGGTTTTGAACTCGTGCGAAAAGTTGTTGATAAAATCGTTGCGGAAGAGCTCGGTGCCCTCCAGTTCCTGGGCCATTTCGTTGAAATTGCGGATCAGTCCGCCCATTTCGGTCTCCGGGTGCACCTCCGAGGGGACGCGGGCGGCGAAGTTGCCCCGCCGGATTTCCTTGGTGGCGGCGACAATCTGCTTGACCGGCCGCAGGTAGTATTTGCTGAACCACGCGAACAGCACCGTGGTCAGAATGCCGCAGGAGCAAAGCAGCACCACGGCCGCGAAGATGGGGTTCAGCGTCAGCTGTGCCACCAGCGGCGTGGTCTCCAGCAGCCGCAGCAGGATGTAGTAGACCAGCACTGTTACAAAGCCGGAGCAGGCCAGCACCAGCAGCGCGAACACGGTCAGCTTCCAGCGCAGGGTCTGCCGCTTGCGCACCTGCTGCGGGTCCTGCGGGCGGCGCTCCCGCCCGCGGCGCTGCTTTTGCGGCTCCGGCCCGGGCTCCCGGTCTGCCCGGCGTGTGCCCGGCCGCCTCATCGGGTGGGCACCGCCTTATAGCCCAGGCCGCGCACGGTGATGATTTTGAAATCGGGATTGCCCCGCGTGCGTTCTCGCACCCGGCTGACGTGCACGTCCACGGTGCGTTCGTCACTTTCGCTGTCCAAATCCCACACCGCGTCCATCAGCTGGCGGCGGGTAAAAATTTTGTTGGGGTAGGAGAGCAGCTTGTACAGCAGCAAAAATTCCTTCTGGGGCAGCTCCTGTGTCCCGTCCGGGGTTTTGATGACCATCGAATCATAAATCAGCGTGGTTTTGCCGATGGTCAGCCGCCGCTCCCCGGCAATGCGCGAGCGACGCAGCAGCGCCGAGATGCGCAGCACCATCTCCTCTTCGTCCACGGGCTTGACCATATAGTCGTCCGCCCCGATGATAAAGCCCCGCTTTTTATCCTCCTGCGTCTCGCGCGCCGTCACCATCAGGATGGGCAGCGTGCAGCCCGCGCTGCGCAGGCGGTTGGTCAGCTCGTAGCCGTCCATGCGCGGCATCATTACGTCCAGCACAATCAGGTCTACCTGCCGCGTTTCCACATAGCGCAGCGCCTCCTCCCCGTCCTCGGCCAGGACCGGCGCGTAACCGGCCCGGGTCAGCACGGCGGACATCAGCCGCCGCGTGTTTTTGTCGTCCTCGACCACCAGAATCTGATACATCCTGCCAAGTCCCCCTTGTCATGCGTTTCTTATATTATAGGGGATTTTGGCGGATTTGTCAAGTGCTTTGCCGCGAAGAGCAACCGATTTTGCGCCGCAGGTCCGGAATCTCTCACCAATGCGCCAAAACGGCAGAGCCGGCGAATGCCACGGCAGGGCAGGGCGCACAAGCTGCCGCGGCTGGAAATTACGGTTGACAGGCCGCCGCAGATGTGGTATAATGAAAGCGGGAAAAACCGGCGTTTGCCGGCAAAGGAGGATAAGGAGGATGAGGAGATGCGCGTGATTTTCATGGCTTTTTGCCGCTGCCTGCCCGCGGCTGCGCTGTTGGCGGCTGCCCTGCTGAGCGCCGGCTGCGCTCTGCCGCCCCGCCCGGCTGCCGACCCGGGGACAGAGACGGCCGCCGGGCCGGATTCCTCCGGCCGGCAGACCGCGGCGCAGGAAGAGACGCATACACCCGCCGCCATCCCGGCGGACGTCCGTGTTCTGGTTGTCGATTGCTCGGTACCCTGTGCCGCGGTGGCGCCGGAGTTTACGGAATGGGAAAAACGGGTGACCGACCCTGCCGCGCCCCTGACCTATCCCCTGCCGTGGGGAGCGGACGGCGCGACGGGAAGCTACCGGTATTCGGTGACGCGCACCGGCTGTGACCTGCCCACCCACGTCTACTACACGCCGGATGGCACGGAGTTCGGAATCAACGCCGGAACCGGCCTGCCGGAGCTGTACGCTCCCGGCGTGCCGCCCGCTGCGGCCGGGCCGGACCTGGGGGAGGACGCCTGCCGGGAGATTGCGCGGGAGCTTCTTTCGGGCTGCGCCGACCCCGCAGGCTTTGCCGTGACGGCCACGGTAGAGGGAGACCTCTATCGGTTTGATTTTACCCGGGAAATCGGAGGCCTTCCGAGTGAGGAGAGCGCCACGGTGACGCTCTGGCGGGACGGCAGTCTGCACAGCTATTCCTCCCGGATGCTGGGGAGGATTCCGGAGGATACCCGGCTTCCCTTTGCGCCGCAGCAGGCCGACGGCTGGGTCCTGACCCGGGCCGCGGAGGTTCTTGCCGGGCTTGACGGGCTGTATGACCGGGTGGACTGCGGCATCCGCGCCCGCAGCGTTACCCGCTGGGCCGGGTGCGCCGTCCTGCACTATGTGCTGGAAATTCAGTGCCTGCGCGATTTCGGGGATACCGTGGAGATTGACGCCGGCGTGCTGGAGCTGCTGGTGCTGCCCGCCCCCGGGGCGGGGGAGGGCTGAGATGAAGGCTTTTTCAAGGCCGGGACGTTGGGCGGCCGCCCTGGGGCTGGCTGCCATCGCGCTTCTGGTTGCCGGGGGCGTTCTCGCTTGGGCGCGCGACCGTGCCGCGACCCCCGACCCGCGCGTGAGCCACACGCTGTACGGCTGGATGGTTGCGCTGCATGTGCTTGCGGTCTGCTGTGCGGTCGCCGTTGCCGCCGTGCTCCTGTATACGCACATCCGCACGCTTCCGCCGCAGGGCAGGGGGCTGTTTGCCGTTGCCGTCTGCCTGCCGGTGCTGCTGTTTGCCTTTGTGCTGTTTGTGTATGACACACTGGCAGAGGATGCACGGGAATACGGCGCCTATCAGGTGCTTGACGTACCGGACAGCGAGGTGGATCTGGTCGTCCAGAAGTATTCGTATGGGCAGGTATTGGGCGCCCATGTCTATCTGGAGGAGGAGGGGGGCGCCGGGCGGTATCTCGGAAGCGTTGGCCCTTCCTGTGTGGAGTCGCTGGAGCGGGGCGCATACCGGATTGTGAATCATGGAGACGGGCGCGTCACGATTCGGTGGCAAAGAGGTGATACCTATATCTGGGATGACATCACCTTTGGCGGCTTGCCGGAGCTCCCATAGGCCGCCGGGTTGCCCCGTACCGCTGACACCCATTTCAGAAAAGGAGGATTCATTCCATGCAACCGGAGCCTTTCACGCAAAAAGACCGGGACATGCGCAAATACCGCCGCTACAGCCGGCAAATTCAACGCGCCGGCCGTCTCACGGCGCTGGTTCTGGTGACCGCGGCATTGCTGCTTGTCTTGCTGCCGGCCTCGGCCTGCGGGGTATACGCTGCCTATATCTCCTTGGGGGAGACCCCGATTTGCAGCTTTGCAAGCGCGCAGGGGCACACGGTCACCGTGACGCAGTTGGGGCACCGCGGCGAATTGGCCGAAAACCACACCTTCCTAATTTCGGTTGACGGGCAGGATTTTCTGCGCGTGACGCTGTACGAAGGGACGGGTCTGCCGATTTACCCGGCCGGAGCCGTCATCTGCACGGCCGACAATGACGATGTATTTTCACTGGCCTTTTCCGTCACCGGTGAGGAGGTTTCTGACACGCTCCGGTGCAGTGCAGACTTCGGAACCATCCGCTACCTGCGGTGCGGTTCGTACACTTTGCTGGCCGAGGACACTGCGATAGGGGAGGTTGAACAGATCGATTGGTTTTAGCCGCTGCCCCGCCGGGGGACTTGAAAAGGGGGCGGCCGCAAATGCATTGTCGCATTTGCGGCCGCCCCCCTTGGGTTTTCAGAGCGCAGCCTGCGTTCTTACGCGCTGGCAAGTGCGCGCTCCAGCCAGATCAGGCCCATGCTGAAGGCGTTGTACAGCCCGTCCTTCTGCCCCTGCTTGATGATTTTGTTGGGGTCCTGCGAGTCCACCACCTGCACCAGTACGGTTTTGGGCAGACCGGTTTTTTCGTCGCGCGAAAAGATTTCCAGAATCAGGATGCACCGCTCGCTCATATCCCCGTAGCAGATGGTGTCATCCTGCCGCACCAGCGGCTTGCCCAGATATTCGAGATGCTTGCCGCCCGCCAGCGGTCGCTTTTCCTCTGCCATGATGCTCTCCTCCTTCTTTGGCAGCTGCCAAGGCCGCCGTGCGCCCGAACGCGGGCCGCCGTCCGCGAACAAAAAAACACCCGGCGCACGCCACAGCTTCCAGTGTGATTGTATAATGATGTGATTGTATTATTATACCATGTTTTCGGCCAAAAGTCAACCCCCTGTGCAAAAAAAGCGCGACCGCGGGCGGCTGCCGGCAGAATGCCCGGCCGCCGGGCGCGCCTTTCCCCGGCGGGGGGCTGCCTTCCGCCGGGAATGCCAGCGGTTTGCGTAAAGGCGCGTGGCAATGCCGTCCGGGGCGTGCCGATGATTCACATAAAAATGCATGGCAATGCCGTCCGGGACGTGCCCAATGTCGTCCGGGACGTGCCGGCGGTTTGCGTAGCAGCGCGCGGCGGTGCCGCCCGGGAGTGCCGGCGGCCCGTGCAACGGCGCTACAGCGCCTGTTCCAGAATGTCGGCAATCCGCCGGCAGGCCGTGCCGTCCCCGTAGGGATTGACGGCGCGCGCCATGGCGTCGTAGGCTTCCCTGTTTTCCAGCAATTCCCGGCAATTGCGGCAGATTGCCTCCTCGTCGGTGCCCACCAGCCGCAGGGCGCCGGCCCGGACGCCCTCGGGACGCTCGGTGGTCTCGCGCATGACCAGCACCGGGCGCCCGAGCGCCGGGGCCTCCTCCTGAATCCCGCCGCTGTCGGTCAGAATCAGAAAGCTGCGGGCCATGAAGTTGTGAAAATCCGGCGGCTCCAGCGGCCCGATGACGTGTATCCGGTCGCATCCCGTCAGCTCTGCCTCCGCCGCCCGGCGTACCGCCGGGTTGCTGTGAAGCGGGCAGACCACCCTGACCTCGGGGCGCTCCTCCGCAATCCGCCGGACGGCCCGGAACATCCGGCGCATCGGCTCCCCGAGACTTTCCCTGCGGTGCGCCGTGAGCAGAATCAGGCGGCTGCCGCGGGCCCACTCCAGCTCGGGGTGCGTGTAATCGTCCCGCACGGTTGTCTTCAGCGCGTCGATGACGGTGTTGCCGGTGACATAGATCTCCTCCGGCCGCCGGCCCTCCCGCAGCAGGTTCTGCCGGGCCTCCTCGGTCGGGGCAAAGCCGTATTGCGCGATGATGCCGATCGCCCGGCGGTTGAATTCCTCGGGGTAGGGGGCGCGGGTGTTGTAGGTGCGCAGGCCGGCCTCCACGTGCCCGACCGGTATTTGCAGGTAGAAGCAGGCCAGCGCCGCGGCAAAGGCGGTGGAGGTGTCGCCGTGCACCAGCACAATGTCCGGCCCGGTCCGCTCCAGTACCGGCCGGATGCGGGTCAGAACGGCCGTCGTGACGTCGGACAGCGTCTGCCCCTCCTGCATCACCGATAGGTCGCAGTCCGGCACAACGCAAAACGCCTTGAGCACCTGGTCCAGCAGCTGCCGGTGCTGGCCGGTTACGCAGACCACGGTGCGGAACGCTGCCCGCGTTTTCAGCTCGTTGACCAGCGGACACATTTTGACGGCCTCGGGACGGGTGCCGAATACCAGCATCACTGTTTTCATGGCGGTTTCCTCCGGTTCAGTGTTCGGATACGATGTCTCCCCGCATTATGATACTCTGCCCCGCGCCCGAATATGCAG
>CALWQR010000111.1 GCA_944383705.1 uncultured Clostridia bacterium
TCCTCGGCGGCCTCCTCGACCGGCTCCTCGGCGGGAACCTCTTCGGCGGCCTCCTCGACCGGCTCTTCGGCGGGAACATCTTCGGCGGCTTCTTCGGCGGCTTCTTCCTCGACCGGTTCCTCGGCAGCCTCCTCGACGGCTTCCTCGGCGGGAGCTTCTTCGGCTGCCTCCTCGGTCACCTCGGCAAAGGCCTGCACGTCGGCCTCGTCGGCCTGCTCCAGCTCCACGGCATCCTCTGCGTCGGCCGATTCGTTGAAGGTAGTAACCTCCTCCATGGCCTCGCTGACGGCGGCGGCCACGGCTTCCTCGTCCACCGGCTCGCCGGCGTCGGCCTCCACGGTCTGCTCCAGCTCCTCGGCCTTCTGCTCGGCCAGCTGCTCGCCGTAGTCCTCTTCCTCCTCCTCGGCCGGGGTCTCCAGCTCGATGGCGGCGGCCTCGTCCTTCAGCTCCTGCATGCTCTCGTCCACAGCCTGCTGCACCTCGGCCTCGTCGGCGGGAGTCTCCTCCTCGGCCACGGGCTCGGGCGTGATGGCGGCGGCAATGTTATCCAGATTTTCGTCTATCACCGCGTCCTCGTCCACCGGCTCGCGCTCGGGGATCTGAATGACGTCAACCGGCTGGGCGGGCGGCAGCACACCGTCGGTGTCCACCACCAGCACAGGGCCCTGACGGCTGTCCAGCCGACGCCGCAGAATCAGGCCGATGTAGAACAGCAGCAGAATCAGCAGAATCGGGATGAGAATCAGCAGCACAATGCCGGGTGCGGTATAAAAGAAGGGAGTGTTGTAATCGGGGGAAATGACAAAGGTGGTCTCGCCCGAGGCGCCAAGGCCCTCCAGCTGATAGTAGCCCTCGCCCAGGGTGACGGTATAGTTTTTGCCCGCCTGCGTGGCCGGCGTCAGCTCGCCGGTGGCGGCCTCGTACACGCACAGCGTCTCAATGGTCAGGGGGTCGCAGCCCGGGGCCAGCACGTCGTTGGACAGCGGGATGATCAGAGTGAAGACGTCCCCGTCGGCCGCGCCGGTCAGCGAAATGCGGAACACCTGGTTGTAGCGGTTGTTTTTGGCAATGTCCGGGTACCCGGCAATTGCGGTGACCGTGGCGTTGACGCTGTCCGAAAATCCGTTGCGGTTGACCAGAATCACGGTGCCCACCTGCTCGCCGTCCTCATTGAATACAGGGAAGCTCTTTTCCTGCCTGTACACGTTCAGGGTGGCGGTCAGGGTGGTGACGCCCGCGGCATCCGCGGTGTCAAAGGTGTAGTTGCCGGTGGGCAGGACGGCGGTTACCGTCAGGCTGCCGTAGGCGCTGGTGCCGTTGAAGGCCGCGCCGTTGACCGTGTAGCTGACCAGATCCAGCACCTCGGCCGGCAGGCCCTGCACGGTCAGGCGGAAGTTGGTCTTCTCGTCCCCGATGACCGTCAGGTCGTCAAAGGACACGGTGTATTTTTTGGGAAGGATGGTGACCGAATGCGTGGTGGACGCCTGCTCGGTATTGCCCAGAACATAGTTGCCCGAGGTATCGGTCAGCGCGGCGGTCAGCGAATAGCTGCCGGCGTTGCCGGCGGCATAGCCCGCATCCCCGCAGGTAACGGTGAAAATGTTGTAGGCCGTCTGCCCGGCGTAGCCCTGCACCGTCACCGGCGACGCCTCGCCGTAGGTCCAGCTGTCGGCCCCGCCCCATACAATGCGGTCGATGACAATCGGGTTCACCGTCACCTCCACCGGCAGGGGCGCCGCCGTAAAGTTGTCGCTGCCCAGGTCCACCTGAGCCGTGGTGCCGTAAGGGGTATCCGAGGCGTTGACCTTGCCGCTCAGGGCGCTGACGCCCGAAAGCGTCGGCTTCAGGGCGGCAATCTCGTCCTCCAGCCCCTGGACCGTGCCCAGCGAGGGCAGGCCCGCGCCGCTGGCCGCGCTCAGCAGGTCATACGCGCCGTCCGGGCTGTATGTAACCTCCAGCTCCAGGCTGCCGCTCCAGCTCAGCTCGCGCGGCAGCACCCGGGCCGGAAGGTTCAGGTTGCCCGGCCAGGCGTATTTGTCCGCATCGGCGCCGCTGACCGCAAAGCTTACCTCCAGCGTGGTGTCCCCGGCGTTTGCCGAGGCGAGCTGTGCCGTGGCGGTGACCGTCACGTCGTCGCCCGCCGCAATTTCATCCAGCGCGCCGGGCCTGAGCGTGACCCCCACATCGGCGGTCCCGTCATATGTCTTGGTGTACACGCCGTTCTCCAGCGTGACATCCGTAAATTCCAAATCGTTCAAACCGACCGTAATCTGCGGTGTCTCTGTCGCCGACAGAGTCAGACCGAAGACCGTGAGCGCCAGCATCACAAAGACGACTGCCGCCGCCCGCATCCACGACCTTTTGTGCGATTTTCTGCGTTGATCCTTCATTGCCATATCAACCTTTCCCTGTGAATTTCCTTTTGCTGCATCGGGCAAATCCTGCACGCAAAACCCCGGATACCAATATCCTGTTATATTATAGCATATTGAAAAGTCAATGTCAACAGCATTTGCGCGATTTGTTTTGCCTTTTTTCAAAAAACCTTCCTTTTTTTGCTTCGTTTTCCTCCCGCAGGAGAAAAAAGGCCGCAAACAGGCGCGCCGCCCGCAAAAAGACGCCCCCGGAAGAGGCCCCCGGGCAGGAGCTACCCGCAGGGGCTCCCGGCAGCCCGCCGCAGGCGCTCCCCGGCAAGGCTTCCCCGGCGCGCGCCCGGTTTTTGCACAACGGTATGGAAAAAGCGGCGCCCGCGGGGGCGCCGGCGGGACCGGGCGACTGTTTCCTGCCGGCCCCCCTGCCGGCTCCCTGCCGCCCTGACATTCATTCCCGGACAGCTTTTTTTGAAAAAATTCGAAAAAGGGGTTGACAAACGAGAAAAAAAGCGGTATACTGGTATAAACCGATGAGAAAGAGGAGTAGCAGCAGGCCGTAGCCTTTCAGAGAGCCGCAGGCGGTGGAATTGCGGCAGGAGCGTTGCTGTGAATGGCCTTTCGAGGGTGAACCGAACGCTGCCGGGAGGCGGCCAGTAGGCTTCAACGGGGTGCGCTCCCGTTACCGTTCAGCGCCGCATATCATGGTATGCGAAGAGAGAGGCAGGGCCACAGGGTTGGCCTGGCCGATCTGGGTGGTACCGCAGGAAACGCTTCCTGCCCCAGTGCGATGGGGCGGGATTTTTTGTTTTTCTGCATCGGTGCGCAAATTTTACGGTTCCCGGCACGGAACAGAAAGGAAGAAAACCATGTCCGAACAGAAAATTCCCTACAAAATGTACCTGGAGGAATCCGAAATGCCTCTGGCCTGGTACAATGTGCGCGCCGACATGAAGAACAAGCCGGCGCCCCTGCTCAACCCCGGCACGCACAAGCCCATGACGGCCGAGGAGCTCTCCCCGGTCTTCTGCGACGAGCTGATCCGGCAGGAGCTGGACGACACCACCGCGTATTTCCCGATTCCCGAGGAAATCCGCAGCTTTTACCGGATGTACCGCCCCTCCCCGCTGGTGCGGGCCTACTGCCTGGAGGAGCGGCTGCAGACCCCGGCCAAAATCTATTACAAATTTGAGGGCAACAACACCAGCGGCAGCCACAAGCTCAATTCGGCCATTGCGCAGGCATACTATGCCAAGCAGCAGGGCCTGAAGGGCGTGACCACCGAAACCGGAGCCGGGCAGTGGGGCACCGCGCTGGCCATGGCCTGCGCATACCTGGGCCTGGACTGCAAGGTCTACATGGTCAAGGTCTCCTACGAGCAAAAGCCCTTCCGCCGCGAGGTCATGCGCACCTACGGCGCTTCGGTCACCCCCTCCCCCTCCATGGACACCGAGGTGGGCCGCCGGATTCTTGCCGAGCATCCCGGCACGGGCGGGAGCCTGGGCTGCGCCATTTCCGAGGCGGTGGAGGCCGCCGAAACCCAGCCAGGCTACCGCTATGTGCTGGGCAGCGTGCTCAACCAGGTCCTGCTGCACCAGTCGGTCATCGGCCTGGAGGCCAAGGCGGCGCTGGACAAGTACGGCGTGCGCCCCGACATCATCATCGGCTGCGCCGGCGGCGGCTCCAACCTGGGCGGTCTGATATCCCCCTTTATGGGCGAGCAGCTGCGCGGCGAGGCGAGCTACCGGTTTATCGCGGTGGAGCCGGCCTCCTGCCCCAGCTTTACCCGCGGGCGCTTTGCCTACGACTTCTGCGACACCGGCAAGGTCTGCCCCTTGGCCAAAATGTACACGCTGGGCAGCGGCTTTATGCCCGCCCCCAACCACGCCGGCGGGCTGCGCTACCACGGCATGAGCCCCGTGCTCTCCCAGCTCTACCATGACGGGCTGATGGAGGCCGTGTCGGTCAAGCAGACCGAGGTGTTCGAGGCGGCCGAGTATTTCGCACGGGTCGAGGGGATTCTCCCCGCGCCCGAAAGCTCCCATGCCATCAAGGTTGCCATCGACGAGGCCCTGCGCTGCAAGGAAACCGGAGAAGAGAAAACCATTCTCTTCGGCCTGACCGGCACCGGCTACTTTGATATGCTGGCCTACGAAAAGTTCCACGACGGCAAAATGACCGATTATATCCCCACCGACGGCGAAATTCAGGCAACCCTCGACCAACTCCCGCAGGTGTAAAGGAAAGCAGGGGTAGGGGGAAAGGAAAACATTTGCAAAAGGAGGCGCGCCCGGAAAGTCTCGCCTCCCCCGGAAAGCCCCGCCTCCCCCGGAAAGCCTCGCCTCCCCCGGAAAGCCTCGCCTCCCCCGGAAAGCCCCACTTCTCCCGGAAAGCCCCACTTCTCCCGGAAAGCCCCACTTCTCCCGGAAAGCCCCACTTCTCCCGGAAAGCCCGCTTCCCCCGGGGAGGCGGGGCCCGCGGAAGCCTTCCCTGCCCAAACGTCCCTGGCGCCGGCCGCCCGTTTGCCGCATCCCGCACGAAAAACGCGGGATGCCCGGGCCGGCGCCGGGGATTTTTTGGTGCCGTCTGGCTGTTGATGGCCGGCAGACGGCTGACAAACGGGCAGCCGGTCAACCCGCCCGCACGTTTGCGTATACAAGTATGAAACATCCGGGGCTCCCGCGGTGCCACGGAGACTTTTTCGCTCACCAGCCCGCACATGTAAAAACACCGAGGCCCACCACCCCTTTCCGCACATCGCAAAACGCCCGCCCGTGACACAAAAAACGCCCGGACTGCGGACAGCCGGCCGTTTTGCGCATACAGATATGAAATATTCCGGGTTCCTGCGGGGCGCGGAAATTCTTCCGCCCGCCGGTCCGCACATACAAAAGCACGCGGGGCCCTCCGGTCCCGCGCATATAAAAACCTCCCCGGATATTTCCGAGGAGGTGTGGAGCTGGTAATCAGAATCGAACTGATGACCTCGTCATTACCAATGACGTGCTCTACCGACTGAGCCATACCAGCGCCGATTGACCATATTATTATACCAGACTTCTGTCGGCTTGTCAAGGGGTTTTCAAAAATTTTGAAATTTTTTTGCCGCATCGCGGCCGTGTAAGACCGAGGCCGAAAAACACGACAGACCATCGCGCTCTGTTCAAGCCGCATTCCCACACGTCCGGTCCGCAAAAACGGGGCAATTGCTGCGCGGCGGCCGCACGGGAAATCGGTCGCCCCGGCCTGCAAAACGCCGCCCGCAAAAGCAATCCCCGCCGGGCGTGGCCCCTTCTGTTCCGTCCTTGCCCGCGCCTCCCCGGGGATGCCCCCTCCCGCCCTCGCTCCGCCCGCATACGCGCCTGCCGGGCATACTTCCTTCCGCAGGCGCATAATATGGGAGAAAGAAACCGAGAACGGAGGCGGGGGACATGCGGCGGGCGGTGCTTTTGGGGATGCCGAATTGCGGCAAAAGCTCACTGTATCGGCTGCTCACGGGCCGGCGGGCGGCCACAGGCAACCGTGCGGGGGTCACAGTGACGGCGACCGGCGCACCGCTGCGCGGGGACGGAGATGCGGTGATACTGACCGACCTGCCCGGCATCCGCTCGGCACACCCCTCCTCGGAGGACGAGGCGGTCACCCTGCGGGTGCTGAACGGTTGCCGGGAAGATGCGGCGGACAGCCCGGCGGAACCGTCTCGATCCACGAAAAACCCCGCACGGTGTGAAAACAGACGGCCGGCCGAAGGAGACACCCCGCCCGCAAACGCGCAGCGGAACGAAAGCGCCGCTGTCCCCGGAAACAGGACAGCGGCAGCAAGCGGCCACCCGTCGGGCGGCCCGACCGCGTCCCTTCCGCCCGCCCCGCCACCCGCCTGCACGACCGCCTGTACAACCGACGCAAGGCCTCCGCTTGGCGGGGCAAAGCCCCGGCCGTGCCCCGGAGCGCCGGGAGGCCAGAGCCGCCCGGGCTGCCCGGGCTGTTCACAACAGGTGGCGGGGCAATCCC
>CALWQR010000112.1 GCA_944383705.1 uncultured Clostridia bacterium
GTCAATTCCTCCGCTTCCTCCGCCAATCTGGAACAGATGCTGTATGCGCGCAACCTGGCGGTAGAGGAGCAGCTGAATCTGCACTTTGAGATCTCCATGGCCGGACGTACCGTGCTGCCGGAGAAGCTGCAGGCCGGGGTTTTGGCGAAGCAGGTATCCTATCACGTGGTGTCCGCGCCCCTGATTGTTGCCTCCATGCTGACGGCGGAGGACCTGTATGCAGACCTGCACAGCCTGCCCCTGATGCTGGATCAGTCCTGGTGGAACCAGAGCTTCATCGAGAGCGCTGAAATCAACGGCCGGCTTCCGATGGCCACCGGGGCCATCTCCCCCTCGCTTTACCGTTCCGCATACGTGATGTATTACAATCAGGATTTCTTTACCAACCCCTCGGAGCTGTACGATATGGTGGAGCGCGGCGACTGGACGATGGAAGCCCTGGCCGCCTGTTGTGCCGGGTTTCCCTACAATGGGGGCGTGCTGGCTGTGATTGGCTTGGAGTCGGCAGTGCCGAAGGCCTTCCGGAACGGAATGGATGTGGACCTGACCTACAGGGACGCCGAGGGACTGGTGACGGCCAGATCCAACTTGGAACTGGAGGAACGCTGGACGCACTCGATGGATTGGATGCGGGGAATCTGGGACGCGGAAGCCGCTGCCATCTACCAGACCGCAGAGGAGACAATGGAGAATTTTCAGCATAGCCCCGCCGCGTTTATGGTCGGTACGCTTTCGGAGATAGAGGAGCTTACCCGGCGTGGAGCCGCCTTTGGCCTTCTTCCCATGCCTAAGCTGGATGCCAGCCAGCAGCATTACCGCACCGGCGCCGTGTCCGCGCACGGTACGGTGGCCGTGCCGGCCTACCGGAGCCTGCCGGCGGAGGATGCGGAAATGATTGCCTTTGTGCTGGATGTGCTGAGCGCCGCCAACCAGCAGTCGGTGCTGCCGATCTGCTTCCTGAGTTGGGGCACCCGGGAAGAGGACGCCGACCTGATGAACTCGTTGGATCAGATGCTCCGCTGGGATTTTGTGGACGTGTATTGCTATACCTTCGATCTCACTTTCTGGGATGTCTCCTTCTATAGTCAGAACCCCGTCCACAGCACCTACATGAGCTATTTGATGGACATGGAAAACAAACTGTTCACCCTGCAAGAATGAGAGGGGAAAGCCCTTGGAGAGCCCCGCCTCTTAAGGTTCATGCTGTTGGAGAAGACCTTGGAGGGGTTGGCCTCTTCAGGAGAGGCACACCCCTCCAAGCCTCCCCCTGCGAGACCTTTCCCAGCCGCCGCCCGCCTCTTTGGCATGAACGCGAATGAAAGTGTTCCGCCGGCGGGCGGCAGCCGGGGAAGCCCTTTTTCAGGGGGAGGTAAGCGAAAAATAAGAGCATATTGCCATACAAAGCGATTAGCCTTACATATCAAAAAACCGGACAGCCGCCGTGGGTTGTCCGGTTTTTGATTATAGGTGTATTTCTATGTAACATATCAGCTATTGCCTTTGTTTTTCACTGGCTACAGGTCTCTGCCAGCTGTTCATATTCATTGCTCATTGCCAATTGCACATTGTAAATTGTTCCACCCCCCAAAAGAAATTCCCCGGCGCAGGCCCCGGGCATACCGTGTTTTGCAATACCGTATGCATTGATGGGGGCCTGCGCCGGGGAAGGTCTCGCCGGGGGAGGCTTGGAGGGACCGGCCTCTCCTTAAGAGGCGGGTTCCTCCAAGGTCTTTCCCTACGGTGGGACTCTTCACAGGTGGGTTCCTCCAAGGTCTTTCCCTACGGTGGGACTCTTCACAGGCGGGTTCCTCCAAGGTCTTCTCCAACGGTTAGACCTCCGAAAGCGTAGCGGCCAGGATGGCTTTGATGGTGTGCATCCGGTTTTCGGCTTCCTGGAAGACCACAGACTGCGGGCCTTCAAACACTTCATCGGTGACCTCCATTGCTTCGAGGCCGAAGCGCTCGCCCACCTCGCGTCCGATGGCCGTCTTGCGGTCATGAAAAGCGGGCAGGCAGTGCATGAACACCGCGCCGGGCGACGCCTGGCGCATCAGCGCGGCGTTGACCTGATAGGGCAACAGCTCGCGGATGCGGCTTTCCCACACTTCGTCCGGCTCGCCCATCGAGACCCACACGTCGGTGTAAATCACGTCCGCATCCCGCGCGGCCTCGGCGGGGTCTTTGCAAAAGCGCAGCGAGGCACCGGTTCCGGCCGCAACGGCCTCACATTCCGCCACCAGCTCCGGGGCGGGGAAGTAGGCCTGCGGGGCGCAGGCGGTGAACTGCATTCCCATCTTGGCGCAGCCCACCATCAGCGAGTTGCCCATGTTGAAGCGCGCATCCCCCATATAGACCAGCCGGATGCCCTTGAGCCGGCCGAATCTTTCGCGGACGGTCAGGAGATCGGCCAGGACCTGCGTGGGGTGAAACTCGTTGGTCAGTCCGTTCCAGACCGGGACCGAGGCGTACTTTGCCAGCTCCTCCACAATTTTCTGCCCATATCCCCGGTATTCGATGCCGTCGTAAATGCCCGAGAGCACGCGCGCCGTGTCGGCGATGCTCTCCTTTTTGCCGATCTGGGAGCCGGCGGGGTCGAGATAGGTGGTGCCCATGCCCAGGTCATGCGCGGCTACCTCAAAGCTGCACCGCGTGCGGGTGCTGGTTTTTTCAAAAATCAGGGCGATGTTTTTGCCCTCGCACAGCCGGTGGGGCACCCCGGCCTTCTTTTTGGCCTTGAGGTCGGCGGCCAGCGTCAGCAGGCCGTCAATTTCCTCGGGGGTGTAGTCCAGCAGCTTGAGAAAATCCCTTCCGTACAGGTTCATTTTGTCTCCTCCTTCGTCTGCGCGCAGACGGCTCTGAGAATTTCCATGGCTTCGGCCAGCAGATCGTCCGGAATGTTGAGCGCGGGCAGCAGCCGCACCTTGTTCTTGGCGCGGATGACCAGCAGCCCGCGGCCGATGCAGTCGGCAATCACCTCACCGGCGTCCCGCTCGGTCTCCACACCGAGCATCAGCCCCATGCCGCTGACGCTCCGGACGCCGGGCGCTCCCTCCAGCGATTTCCGGATGAAATCCGACTTTCTGCGCACGCCCTCGAGCAGCTCATCGGTCAGCCGCCCGAGAATGTTCAGCGCACCCGCGCAGCATACCGGATTGCCCCCGAAGGTGGAGCCGTGCGCGCCGGGCGTAAATACATCCTGCACGCGCTCTCCGAGCATGGTTGCGCCGATCGGCAGTCCGCCGCCCAGCCCCTTGGCCGTGGTAACGATGTCGGGCTGCACGCCGTAGTTCATGTAGCCCCAAAGCCTGCCGCTCCGGCCGTTGCCAATCTGTACCTCATCGGCAATCAACAGCAGGTCATACGCGGCGCACAGCCTTGCCACGCCCGAGACAAACTCCGGCCGCAGCGCCTGCACGCCGCCCTCTCCCTGCACCACCTCCAGCATCACGGCCGCGCATTTGTGCAGCCGGATCAGGCGCTCCACATCCTCTACGCTGTCGGGGTCGGCATGGACAAAGCCCGGGGTCAGGGGCGTGAAATCCCTGTGAAAGACCTCCTGCCCGGTGGCGGCCAGCGTGGTGAGCGTGCGGCCGTGAAAGCTGTTTTTGAGGGTGACGATGGTAAAATAATCGCTCCCTTTTTTGTCGGCCGCGTATTTCCGCGCGGCCTTGATGGCACACTCGTTGGCCTCGGCTCCCGAATTCGAGAAAAAGACCTTTTTCATCCCGCTGCGCAGGCAGAGCGCCTCGGCCAGCCTGGTGCAGGGGGCGGTATAGTAGAGGTTGGAGGTGTGCTGCACCGCCCCCAGCTGGGATGTGACGGCGGCAATCCATTCGTCGTCGGCAAAGCCGAAGGTGTTCACGGCGATGCCGCCCGAAAGATCTATGTACTGTTTGCCGTCCTCATCCCACACCAGCGAGCCCTTGCCGTGGTGAACCGACACGGGGAAGCGGGCATAGGTGTTTGCAATATATGCGGAATCTGTTTGCTGCGTATTCATATCGATACCTCATGTCGCAATGCGACTTGTTTTTTGGATCCACGCGCGAGGGGAACACTCTTACGCGTCGGTGAACATGGTTCCGATGCCCTCGTTGGTCAGGGTTTCAATCAGGATGGCGTGGGGAATCGTGCCGTCGATGATGAACACCTTGCGCACGCCCCACGAGATGGCGTTGATGCAGCACTCCACCTTGGGCAGCATTCCGCCGCTGATGATGCCCTGGGCAATCAGAGCCGGCGCCTCGCTGACCCTGATTTCGGGAATCAGGGTGGAGGGGTCGTTCCGGTCGCGCAGAATGCCGCTGATGTCGGTCATGGAAATCAGCGATTCGGCCCGCAGCTCCCCGGCAATGCGCGCGGCGGCGGTGTCGGCGTTGATGTTGTAAACATTGCCCTCCCGGTCGCAGCCCACCGTGGAGACCACCGGAATATAGTTTTTCTCAATCACGTCGAGAATCGGCTGTACGTTGACCTGTGTGATCTCTCCCACGTATCCAAGCCGTTCATCCTTCATGCGGGCCTCAATCATGTGCCCGTCCAGACCCGACAGGCCGATGGCCTTGCCCCCTTTGTTTTCAATCAGGTTGACCAGGTTTTTGTTGATTTTTCCGGCCAGCACCATCTGCACCACGTCCACGGTCTCCTTGTCGGTGACCCGCAGACCGTCGATGAATTGGCTGACCTTCCCCATGCGGTTGAGCAGATCGGTGATTTCCGGCCCGCCGCCATGCACGAGAACCACCTTGACACCGATCAGCGAGAGCAGAACGATGTCCCGCATGACCGAGTCCTTGAGCTCCTCGTTGACCATGGCGTTGCCGCCGTATTTGACCACAATCACCTTGCCGGTGTATTCCTGAATATAGGGCAGGGCGTGCACCAGAATGGACGCGCGCTGTGCGTTGGATATTTCCATGCCTTCCTCCTCAGGTGCGGTAATCGCCGTTGATTTTCACATAGTCATAGGTCAGGTCGCAGCCCCACGCGGTGGAGGCGGCGCTGCCGGCGTGAAGCTCTACCAGAATTTCAATCTCGCTCTCGAGCAGAATTTCCTTTGCCTGGGCCTCGGAGAACTCGATGCCGCTGCCGCCCCGGCAGACCGCAACCGTCCCTTTGGCCGAGCGGAAGGCCACGTCGATGCGGCCGACGTCCACATCGGCGCCGCTGTAGCCGATGGCGCACAGCACACGCCCCCAGTTGGCGTCGGCGCCGAACATGGCGGCCTTGGTCAGAGAGGAGCAGATCACGCTCTTTGCCACCACACGGGCGGTGGCAAGATCGGGCGCGCCGCTCACCCGGCATTCCAGCAGTTTGGTGGCGCCCTCGCCGTCCGCGGCGATGCAGCGGCACAGATGCACGGTCACGGTGTTCAGCGCCTTCATAAAGCGGTCAAAATCCACGCCCTCGGCCGTGATTTCGGGGTTCCCGGCCATGCCGTTGGCCAGCACCGTAACCATGTCGTTGGTGGAGGTGTCCCCGTCCACGCTCACCATGTGAAAGCTGCCGGCAATGTCGCTCGAGAGCGCCTTTTGCAGCATGGCCGGGCTGATGGCGCAGTCGGTGGTGATGAACACCAGCATGGTGGCCATGTTGGGGTGAATCATGCCGGAGCCCTTTGCAATTCCGCCGATGCGGCACTCCTTGCCCCCGATATGGAAGCTGACGGCAATCTCCTTTTTGCGCGTGTCGGTGGTCATAATGCCCTCGGCGGCCTGCTCCGAGTGCGGACCCAGCCCCTGCACCAGCGCCGGAATGCCGGCCTGTATCGGGGTAATGTCCAGGGGCTGGCCGATGACGCCGGTCGAGGCCACCACCACGTCGTTGGCGGAAATGCCGAGGGCCTGCCCCAGCAGCCCGCAGGTCTGCTCGGCAATCTCCACGCCGTTGGCGTTGCAGGTATTGGCGTTTCCGCTGTTGCAGATCACAGCCTGTGCCCGCCCGTCCGCCAGATGCTGCCGGGTCACGGTCAGGGGCGCGCCCTTGACCAGGTTGGTGGTGTAAACCGCCGCCGCGTTGGCGGGAACCGCGCTGAAAATCAGCGCCAGGTCGCGCTTGCTCCGGTTTTTCCGGATGCCGCAGTGCACACCGGATGCCGAAAAGCCTTTTGCGGCGCAAACGCCGCCGTCTATGATATTGATATCCGTCATTTCTCTTTTCCTCCATGCTTCATCCCGGTTCCGGACCTCCGCCCGTCGGGACGCTTTTACAGCTCCAGCCCGAAGGCCTTCTCCTTCCCAAGCACCAGATTCATGCATTCCAGCGCAGCGCCCGACGCCCCCTTGCCGAGGTTGTCGTACAGGGCGCAGAGCAGAATGCGCTCGGCGTTGCCGCAAACCGTTACGGCCAT
>CALWQR010000113.1 GCA_944383705.1 uncultured Clostridia bacterium
CGCAGCCCAGCTCCAAATGCAGCGGCGCCGCCGGGTTGGGGAACGCCTGGGGGAGCTTGCCCTGCTCCAGGGCCTCCCCCTGCAAAAAGCAGGCCCCGCAGGCCTCCAGCCGCTGGGACAGATGGTGTTTCTTTCTTGGGCGCATGGGTTTTTTCCTCCTTTACTGCTGGGGATTGGCGGCCAGCGCCGCCCGGGCTGCCCGGGCGCTGCACCACGGGGGGCGGGGCAAGCCCGCCCGGCGGCCGCTGCGCCAACCGCTCGTTCGGCCACCGCGTCAACCGCCTGCACGACCGCCGCAAGGCCCCCGCTCGGCGGGGCAAAGCCCCGGCCGTGCCCCGGAGCGCCGGGAGGCCAGAGCCGCCCGGGCTGTCCGCAGCAGGCGGTGGGACAATCCCGCACTGCGGACGCTGCGTCAACCGCCCGTTCGGCCGCTGCACCAACCGCTCGTTCGGCCGCTGCACCAACCGCTCGTTCGGCCGCTGCGCCAACCGCTCGTTCGGCCGCTGCGTCAACCGCCTGCGCAACCGACGAAAGGCCCCCGCTCGGTGGGGCAAAGCCTCGGCCGTGCCCCGAAGCGCCGGGAGATTTGGGCTGCCCGGGCTGTTCGCAACAAGTGGCGGGGCAATCCCACGCTGCGGCTGCTGCGCCAACCGCTCGTTCGGCCGCTGCGTCAACCGCCTGCACGACCGACGGAAGGCCCCCGCACAGTGGGGCAAAGCCCCGGCCGTACCCTGGAGCGCCGGGAGGCCAGAGCCGCCCGGGCTGCCCGGGCTGTTCACAACAGGTGGCGGGGCAATCCAGCGCTGCGGCCGCTGCGCCAACCGCCCGTTCGGCAGCTGCGCCAACCGCCTGCAAGACCGACGAAAGGCCCCCGCTTGGCGGGGCAAAGCCCCGGCCGTGCTCCGGAGCGCCGGGAGATTCGGGCTGCCCGGGCTGTTTGCGGCAAGTGGCGGGGCAATCCCGCACTGCGGACGCTGCGTCAACCGCCCGTTCGGCCGCATCCCCGGGGGTCCCCGACCTGCTGGTGGCCGTTCTGGACGCCACCGACGCCGCCCGGCAGCTGGCGGTGCTGCGCGAGCTGCTTGCACACGTCCGGCAGCAGCGGGTGCTGCTGGTCTTCAATTTCTGCGACGAGCTGGAGCGCTTCCCGGACGCGCGGGAGCTGTCGGGCCGGCTGGGTCTGCCGGTGTGCGCGGTGTCGGCGCGGACCGGCCGTGGCGTGCCGGAGCTGCTGTGCGCCATCCGCTGTCTGGCAGCCGGGGCAAAGGATGCAGACCGGCACGGGCCGGGGGGCGGCGACTTTTTCGGTTCCTCCGCACGGCCCACCCCGTTCGCCCGTGGGAAGGCCCCCGCCGGCGCATGGCACTGCACAGATGCACGGTGCGCGGGGAATGCCGGGAGCGGATTGCTGCCCCCCGATTGCCGCGCGGCGACCCGCGCTGCTTTCGCCGGCTGCTCCGCGCCCTCCGGCGCCGGGCAAACGGCACCCCGGCCGATGCATTTGAGCGTTTCCGCTCCCGCTCGCCTCTTTGCCGGGGGAGCACAGTCCCCCTCTGCAAAGGATGCCCAGCGCACCGCTACCGGGAATGCGCCGCACCAGACCACCTCTGCCACCCCAGGCAAACTGCCCTGCGGCGGCGAAACGAGCGGAAAAGATAGAACGAACGCAAACACAAACCGTTCAACGTTTTTCGCTGCTTCCGGCGCTCCGCGCTCCTCTGCCGGGGGTACATCGCGTCCCTCTTTCGGAGACACGCCGCACCAAATCATTTCCACCGCCCCGGGGCAGTTGTCCCATGGCGGCAAATCGGGCGAAAAAGATAGAACGGGCGCAAATACAAACCGTTCGGCGTTTTTCATTTCTTCCGGCGCTCCGCGCTCCTCTGCCGCGGGTGTACTGCGCCCCGCCGCTGGGGGTACATCGCGTCCCTCTTTCGGAGACACGCCACACCAAATCATTTCCACCGCCCCGGGGCAGTTGCCCCGCGGCGGCAAATCGGGCACAAATGTAACCTGTACTGCGTTTGCCGGGGCTGGCGGCTCCCCCGGGAGCGGGGCAGCGGGCGACCGCAAGGCCCGATTCGTTCCCCTTCCCGTCTCCGGCGCGGCGGATTCCGGCCCGTTCTTCTCGGGCACGGGTACGGTCGGGGGCCGCGCGGCATGGCTGGACTGGGACGCGGGCCTGTTGGCCGGGGTCGCCAGCCTGCTGGGACCGGTCCGGGCGCGGACACGCCGCCGCTCCGAATGGCTCGACCGGCTGTTTTTGCGGCCGGCCTGCGGCGTCCCGCTGTTCTGCCTGCTGATTGCCGGCGTCCTGTTTCTGACCTTCGGCCCGGTGGGCGAGACCCTGAGCGCCGGATTTTCCCGCCTGCTGCTGGCTCTGCCGGCGGCTCTGGTCGCGCGTCTGCCGTCCGGCGCGCCGGAGTGGCTGCGCTCGCTGCTGCGGGAGGGCGTGCTGGGCGGCGTGGGGGCCGTGCTTTCCTTCCTGCCCCGGCTGGCTCTGCTGTTCTTCTTTCAGGCGGCGCTGGAGCAAAGCGGTCTGCTGGCCCGGGTCACCCGGCTGGCCGACCCGCTGCTGCGCCGTTTTGGACTGCGCGGGGATGCGGTCACCCCCCTGCTGCTGGGGTTTGGGTGCAGCGTGCCGGCCGTTCTTTGCACGCGGGGGATGAAGGACGCCCGCGCCCGCGAGCGCTGCGCACGGTTTGTGCCCGCGGTGGCCTGCTCGGCGCGGATGCCGCTTTGCCTGACGGTTGCCGACTGCTGCTTTCCCGGCGCGGGATGGATGGTCTGCGGGGCGGTCTGGCTGTTCTCCGGGCTTTGTTTTCTCGGCTTCTGCGCCCTGACCGCCGGCCGCGACCGGCACTCTCCGCCCGCGCTGCACGCCGATCCCCTGCCCCGCTGGCGGCTGCCCGCCCCACGCGAGCTGGCCGGCAGCGTCCTGGAGCAGGTGCTGCATTTTGCCGGCCGGGCCGGGGGACTGATCCTCCTGTTTTCGGTGCTGGTCTGGCTGCTCTCGTCCTTCCGCCCGGGGCAGGCCGCACCGGTGGCGCCCGGGCAAAGCCTGCTGGCCGCCCTTGGCGGCGCGATGGCTCCGCTGCTCCGCCCCATCGGACTGGGCGACTGGCGCATTGCCGCCGCCCTGCTGGCCGGTGTGGGCGCCAAAGAGGCGGCGCTCTCCACCCTGGGGGTGCTGCTGGGCGGCGGCGCCCGGCCCCTGTCGGAGGCAATCGCAGCCTCCGGTCTGCTCACGCCCGCCTCTGCCCTCTCACTGCTCGTGTTCTATACGCTGTATTTCCCCTGCGCCGCAACCGTGGCGGTCCTCGGGCGCGGACAGCGCCGCTGGCTTTGGCTTCCCCTCGTCTTTGCCTACCTCCTCGCCTTTCTCGTCTTCCGCCTGTCCGGGGGGTAAGGCTTTTGCCGGGACGGAGGAACGGAAGGCCCGGCCCCTCCTCCGGGGGCGACGGAACCCCCGAGGCGTTCCTTTGACGGCAACCGACACCAATGCGCTACCATTGCAGCCGCGACCGGGCGCAAAAACACTATCAGTGTACCGCTATTTCAGCCGTGCCCGTCCGCTTTCCCCGGTGTTTTGGCCCCCGTCCGCAGCAGTCCGCGAGTTTTCCCCCCATCTGCTCCAAAAAAACACCCCGGCGCGTGTCCCCGGGCATACTGGATTGCAATACAGTATGCGGCAAACGGGGATTTGCGCCGGGGATTTCCCGCCGGGGCCGGTCTCGCCGAACGGCTTCACAGGGTGGCGCCGGCCGGGCGGCTCCGCGGTCGGGCGGCTCCTCACTCGGGCGGCTCCGCTGTTTTCTCCTGACAGCGTCACATGGTTTCGTCGGTGCGGTCGGTGTAGTCCGCGGCGTCGGCAGGGGCGGCGATGGTCGGGGCGGTGCCGATGTTGACAAAGTCAAAGGTCATCTCCATATCCATGCTCATTTCCTCGCCGTTGGAATCAACCGTTACCGTCACATCGGCGGCCAGGCCGGTCAGTCTGGAATCCTGATCAAAGGTATAAACCAGGGTCATATCGCCAAAGCTCATCTCCCCGACCATGCCGGTCATCGAGGTGACAGCACCCATGTTTTCCATGAATTGGTTGACCTCTTCGCCACTCAGGGTTACGGTGAAGGTAGAGCTGTCGCCCTCCTTGACCAATTTCACATCGCTGAGCTGCTCCTCGGTCAGCGTGGGGAGCTCAAAGGAAGCGGAAACGCCCAGCTCCTCCTCCAGCTGCTCGGCGGTCAGCGTGAACCGGCTCTTGGTGTCGCCATCGGTCACATAGGCAACGCCGTCCGCGTACACCACGCCAATTTCCATGTCGTCGGTCTCCTCGGACAGGTGCACGGCAAGGTCCATCGCGTAGTTGTCATTGTTGCTTTTCATGTCCATGTCAACCGTAACCAGCATGTCCTCGCCCCCAATGGTGGTGGACATGTTCACGGTGGCGTTGATTTCGTAGCCGTTGGCAGCGCTGAGCTGCTCTCCGGCGTCGGTGATCAGCTCATACGGCGTGGGCTGCGCGCAGGAGCTCAGGGCAAACAGGCAAAGCAGGGCTGTCAGCAGGGCAAGCATACGGGTTTTCATGGCTGCGTTTCCTTTCTTCCCTTCCCCGGTTTGAATTTTGTCGTTTGTTCTTGGAAAGGGTAATTTATTGTAACATATGCATCACACATTGTCAAGTGTTTTTTTACAAAAAGTCGGATATTCCGCAAATAATTCCGGCGCACGAGGGGAATGCTAACAGCGGATTGCATATCACAGGCCGTCCGCGCGGTGCGCGGCGGCCGCATCCGCACAACAGAAAGGAAGCCAACAATTATGTCCGCTACCGTTACCGTAAAAACCACCGCCGACCTGCTGCGCGAGGTCTACCGGAACGTCAAAATGGCCGGCGAATCGATTATCAATCTGATGCCCAAGGTCCGCGACGAAACCCTGAAAAGCACAATGACCGTGCAGCTGAGCACCTACGAGGCCTTTGCCTCCCGCGCCTCCAAGCTCCTGGGCGAGGAGGGCGTGAAGCCCGAGGACGAGGGAATGCTGACCAAAATGTCGGCTAAATGGGGAATTCTGGTCAATACCATGAAGGATTCCTCTACCCCTCACCTGATTCAGATGATGCTGGAAGGCACCAATATGGGCGTGGGCGAGCTGCTGCGCCTGATCCGTGAGTCCGAAAATACCGGCGTCTCGGAAGCCTCCCTCCGCCTTGCCCGCGACGTCTGCGCCTTCGAGGAAAAATCCGTCGAAGACCTCAAGCATCTGCTCCGGTAAGAAGTTTTGCCAGAGGGAAAGACCTCGGAGAGCCCCGCCTCTTAAGGTTCCCACCGTTGGAGAAGACCTTGGAGGGACCCGCCTTGAAGAGAGTTCCGCCAGAGAGGAAGACCTTGGAGAGACCCGCCTCTTGAGGAGAGGCCGGTCCCTCCAAGCCTCCCCCGGCGAGACCTTCCCCGGCGCAGGCCCCCAACAATGCATACGGTATTGCAAAATACGGTATGCCCGGGGGCCCGCACCGGGGAATTTCTTTTGGGGGCGGATGAATTTTTTGGGAGAGCGGGTGGGCGCGATTCTGAAACCGTCCGCCGTGAATTTTCAGGAGTTGGCAAACGGTTGCGCCTGCGCTGCAACCCGCCGGAAAATGGTTTCGGCGTGGATAAAATATTTATTTTTGTAGCAACCTCCGCCCCATTCGCCGGAGCCTTTCGGAGAAGCCGGTCCCTCGGGCCCCCCCGGCGAGACCTTCCCCGGCACGCGCCCCCCGATTTTCGCGTACTGTATTGCAAATACGGTACGCCCGGGGGCCCGCACCGGGGAATTTTTCTTGGGGGCCGGATGAATTTTTGATGTTTGCGGACAGGCGCGTTTCCGAAATCATCCGCCGTGGATTTTCAGGAGTCAGGCGAACCGCTCGTTAAAAGCCTCCCTTGTGCAAAGGGAGGTGGCACGCGGCAGCGTGACGGAGGGATTGTAATACACGGAAGGATTGCAATACAGAGAAAGCATAAGAACAATCCCTCAGTCAGCTTCGCTGACAGCTCCCTTTACACAAGGGAGCCTTTTTTCGCTTCTACGCTGCCCTCTACCAGTCACAGTTCTCTTGAAGACGAAACCCTTGGAGGGATTCGCCAGAGAAAAGACCTTGGAGAGCTCC
>CALWQR010000114.1 GCA_944383705.1 uncultured Clostridia bacterium
CGCAAGGCTGTAAACGCAAGGCGCAGGCCGCAAGGCTGTAAACGCAAGGCCGTAAGGCCGTAAGGCAGCAAACATGTCAAAAATCCCGGCCCCAGGCCGGGGGAGCCGCACCGGCGGCCCTCCCGGCGGCTGTGGGACATGCGGGGGCGCGGCGGCCCGCAGGGCCCGGCCGCTCCGCCCGCCCCCTGTTCCGCCCCGCACGGCGGGGCAGGGGAGCACCAAAGACCCGAATCGCGACCCCGTTTTCCCAAAAACCTTATCAGAAAAAAGGAGAAATCAAGCCATGAAAAAGTTGATTGCATTCCTGCTGGTCTTTGCCATGCTGGCGGCGCTGCCGGTGCTGTCGGCCTCGGCTGCCGAGGCGGCAGAGGTGACCCTGATCCACACCGCCGACGAGCTCCGCGCGGCCACCTCGGGCAACTACCGCCTGGCGGCCGACATTGACCTGGGCGGCCGGGAGCTGACCGCCGCCCTTGCCACCATCAGCGGCACGCTGGACGGCAACGGGCACAGCATTGAAAAATTCAGTCTGAAAATTGCCGAGGGCGGCAACAACATCGGGTTGTTTGAGCTCAGCGGCGACCTGACCGTCAAAAACCTGACCGTCGGCAGCTCGGAGGCTCCGATTGCCGTCTCCGGCGGGACGCCTGGGAAGATGGACAGCTATGCCGGCGTTCTGCTCCGGAACAACAGCAAGAGCGGCAGTACGTATGACGTGGCCTTTGAAAATGTGGATGTGTATGCCGATATGGATGTCGATGGCGCACGTGCCGGCATGTTCCTCGGCAGCATCGATGCGGGCAGCACCGTCAGCTTTACCAACTGCACCGCGAACGGTTCGGTCACCGTCAATCTCAGCGGTGGCGGGTTCGGCGTCGGCGGCTTTGCCGGTTCCCTGACCGGCGGCACCGCCGTCTTTACACAGTGCATCAACAATGCGGCTGTATCCAAAACCAGCGGCGATAACGACAGCAGCGCGGGCGGCTTTATCGGTTATATGAAGGGGAATGCCACTGTTACCAATTGCATCAATAACGGCGCCATAAAAGCCGATTGGAGCTATGCTGCGGCATTGTTCGGGCTTCTGAGCGGCGATGTTTCTGTGGATGGCTTCTGGAACAGTGCCGACATTGAAGTAGTAAAGCTGTTTGCCGGTTCGGTGTTCGGCCGCAACTACGGCGAGCTTACCGTTACGGACGTGTTCAATTCGGGGGACATCATCAGTACGGATAACTTTTATGGCAGTCTGGGCGGTTTTAATGCTGGTAAAGCAACGGTCAATCGGTTTGTGTCCTACGGCAACGCCGGCTATCGCGCCTGCGCCAGTAACGCACCTGCCATGACCGACGGCTTTTACTGCGGCACCGATTTCCCCAAGGAACCCACCGCACCCGCGTACATGACCGGGCTGGCCGACCTGGCCGCCGTTGTGGAAAAGCTCAACTCCGAGGGCTTTCTGGAGGGCTTCCGCGCGGTGTACGGCGACTTTACCGAGGCGCTGACCCCCGTGACCTCCTTTGCCACCGTGGAGGTGGCCGGCTGGCAGACCAGCACCGACGGGGACGACCTGCGCCTGATTGGATATGTGGACGCCTTTGGCTACGCCTCGGTTGGCTTTGAGCTGGCCGTGGACGGCGGCGCGGCTTACCCGAAGAACGACATCACCACGGTTTACACCACGGTCAGCGGCGCAGACAAAACCTACACCGCCCAGAGCCTTGCCGACCGTGCGGGCTACCTCTACGCCCTGGTGATTACCGACGTGCCGGTGGGCACTCAGCTGACCGTCACCCCCACCTACACCACGCAGGACGGCGCCGTTATCAAGGGCCAGGCCGTTACGGTAACCATGCCCGCTGCGGAATAAGGAAAGGAGACAGCAACCATGAAAAAGCCTTTTGCCACTCCCGTCTGTGACGTCAGATTTCTGGAGGATGCCGACCTGCTGACCGCCTCCGGTATGACCGTCAACGATCTGCTGAACCTGGACGGCGACGCCCCCACCATCGGCTTCGGAGATATCGCCGGCAAATAAGCCGTCTGATATACGACCCCACCGGCCGCGGACCCCGCCGGAAGCCCTTTCTGTAGGACCTCTTTGGCTGACCGCTTTGGTTGTCTTCTTTGTCCCGACCGCACCGGAGCCGACCTCTCCGCCGACCCCATCGGCAGCTGACCCCGCGTCAGGGGGAGCCGGGGCGGGCCTCCTCTGCCCGTCCCGGCTCCCCGGCGCATCCAACCGGCGGCCCGCGGAGCCATCCGCGCGGCGCGCCCATTCCCAATTGCGAAAGGAGCAAACACACATGTTCAAAAAAACCGGCCTGGCCGCGCTGTTGCTGCTGCTTGCCATACTGGTAACCGCCTGCGGGGACAAGGAAGGCCCCGGCACCGAGACCACCCCCGGCGGCGCCACCCAGGAGCAGACCAACGCCCAGGGAGAGACGCTGGACGTCCCCAATGTGATGTACGACGAGACCATCCGCGTGTATGTCAAGGGCGGCGAGTATGCCGATGAAATTTACCCCGAGGCCCGCGACGGCGGCGCCGAGAGAGTCAAGGAGCAGGTGGTCCGCCGCAACACCACGCTGCTGGAGCTGTACGGCATCGAATTTGAGTATACGCAGTCGCTCAACGCCTTCAACACCGACGCCCTGACATTGCTGCGCGGCGGCGAGGACGTCTACGACATTATGCAGTGCCACGGCCGCTCGGCCTACTCCTACGCCGGCGAGGGCCTGGTGCTGGACTGGAACACCCTGCCCAATCTGTCGCTGGAGAAGAGCTGGTGGAACCAGAGCGCCCGCGAGTACCTGACCATCTGCGGCGTGCTGCCCGCCATGACCGGGGAAATCGGCTATTCCTCGCTGGGCGGCGGCACCGGCGTGGTCTTCAACAAAACCGTTTTCCAGGATGCCGGCATCTCCGCCGATACCGTGTACGGCCTGGTGGACTCGGGCGACTGGACCTTTGACGCGATGTACGGGTACGCCACCCAGCTGACCGGAGACCTCAACGGCGACGGCAACATTACCAACACCGACGACCGCATCGGCTTTACCTCCACCTGGTGGAGCGCGCCGATTCAGGTGCTGTACTCCACCGGCTCCACCGTTATTGCCTTTGATGAGGAAGGGAAGCCGGGCTTCAACTTTTACAACGCGGACGTGATTGATGCGTTTGACAAGCTGCTGGACCTGCTCAACAGCGATTACGGCTACTGCTACAACGAGGACGACCCCTCCAACAACCGCCGCGCCTTCTCCCAGAATCAGGCCGCGATGATGAGCACCGCCATGCAGGCGCTGGGGACCTCCTTCTTCCTGAACTCCGAGGTGGACTTTGGCGTGCTGCCCTACCCGAAATACGACAACGATGTGGAGAAATACTACTCGGTGGTGGACGCCGCCAGCGCCCTGTATGTGGTGCCCCGGACCGTGCCGACCGAGCGCCGCGAGATGGTTGGCGCGGTGCTGGAGTCGCTTGCCTACTATGGCCAGAAGTACCTGATGCCCGAATACTACGGCTATCTGCTGACCTCCCGTTACCTCAAGGACGACGTCTCGGCGCGGATGCTGGACTATGTGTACGAGGGCTGCACCTACGACCTGGGCTACTACAACACCGATGAGTTTGGCGGCAGCTATGCCAGCATTGGCTATGAGCTGGTCAAAAACCCGGGCCAGACCTTTACCAACTATTACCGGCAGTACTATGCCGCCATGGACCAGAAGCTGGACGACGCCTACACCAAGTACCAGGGACTGGCCGCCGGGCAGAACGCCGCCGATTCGGGCGCTGCCTGACCCTGCCGCGGCTGCCTGAGCCTGGCCGGGGCGGCCGTATGGCCGCCGTATGACGCGGCCGGTATGACGCGGCCTGCGCCGCGGGCGGCAGCCCCGGCCGACGCAGGCCGGCCCACCCGGCCGCACGGGGAGGGGCGGGGTTCCCCCGCCCCTCCCCGTGTCCGTATGCCCGTACCAATTCAAAGGAAGGAAAAACCATGAATCTGATTTATCCCGCGGCGGCAGAGCCCGCTTTGCTGCACGCCGCCAAAAAAGCGCAGAAGCGCCTGCAGGAGGCGCTGGGCAAAACCCTCCCGCTGCTCTCGGACGCGGTTGCCGAGCCCCGGCCGGGGGACATCCTGCTGGGGAATACGCGCTTCCCCGAAAGCGAGGCGCTTGCCTCCGGGCTGCGCTATTACGACTGGGCGCGCAAAACCGTCAACCGTCTGGTGGTGGTGACCGGGGGCTATCCCGGCGCCACCGTGCAGGCAATCGACGCGCTGGGGGCCGAGGGCTGCCGCACCCGGCGCGAGCTTTCCGCCCCGGCGTGCGCCGGGTACCCCTATCGCTTTGCGCAGTGCACGCTGAACGGCCTGCCGCTGGAGCAGTACCGCGTGGTCTGGCCCGCCGCCATGGGGACGCTGGGCGAGCTGCTGGCCAAAAGCCTGAACGCCCGGCTCTGCCGGCTGTGGGGCCGCCGGCTGGAGCTGGTCAGCGACGCCGAGCCCCCCCGCGCGCCCGAGCTGCTGCTGGGGCTGACCAACCGCACCCCGCGGACACGGTCAAGGACCCCATCGCGCAGCATGACGACGGCGTGCTGCTTTCGCATCCCTTTGGTGTGCAGCTGTGGGGCAGCTCGCCCTCCGGCGTCTCGCAGGCCATCCGCGCCTTTCTCTCCCTGCTGGAGCAGGCCCCGCAGAGCGGCGGCAACGCCTGCGTGGAGCTGCCCGGCAAGCTGCTCTCCCGCCCCGATGACGTCCTGCGGGTGTTCAGCCAGAACATCCTGTACAACGAGATCCACCCCGACCGCGCCAGCCGTCTGCTGCAAACCGTGATGAACGAGGCGCCCGACGTCTTCGGCATTCAGGAGGGGGTGGAGCGGTGGCTGCCCCACCTGCTGCCCGTCTGGCATGGGATGTACGAATCCGTGGGGGATGAGGCCTATATCGCGGCCAACAGCAACGAGTTTGTCACTCTGTTTTACAACCGCTACCGCTTTTACCTGCTGGAGGGCGGCACCAGGTGGCTCTCGGATACCCCGGACGTCCCCAACACCAAGTACGAGCAATCCAGCCTTGTGCGCATCTTTTCCTACGCGGTGCTCAAGCGGCGGGAGGACGGGAAGGTCTTCCTTTACGCCAACACCCACTTTGACCACTGCGGCGGCCAGGACCGCCAGGCCCTGAAGCTGGCCGAGCTGCTGGACGGGATTTCGCACCGCTGGGGCGACTGCCCGGTCTTTGCCACCGGCGACTATAACCAGTACGATACCTGGCCCAGCTACAAAAACCTGATTTCCTGCGGCTATACCGATGCCGGGAAGGGCGCAGCCGTGCGCGAGAACGCCCGCAAAACCGTGTTCACCCAGCTGTTTGAGCGCCTGCAGCCCGCCGCCGACCCCACCGAGCATACCATCGACTATTGCTTTACCAAGTACGTCCCCGCCGAGGATATCCTGCTCTATCGCGTGGAAACCGACCTCATCGACGGCGACGACCCGTCCGACCACTACGGCGTCTACTTTGAATTCCGGCTGAGGAAGTAAGCTCCCGCAGGTGAGGAAGACCTTGGAGGGACCCGCCTTGGAAGGCTCCCCCGGAGTGGGGAGTTCCGCCAGAGAAGAAGACCTTGGAGGGCCCCGCCTTGGAAGGCTCCCCCGGGCGGTACAGGCCGGGCAACTTCTTGCATCTTTTCCGTCATGCATCGCAAGCCGTCTACAAGCGTAGCTTGTTGCAATAAGGGGTAACTATTGCCGTTGGCGGTTTGCTCGCCTGACGAAAAATCTGCTGCGGATTTGCCCGGTCCGTCCCACCCGGTGAAGCCTTTCGGAGAGGCCGGTCCCTCGGGGCCCCCCCGGCGAGACCTTCCCCGGCGCAGACCCCCGATTTTCGCATACTGTATTGCAAATACGGTATGCCCAGGGGCCCGCGCCGGGGAATTTTTTTGGGGGGGGCGGGCGGGGTTTTGAAGTTGGCGGATGGGCGCGGAAGGGAAGCAACCGCTGGGGATTTGAGTGCCCGGCAGGTGATTGAATCCGTTCCAAGCAGAAGCGCTCCGGCAGCAGACATC
>CALWQR010000115.1 GCA_944383705.1 uncultured Clostridia bacterium
ATCGAACAGCGCGTCGGAAAACCGCTCGTCCGGATCCATGTCTCCGTAGCCGGTCACTCCACCGTCAATCACAATCCGGCCAGAAACAGGTATAATTGACACAAACGCACCCCAGAAAGGAGCACACCCATGCACTGGAGGCACGTTGTCAACGAGGTCCGGTCTCCGAAATACTACTCGGTACACGATTGCTGGAGATACGCCGACCCCTATTTCAACGATTACTACGTCCCCGAAGCCCCGGTTACCCTGAAGACCTACGGCATCTGCCGCCGCGCGCCGGACGAGCACATCATCAACCGCTACACCGAACGCTACATGCTCCACTACATCCTGACCGGCAAGGGTTGGTGCAACGGCATTCCCTTTGAGGAGGGGGACATTGTTTACTGCACCAATTCCTTTCCCTACAACCTCTCCTCCAACCGCTCCGACCCCTGCACCTACGCCTATGTCACCTTTTCGGGCGGGAAGAGCGAAAAATATCTCAATCAGCTGGGGCTGACGCAGCCCTTTCGCTGCTACCGCGCCTCGCACTTTCAAAAAACCGTGGAGATTCTGCTGGACATGACCGAGGTAGACCACAACGACGTGGAAACCGCGCTGTATCTGGAGGGCTGCTTTTTGCACCTGCTGGCGCTCTCCGCGCCCCCGGCGCCCGACCCCGAGGACAGGCACACCCTGCGCAAGGACAAGCGGGTGAACGCAGCCATCCAGTACATCTCGGAGCATTTCCGCGACCCCGATATCCGGCTGGAAGACGTGGCCGAGGCCGCCATGTCCAACGAAAAATACCTGCAGCGGCTCTTCCGCGCCGAAACCGGCATGTCGATGTACCAGTACATCTCCAAATGCCGCATGGACGCCGCCGTAACCCTGCTCAACTCCTCCAACTACAACATCAACGAGATTTCCGAATACGTGGGCTACACCAACCGGCAGGCCTTCAGCAAGGCCTTCAAAAGCATGTACGGGGTTTCGCCCTCCAGATTCAGCGGCGGCGAGGAGTCGCCCGACACACAAAAGGAGCCGACCGAAACATGAACCAAGCAACCCGAACGCCGGCGCCGGACGCGGCGCGGCTGTACGAACGCGCCCCTGCCGCATACTGGGAGCAGGCCTGGCTGCTGGGCAACGGGAGCCTGGGGGCCATGATTTACGGCGGGTACGACAAGGACCGGATCTGCCTCAATCACGACACCCTGTGGACGGGATACCCCCGCGCCGGGGAGTACCGTGGGCGTGCGGGCAGTCTGGACCGGGTCCGGGAGCTGGTGCGCGCCGGGCGCTATGCGCAGGCAGACAAGGAGCTGGCCGACGGATTTGCCGGCTACGCCTCCGAGGCCTACCTGCCGCTGGGCGAGCTGACCGTGGAGTACGGCGACAGGACCTCGCCGGTCAGCAGATACGCCCGGCGGCTGGAGCTGCGCCGCGCGCTGTACACCGCGTCCTGGCGCCGGGGCGGCAGGCACTGCGGCGTTACGGCCTTTGCCTCCTTCCCCGACCGGGTGCTGGTTTACCGGACAGAGGCGCAGGGGGGCGGGCTGAACTGCGAATTTGTGCTGCGCTCCCCGCTGTGGAGCCGCCTGTGGTCGGACGCCGACGGGCTGTACCTGGAGGGGGAATGCCCCTGCAACTCGGAGCAGAATATGAAGCTGACCGACCGCCGCGAGCTCTACCCCGAGGGCTCCGCCGGGCGCGGCGTCCGCTTCCTGTGCGCGCTGGCGGTGGTGACCGACGGGAAGGCCCGCTACCGCGGAGACCGGGCAACCGTCTCCGGGGCGGGCTATGCCGAGGTCTACCTGTGCTGCGCCACCTCCTTTGACGCCGACAGCCGCACCCCGGACGGGCAGGACTACCGCGCGGTATGCCGGGAGACCCTGAAGCAGGCGCTGGCGCGGGGCTACCGGCGCATCCGGGCGGCCCACACCGCTGACGTGAGCGGTTATTTTGACCGCTGCGGGCTGAACACGGGCAGCGCAAACCGCGCCCGGGTGCCGACAAGCCGGCGCCTGGCGGAATACGCGGCGGGCGCGGATGACCCGGCACTGCCGGCGCTGCTGTTCCACTACGCGCGCTATCTGACCATTGCCGCCTCCCGCGAGGGGAGCCAGCCGATGAACCTGCAGGGGCTGTGGAACCCGCACCTGCTGGCCCCCTGGCACGCAAACTATATCCTGAACATCAACACCGAGATGAATTATTTTGCCACGCAGGCGCTGAATCTTGGCGAGCTGGAGCGCCCGCTGCTGCAAATGATTGCCGGGCTGGCCGAACGCGGGCGCGACACGGCACGGGAGCTGTACCATGCCCCGGGCTGGGTCTGCCACCACAACACCGACATCTGGCTGCATACCCAGCCGGTGGCCGGCGTTGCCTGCTACTCCTTCTGGAACGCGGCCGGCGGATGGCTCTGCCATCACCTGTACAGCTATTACGAATATACCCTGGACAAGACCTTCCTGCGGGAGACCGCCTTCCCCATCATGCGGGGCGCGGCCGAATTTTATCTTTCGCAGCTGGAAACCCTGCCGGACGGCAGCCGCGCGGTCTTCCCCTCCACCTCGCCCGAAAACCGCTACCAGACCCCCGAGGGTCCGGCCGCCGTATCCGAGACCGCCGAGATGACCATGGCAATCGTGCGGGAGCTCTTCTCCAACCTGACAAAAGCCGCCGCCATCCTGGAAATCCGGGACGGGGTGGCCGACCGGGCCGCCGCCGAGCTCCCGCACCTGCGCCGCCCGGCCGTTGGACAGGACGGCAGACTGCTGGAATGGTACGGCGAGCACCCGGAGTATGAACCTTGCCACCGCCATATCTCGCACCTGTACGCGCTGCACCCCGGCAACGAAATCACCCCCGAGCGGACCCCCGAGCTGTGCGAGGCCTGCCGGCGGACGCTGGCCGTCCGGGGAGACGAGGGCACCGGCTGGAGCCTGGCCTGGAAGAGCAATTGTTACGCCAGACTGGGGGACGGCAACCATGCGCTGGCGCTGATCCGCCGGCAGCTGCGGCCCAGCGACTCGTACGGCGCGGGATATTCGCAGCACGGCGGCACCTACCCGAACCTGCTCTGCGCCCATCCCCCGTTCCAGATTGACGGGAACCTGGGCGCCGCCTCTGGCATCTGCGAGATGCTGCTGCGCTCGGATACCGAAATCCTGCGCCTGCTCCCGGCCTGCCCGGACGGGTGGGAGACCCTTTCGGTCTGGGGGCTTTGCGCCAAGGGCGGGCGGCAGGTCTGCTTTGCACTCAGGGACGGCGCCCTGACGTCCTGCGAAATCAAAGGCCCACGCCCCGCTGCCGTCTTCCTCCGGGGCGAGGGCATTACCGGCCGCTTCCGGTACAGCGAGGCAACGCAAACCGCCACCCTGGCCGTCCAAACGGCCGGCCGCCCGCCGGTATAGCCGCCGGTATAGCCGGTTCTGACGCCGGACTCTGCCGCGGCCCGCATCACAGCCGGTATATACGGTTATGCAACAACGGAACCGAGGCCGCCGCAAAACGGCATCCGCCGCCTTTTGCGGCGGATGCCGGCGCAAAAAACGGTGGATGCCAGCGTAGAAAGCGAAGGGTGCCAGCGCAAAGCGATAGCCACCGCAAAAGGCGGCGGATGCCGGCGCAAAAAGCGACGGAAGCCGGCGCAAAACGGTAACCGCCGCAAAAGGCGGCGGATGCCGGCACAGAAAGCGACGGGAGCCGGCGCAAAACGGTAACCGCTGCAAAAGGCGGCGAATGCCGGCGCAAAAAGCGACGGAAGCCGGCGTTAGGCGGCGGATACCAGCGCAAAAACAGCGGATGCCCGCACAAAAGGCAACGGTAGCCGGCGCAAAACGGTAACCGCCGCAAAAGGCGGCGGATGCCGGCACAGAAAGCGACGGGAGCCGGCGCAAAACGGTAACCGCTGCAAAAGGCGGCGAATGCCGGCGCAAAAAGCGACGGAAGCCGGCGTTAGGCGGCGGATACCAGCGCAAAAACAGCGGATGCCCGCACAAAAGGCAACGGTAGCCGTCGCAAATGGCGGCGGTAGCCGATGCCCCTGCAAAAACGATCCGGCCCCGTTGCCAATTGGCATCGGGGCCGGATTGTTCGTTTCCCTGCTGTCCCTCCCGAGCTGGGACGGGAGACCGGATGCGGCGGAAGCAGGTCTTGTCCACCGCGTCCAAACCGCCCCCCAACAATACATGGCACACCTCCCACACGGGCTCCGGGTTCCGGAAGCCGGCCAACAGACAACCAAAAAAAGACCGTACTCCGGAAAAGTACGGTCTTTTTCGCGTGCCCCGGCAGGGGCAATTTGCAACCACGGGATGCGTTTTCCGCGGTTGCGCGTTGCCTCTGGCCGAAGCATCGGTCAAAGAAAATCGGAAGCGTCACGCCGTTCCCCGGGGCGCCTGCATCCGCGATCATGCCAAAACAGCCTCCGCCCTGCCAGACCGGCAGGACTTTGGCAGGGTGCACGGAGCGATGAAGTTCCGGCAGCAGGCCGGGCGGCTTTGCGGGATTCCCGATTGCCAACCAATCGGCCCCGGGCCGCCATCACCCCCGCCTGAAGGGTCCAATGCCGCCTCAATACCCGGCAAGAGCATCTTCCACAACGTCCAGCAGATGGATCGGATCCAGCTGCAGTTGATTGCATAAATCAACAATCCGCCGGACGGATTCGCCATCCGGTGAAACATCCGACACGGTTGCAAGAACATCGTCGGATGTTTCAGACGTCGCCTGAATTCCAAAGGATTCAAATGACCCAATATCCAGCGAGACGCCGTTCGTCCGGATCATTCGATATCGGTACATCCTCCGTACACCCCCTTCTCAATGAATATTATATATGTAAGCTTTCAATGATGAAAGCCGCACATATCGGAACGGCGCCCCGATTGCAATCCGCACATCGGGGGAGCTGTGAGCGATCCATCCCAAGGCTGAAATGCGGGATGGAAAAACCCGGATGAATTGCCGGGAGGACCGACCGTTCCCCGATCCCGACATCCACATCAGACCGAAAAGACCGGAAAACCGGTTTTGCAAAGCCTTTGCAGCAAGCGCGGAAAACACATCCGGACAGCTTTCTTCCGCGCGCTAAATATTATAACATAAACACCGCAAAAAATCAAGTGGTTTTTCCAATAAAATGCAATTTTATAAATAGCAGGAATCTATTGAGGGAATAAAAGGGAAATTTTGTGGAATTTAATTACATTTTTTAGGAGAATGTAAAAAGTCACATGCAGGCATCTGCATAAGCCCGGAACATCCGCCAGCCGCGCCGCCGTCCACAGACAAATTCCTTGTCAAACGGTCCGGCCATCCGCCGCGAACAGCCGGATGGCCGCCCTTCCCTTCCCAACCGAATCGCGCCCGGCATCATTCCAGCCGCCCCAAAAGCCGGGCGCTCGCCCAGGATGTTCCGGTCCGGCATGAAAAAAGGCCTGCCTTCCGCCCGGAAAGCGGACACAGACCTCCTGCATCTCCTGTCCGGCTGATGTCCGATCGGGTTGTGGCAGGCTCTTATTTTTTTGACCGTCGGCCAAAGCGACGATAGGAACGTTCCCCATGTACAGCCGCTTTCCATGCCACTCTCCACATCCGGCAAACGATTACATGATATTTATTGAAAAAAGAATGATAGATTTTACCATTCATATTTCAGGAATGGCGGCGAACAATAGTAACAGAGTTGCGGGCAACCGCGCTCGAGGATATAGATAGACGAATGGCTGCCGACAAAACAACCCTTCATTTGCTGGTTCAATGAACGGTTTGCGTCGCAGACCGTTCAGAACAGGAGAAACAAAACAATGGCTAGCAACAAGACGCTTGTTCCTGAGGCGAAGGACGCTCTGGAGAAGTTCAAGATGGAAGCGGCGAATGAAGTCGGTGTGAACCTGAAGCAGGGCTACAACGGCGACATTACCGCCAAGCAGGCCGGTTCCGTGGGCGGTCAGATGGTCAA
>CALWQR010000116.1 GCA_944383705.1 uncultured Clostridia bacterium
GTGGCATTCACACACCTGCCCGGGGGCTCCGTCGGCGTGCCGGGGGGCGCTCCCCGTCCGGGCGCGCCGGGGTGTCCGGGGGCCCGTCCCGCCTGCTTTGCCGGGGCGTCCGCGGCTGCCCTGCCGTCATTGCGGCAACGCCGTTTTGCGCGGCTTTGCGTGAAAGCCCTCGGCGTATTGCCTGGGCGACACGCCCACGGTTTTCTTGAAGACCGAATAAAAGTGAAAGCCGTTCCCGAAGCCGACCTGCGCCGCGACGTCGCCGATGCTGCTCCATGCCCCGAAGCGGATGATGTACAGCGCCCGGCTGATGCGGATTTCCAGCAGAATCTGGTGCACGGTCTTTCCGGTATAGGACTTGAAGTCATGGCAGAGCTTTGACCGGCTGACAAAAAAGGCGTTTGCCAGCTCCTCCAGCGAAACCTGCTCCGCGTAGTGCTCGTTGAGGTAACGGATGACGCTGTTGATGTAGTTTGTGGTGGCCGGGGAGCGGATGATGCGCTCCTCCGGGGTGTCGTCCAGCACGGCGTTCAGCATCAGCAAAAACAGCAGCCGCTGCTGCTCGGGGCGCTCGCTCTTTTCCAGAACATAGCGCTGCAGCTGCCGCAGCTCCCGCGCCTGTCCCTCCGACAGCAGGAAAACCGTGCTTGCAAACTCCCGGTAGGCGTTCAGCTTTCCCAGGGACTGCGCGTAGTCGGTCAGCATTTTTTCGCCGAAATAAAACACCGTCCGGTCGATCGGCGCGCCCTTGGGGAAGTTGGCGTAATGCAGGCAGAAGGGCGCGCACAGCTGTAAAAAGGGCTGCTCCAGCTCCAGCGGAAAGGTGTTGATGCAGACGCTGGCGGACACCCGGTCCAGAATCAGCAGCGCCTCGTAATGCGGGTGCAGGTGCATGGCCGGCATGGTTCCGGGATAGGGCGCGGGGAAATAGGCGAATGCAAAATCAAACCCGTAATCCTCATAAAACGGCATGGGACACCTCCGATTTTTGTTGAGAAGTTCCAATAGATATTGTATCAGATCCGGCCGCAAAAGTCAACAGGTGTTTGAAAAATAATACACAAAAATAAAGCTTTTTATTTGGTTAATCTGCGTATATAGGGGTCCTGATTGGACGAAATCGTAGAAATCGCCCCCCGATGTGGAGTTTTCTGGATTGACACGGATAAATGAATAGTGTATAATTATGCCACGGGGGCTCGGGTTTCTCTTCCAGAAGCCGGAAAGGGGACGGAGCAAGGGCCGTTCCGCAGGTCCGGTCCGAGCCTGCCGAATATTCATTGAGGAGGAATTTTATGTCAAAGAGAATGATCCGACTGCTCACGCTGTTCCTCGCGGTGCTGCTCCTGGTTCCGCTGGCCGCCTGCCGGGGGGACGGGGAGGGAACCGGCACTTCCGGGAACTCCACCACTCCGGTCAACCCGCCGGACACAGGGGGGCAGACCGCGCTGGACAGGACAGGTCTGGAAATCCGGGACTACCAGAACGGCACGATGAACATCTGGTATTCCACCCAGACGGGCTGGATGCCGTATCCGCTGGACGTCACGGTAGCCGAGGCCGAGGCCGACATTGTGTATGAGGCAGGCTTTGACCGCAACGAAGTGATGCAGGAGCTGCTCAACATCAACATTGTCTACCATCCCAACGAATCCAACCCCAACGCCACCGGCGACACCGGCGACATTGTGGCGCTGCGCAACCTTCAGATGAGCGGTGACGACGCCGATTTTGATATGATTATGACCGGCGGCACCCCTTGCTCCACGCTCGCGCTGGAGGGGTTTTATGTGGACCTCAACGATTACAGCTATGTCAAGCCCGACGCCGACTATTATGAGGCGGACGTCAACGAGCAAATCCGCTTCAAGGGCTACCAGTATTTTGCCTGCGGCTACTACTCGGTGATGAACACCGCGGCGCTGGACGTCACCTTTGTCAACCGCGCCATTGTGGAGGACTACACCGACTATACCATGGACCAGCTCTACGATCTGGCGCTGAGCAACGAGTGGACGGCCGAGCTGATGCTGGAGATCGGGTCGGTTTACGCCACTCCCGACGACAACACCGGGGACTACCAGACCGACCGCTACGGCTTCATCATGTCCCGCAACTACGCGCAGAACATGTTTTATGACCTTGGCGGCACCGCCGTTGTCTGGAACGAGAGCTTGGGCGAATACGAGTGCACACTGGACAGCACCGAAAACATCGAGCTGCTGGACTGGATCCGCACGAACTTCACCTCCAAGGACGGACGCGAGGTCGGCATCATTCAAAATGACGTGCACGACCGCGCCTTCCTTGCCGGCGCCGCGCCCTTCATGACGGTCAACTACTACTGCCTGTGGAGCATGATTGACAGCGACCTGCTCTGGGGCATTCTGCCCCCGCCGCTGCGCACGGCAGGCGACGAGTACCGCGCCTATTCGGACGTGTGGAACCTGAATTTTGCCGGCATTCCCGCCGCCTGTGCCGATGCCGACAAGGCCGCCTATCTCTATGAGGTGTTCATGTGCCTCTCCTACGACTACGTGTATCCGGCCTATTACGAAAAGTGCTTCCGCACCCAGTATCAGCCCGACGCGCCCTCCGCGCAGGTGTTTGATATCGTTGCGCAGAGCCGCACGCTCTGCATTGCCAACATCTACGGCGCGCTCAACGAGCACCCCATGATCGGCGACATTACGGGCAGCATGAGCTGGGAGGTGGCCTCCAATGTGCAAATCATCACGGCAGCCATCGAATCCAGACTTAAGGAACTGAACGATACATTTGTCTGAGAACAGAAAGGAGACCCGACCATGACGAAGAACACCAAAGCCCTGTGGCTGCCCGGCCTGCTGCTGGCCTGCCTGCTTGCCCTGACGGTCCTGTTTTCGGCCTGCCGCGGGGACGGGGAGCCGGCCGACACCGGCACAGGCCCCGCAACCTCGGGCCAGGAGCAGACGCCGGCCGTTCCGGACGCCGCTTCCATCCAGGTTTTTGACGGGACGCAGTACACCGCAAAAATCATCTATTCCACCGAAACCGATGCCGACATCACCACGCTGCGCGGGACGCTCTCCAAGCAGATGAAGGACCTGTTCGGCGCCGCTCCCGAGATGGCAAAGGACACCGATTCGGCTGCCGACTCCTCGGTGGTGGAGATTCTGCTGGGCCAGACCAACCGCCCCGAGAGCGCGCTGCCCGGCGCCGGCGAGCATGACGCATGGGTATACGTCGGCATCCGCGGCAACAAGCTGGTCATCAACGGCTCCAACGCCTATATGCTGGAGCAGGCGGTCAACCATTTTCTCACCGAGTGCCTGCCCGCCGAGGGGGGAGCGTACAGCTTTGAGGCTGCCTCCAACTATCAGACCCTGCGGGCGGACTGGCAGGCCGAGGGCTGGCTGCTCAACGAGCTGCCCTACTACGCGGGGCAGAACCCCCGCTACGCCACATCGGTTTACGACGCGGGCCGGATGCTGACCAATCTCGGCGGCAGCGCCTCGGAGTCGGCAAAGCTGATGATGATTTCCCAGACCTCGCAGGACGAATTCAACGCCTATGTCGAAAAGCTGAAGGGCATCGGCTACACCGAGGTCGCCCGGGATACGCTGGAGGGCGGCAAGAATGAATATGTCACGCTCACCGACGGGACCAATCAGGTATACACCTACTTCACTTCCTCGCGCCGCCTGGTCAACGTCATTGTAGACAACGCCTCGGCCACGGCCGCCGAGATCTCGGTTGCCAACCCCGGCACGCCGGGCGAGGGCGTGGAGATTTACCAGTACGGGCTGAACATGGACCCCGCCGATTACGACTGGTCCGGCGTGAGCGGCTACCCCAACAACGGGATGCTCTACATCATCAAATGCGCCGACAACAGCCTGATTCTGGTGGACGGCGGCGACGAGCTGCAGATGCTGGGGACCGAGGGGGCCGAGGAGGCGCCGATGGCGCAGCTGAACGACTTCCTGCACGAGATTACCGACACCGCCGAGGGCGAGCGCGTCACCATTGCCTGCTGGTTCCTCACCCATGCCCACGGCGACCATATGAACGGTTTTGCCGAGTTCCTGGGCGCCTACCACGAGCAGTACGACCTCCGCGCCGTCTGCGCAAACCTGCCCTACGGACTGATTGAGAATGTCAACGGCACGCTGGGCGGCATCTCGGGCGTGATTACCGCCAACTATCCGGACTGCAAGGAGATCAAGATTCACACCGGACAAAAGCTGGAGTTCGCCGGCGTTTCGATGCAGGCGCTCTACACGCACGAGGACAGCCTGGTGGTCACCAACGGGCTCTCCCAGCTCCGCGACAAGGATTTCAACAACACCAGCACCGTGATGAAGGTGACGGCGGGAGACATGACCATGCTGATTCTGGGCGATTCCTTTACCTATGTCGAGGACTACCTGCTCAAGGCCTACACCAAGGATACCCTGGCCTGCGACATCATTCAGGTGGCGCACCACGCCTTCAACCAGATGGACGCGCTCTACCGGACCGTTCAGGCAAAGGTCGCGCTCTTCCCGCAGAGCTACGGGGTGTTCCAGCACCGCGTGGAGGCCTGGGAGATTACGGCCAAGAACTCGATTGAAAAGTACATTTACGAGTATGCCGACCCGGATATGATTTTCTTTGCCGGCAAGGCCGAAAAAACCGTTGGCCTGGCTCTGGTGGACGGGGAAATTCAGGTGATTCTCACGCCCGAGCCGGTGCCCGAGATTTCGGGCGGAACCGTCAGCGTCGGCGAGGACGACGACCCGACCGAATGGGGCGAGCTGCACCCGGTCTGACGGCCGTCCCGAACCGCTGCAACCATCACATGGTAGAAAGGAAAACACGATGAAAAAGCTGTTTGCAGGTCTGCTGATCTGTGCAATGCTGCTGTCGGTGCTTCCCGTTCTGAGCTTTGCGGAGGCAACCGGCGCCGCGCCCACGGGCGCGCACCCGTACGACGTCCCCGCCGACGCCGGAACCTTTGAGATCGATGGGGAAGCCTATACCGTCATCCGGGAATGGGGAGACCTGACCGGAACGCTGGACAAGGCCGTGCTGGCCGGCGACATTGCCGCGCCCGCGGGCACGACGCTGTCTGCCGCGCTGGTGACCCTGGCCGACGGCGCGGTGATTGAGGGCAACGGCTATGCCCTGACCGGCTTTGCGGCCGAGACCACCGGCGAGATGGGGCTGTTTGCCGAGCCGGCCACCGGCACGGCCGAGGCCCCCGCTGCGGTCACCGTCCGCAACCTGACGGTCGGCGCGGCCGGGTCTCCGGTCAGCTTCCGCACCTCGGGCGCGGCCGACAGGAACCTCGACATGGGGGTCTTCTTCGGCCAGGTGGAAACCTACACCGCCATCACCTTTGAAAACGTCCACGTCTACGCGGACATGGTCAATGTCAACGGCCAGAGCAAGGCCATTGCCGGCTTTGTCGGGGAGGCCTGGAATACCGTGGCCGGCATGAGCTTTACCGATTGCAGCTTCAGCGGCTCGGTCGGCGTGCCCGAGGGCGTGGCGGCCAACTGCCACATGGCGGGCTTTGTGGGGGCTTATGCCTCCGCCGCGGCCCTGAGCTTCACCGGCTGCGCCAACTATGCCGATATGACCACACAGGGCAGCGAGACGAAGCCCTCGGTTGCCGGGTTCCTCGGCGACCTCTCCGGCAACCCCACGCTGACCTTTACCGACTGCCTCAACGCCGGCAATATCGTCGGCGGGGACGACCCGAACGCCGTGGCCGGCGGCTACATGGCAACCCAGCAGCACTGGGGTGCAACCATCCGGATGGAAAACTGCGTGAACACCGGGGA
>CALWQR010000117.1 GCA_944383705.1 uncultured Clostridia bacterium
TCGCCTGACGAAAAATCTGCTTCGGATTTGCCCGGTCCGTCCCACCCGGTGAAGCCTTTCGGAGAGGCCGGTCCCTCGGGGGCCTCCCCCGCCCAGACCTTCCCCGGCGCGGGCCCCCATCCATGCATACGGTATTGCAAATACGCTATGCCCGGGGGCCCGCGCCGGGGAATTTCTTTTGGGGACGGAGAAATTTTTGGATGGCAGACGGGCGCGCTCCCGGAACCGGCCGCTCCGCTTTTTGAGGATTGCGGACGGCAAGCAACCGGTGAACCTCTCCAACTCCGGGAACAAATCCGGCAAGGTTTGCATCAGGCAACAGAAAGATATGAGAAAGGAGAGTATCAGCCATGAAAAATCTGTTTACCTTTGCCACAAAAGAGCTATCACAGGACGCATTCCTGCGCTGGCTGTTTGAAAACTACAACTGTGCTGAATCCGCAGAGCTGCGTCAGGCAAGCCACACGCTGCTACAGGATTTTTGCAATCTTGCAAACGATGAGCCCATTGTAAAGCTGACCACCCGCGCACAGTGGTACAAAATGGACATCACGGTTCTGATCCACACCGACCGGCGATACATCAACCTGTTTATTGAGGACAAAACCTTTTCCGGAGAACACAATCAGCTCAAACATTACAACCAAGCCATTGATCAAATCACCGCCATGGCAGAAAGAAAAGAAGCAGTACCGGTTACAAGGTACAAAATCTTCTACCAGACCAATCGCATCGAGGAAGGGGAACGCACTCGGATCGAGGGGCTCGGTTGGGCTGTAAAAAGCCTGCCCGATCTCTGCCGGCTATTCGAACCTTACCGGAACTCCGACTGCCTCTTGCTGCGGCAGTACACCGAATATCTGTTTTTGCTCGCTGAAGCATTTGAAAACACACAGCGCCCCGAGAAGCAGGATACACCGCTCGACCGAATCCGATGGAAGGCATATTTTGAACATGTCATCTGCCCACGGTTTGCCGACCGGTATCATGTCCGCATCGTGGACGCCGGGCATTACAACTATACGATGATCATGTTCTGGCCCAGGCGCTTTTCTGCGGAGCAACAGGTTCCCTATCTGGAATTGCGGGATCGGGACTGCCTGAAGAAAGAGGAGTCGGTCACAGTACGTCTCCTGTGCTACAATCTCTATGACAATACCGGAAACATCAGTCAGCCCGAACAGCTACAGCAGCTTCTCAACTCCATCAGCAACATGCAGAACGGTGTGTTTGACAGCAAGGGCATCCGGCGCGACAAGCCCAAACAGTTGGGCTACGCAAAGCGTACAGGGATCGAGACAGATGAAGATCTGCTTGCGTTTCTCGATGAATGCCTCGCCGATTATGACGCCGCCATGGCACATTGGAAGGAGGTGGAAAACAAATGAAAAAGCGGATCATCCAATACTACCTGAACGAAACCGCATTCCGGGGCGGTTGTCCGGCATATAACCGAAACGATACGCGGCGATCGCAGCTTTGTCGTCAGTATTGCGCAAAACAGAATCCGGCACTCTAATTTTCAGTTTTACGATTTTCAGGAAGCGTAATGGATGGAGAGAGCTTGTACATCTCCGCTCGATGGATACGATTTTCACTATTTTTACGAGAATCCGCCTTATACAGCCGGTGCCGCTCTCCCCAATATCGACGTACCGGCGGATAAAAACTAACGGTGGGAGCGCCGGGCATAGCCCGGCGCTCCCACTGCGCGATTCCGTGCGCTGCCGCACGGTCTTTTTCGATTCCGCTCCGGCTTTGTCTGGTATGCGCCGATTATCGGATAAACGCCTTCATCTCGGCAATGAGCGCCTCGGCGCGGTCGGCCGAGCCGTCCTCCGCGAAGATGCGCAGCAGCGGTTCGGTGCCCGAAAACCGGCAGATGACAAAGGAGCCGTCCTCAAAATAGACCTTGCAGCCATCCTCGTACCCCACCCGGGCAATCCGTTTGCCCGGAAACGCCGGCAGCCGTTTTTCCTGCATCAGCAGGCGATCCACACACTGCCGGTCCTCGGGTGCAAAGCGGAAATTGTCCTCGGCCATCACAAACACGCCGTAGCGGTCGGTCAGCTCCTGCCAGATCTCGTGCGGCGGCTTGCCGATGGCGCACACCATCTCGACGAACAGCGAGGCCGCGTATATCGAATCCTTTCCGTAAATATGCCCGCGGACGGTCAGCCCGCCCGAGGATTCGCCGCCCAGCACCGCGTCCACCTCGTCCATTTTGGAGGAGATATACTTGAAGCCCACCGGGACCTCATAGCAGCGCTCGCCGAAGGATTCGGCCACGCGGTCCAGCATGTGCGTGGTGGCCAGGTTGCGCACCACCGGTCCCTTCCAGCCCCGGTACTCGTGCAGGTAGTAATACAGCATGACCAGAATCTGGTTGGCGGAGATATAGGTGCCGTCCGGGTCGATGATGCCCAGGCGGTCGCCGTCCCCGTCCACCGCAATGCCCAGGTCATAGCCCTCGCGGGACACCCGCTGTACCAGGTGCCCCAGCTGGCGGTAGCCGGGCGCCGGCATTCCGCCCCCGAAATATGCGTCCTTGTTGGAGTTCATCAGGTCCACCGTGCAGCGTGCGGTGTACAGCACGGTCATCAGCGGATAGGTGCCGGAGCCGTGCATCGGGTCAAACAGCACGCGCATTCCCGCGCGGCGGATGGTATCCAGGTCCAGCCGCGACAGGATGGAATCCAGAAAATCGTTGAACGGCGTCTTCAGCATGGTCACCATTCCCTGCGCCTCGGCCTGCGCAAAGGGAATGCTGCGCACCTCGGCCCGGGCAATCAGCTCCTCCAGGCGCCGGGTGCACTCCACCGGGGCGTCCCTGCCCTCCTCCACAATCAGCTTGATGCCATTGTATTCGGAGGGATTGTGGCTGGCTGTTACCTCCAGCCCGTAGTGCAGCCCCTGGTGCTTGACCGTAAACATGACCAGCGGCGTGGGCGCGCTGCGGTGCATGAACCAGACCGGCACCCCGTTGGCGCACAGCACCTCGGCCATCCAGACCGCAGCGCTCTCGGACAGGAACCGCCTGTCGTAGCCAATCATCACCGGGCGGTCGGTTTTGCGCTCCTCGCGCATCAGGTCGCACACCCCCTGCGCCACGCGCATAATGTTCTGTTTGGTAAAATCATCGCCGATAATGGCCCGCCAGCCGCCGGTGCCAAACCGGATGGCGGCCGTTACACAGTCCTGCATGTTGCTCTCCTTTCCCGATACCCGGCAGCTGCCGGAAAATCTGCATTCATTATAAACGAACGGATGTCAAATGAAAATAGGAAAAAAGGCAGAAAATCTTTCAGAACGGCCATTTTTGAGACGACGTCCGGTAACGGGACACAAAAAAGCGGCCCGCACCCCGGCGCGGGCGCAAAAAAGCCCCGGCAGCAAGGCAGAGCCCCCTGTGCCGGGACAGGCAAAAGCCGGCCCGAAGTGGCGGTCCGGCGGCAGGGCGCGGCGCAGACCCGGCCGGGGCGCGGACGCTCAGCCCGCCGCCGGATGCCCTGCGGCGCGGCCGGAAAACAGGACGGCAAGCCAGCCGCCCAGCAGCGCTAGCGCGCCAATCAGGCAAAGGGCAAGGTCCAGCCGCTGGTGGGTATCAAGCGCCTGCAGGTCGGCCTGCAGACCGCAAAGGCGGGATTCCAGCGCATCCTTTTCGGCAATCAGCTCCAGCACGGCCTCGCCGTGGCTGTTTGCAATCGCCATGTTCTTCTGCTCCAGGGCGGCGGTCAGCGACCGTTCCTCCTCCAGCATGCTCCGGTAGCGGCTGTTGGCAGCCGTTCCCTCCACGCGGTGCGCGTCCCACAGCACGCAAAAGCCGCCGTCGGCCGTCACCTGCGCCTGCTTTTGCGCATTTCCCGTCCCGTAGCAGAGCGGCACGGCCGCCAGAGCCAGCACCAGCACGCCCGAGGCGACCGCCGGCAGCGCTGCCACAGCCCCGTGCGTGGGAACGGGCTTCCAACGCGCCAGCGCGCAGGCGGCGGCCAGAGCCAGGCCGAACAGCAGGGCGGCCACCGCCATGGAAAGCAGCAGCGCCAGCCGCCCGGATACCGAGGCGGGCGAGGGTGACTGCGTCTGCACCAGGAACGGCAGCCCCAGCGAAACAAATCCCCACGCGGCAGTCACAGCCCCGGCAAAGCAGAGCGCCCGTAGCCCCTGCCGCAGCCAGAAGCCCTCCCGCGGCTCGGCCCGGTACTCGTACCGGCACAGGACGTGCGCCAGACAGGCCAGCGCCGTTACGGCGGCCAGCCAGCCAAGCGCCGCACCGTTGTATCCCGGCCGCAGTCCCCATACGGCAAACAGCAGCAACAGCAGCAGGTTGGCCAGCACATACCCAAAGCACACCCGCAGGGCCGAAAGCCGCCGCAGCTCCTGCTCCCCCAGCTTGCGGTAGTGCACCAGCAGATACACGGCGCGGATCATCAGCCAGACCGCCGCGAGAATCGGGAAACAGGCGGCAAATGCCAGATACAGCAGCAGCGCCCCGTACCGCATCAGCTCATCGCCGGAGGCGTCCGCCGCAGGGGCTTCCCCAGCCGGGGCAACCCGGATATATCCGTCCCAGATGCAAAGCAGCTCGTCCAGAGCCCCGCTGGCGGCCAGCGCGCGCAGCTCCTCCTCACGGCCGGGCGGCAGAGCGCCGTCGCGCTCGGCCCGCAGGCTGTCCAGCTCGGCTTGCAGTGCATCGCGGGCTTGCCCGTCGGCCGACGCAAGCATCGCCTCGGTCTCCCGGATTTCCGCCTCCAGGTTTTGCAGCGCGGCAATTTCCCGCAGCGCCCGCCAGTGGCGCGCCGCCTGCAGCAGGGTGGCGGGCGTGGTCCGCAGCTCGCCTGTCGGCGTTTCCAGCTCTGCGGTGATGCTCCCCTGCAGGAACCACTCCGAACGCGTACCGGCCAGCTCCAGCCGGACCACCGGCAGGCTGCCCGCCAGCAGCACCAGCGCCGAGAGCAGCAGCATGACGCAGCCGCCCAGCCGCGCAAATTTTCGTTTATCGTGATTGTACATCTTTGGCCTCCTGTCTCACCTTCGAGACCCATATATTATACACGATTCATCAAAATTTGTCAACTGTTACTTCCATTTTGGGGTCGATTCCCTTCTCTTTTCCGCGTTTTTCATAGAATTCCAGCGATACGGTTTTCCATGCGGAAGCAACCCGGAAAAAGCGGCCCGAAGCAGGAGCCGGTACCGGCAGCTGTAGGCGCCCAAAGGCGGAGCCGCCGGACAAAGCCGCGGCCCCGCACAGGCTTTTCCTCTTCCCTCAGGCGAACCGACCGGTCCGCAGGCCTTCGCAAAAGCGGCGCAGCGGAGGAATGCGCAGCAGCCAGAACATCAGAAAGGCGCCGCCGGCATTGAGAATCAGGTCGTCCACATCGCAGGACCCCACCATCAGCCAGAACTGCATTCCCTCCACCGCGGCCACAATCAGCAGAATGACCGGCAAAAAAACATACCAGCGCCGCGCCGGACGCCAGAAGGTCGGCAAAAAGAAGGCAAACGGCATAAACGCGCACAGGTTGCCCAGCAGATTGAGCAGCGTGTAGCGCGGGGCAACGTAGCCCTCCATCATCCCCTTGATGTAAACCGTGTAAATGCTTTCAAACGGGCGGAAGTTGACGAACCACCGCAGATAATACTGCCGCGGGGTCAGCCCCTGCTCGGTCAGCCTGTCGGCGCTCAGGCGCAGACCCTCGTCCAGCAGGGTCAGCGAGAGAATCAGCCACAGATACAGCAGGAAAAACAGCCGCAGCAGATGCCCGAGAATGGCGGCCGAGCCGGTGCGCTC
>CALWQR010000118.1 GCA_944383705.1 uncultured Clostridia bacterium
CCACCGGCCGAGAGCACCGGCGGGCAGCAAACCACGGGCGGCGACGCCACGGATGAGCCCCGCAACGATGTGGCCGACCTGCCCGAGGATCTGGACTTCAAAGGCAAAACCTTTACCATCCGGTCCATTGTCCAGGCGGCTGCCGCCCGGGAATTTGAGGCCAGCCTCGACGGCAGCATCATCGACCAGGCGGTTTACAACCGTAACCGGGCGCTGGAGGAAAAGTACGGCTGCCTGATTATGAACGATGAGGACGTCGGCAACACCAATACGACCCAGATGTTTGACGAGGTCAACAACATGGTCAAGGGCGGGCTTTACAACAACCAGATTCTGGTGACCGCCAGCTACCGCATGTGTGCGCTTGCCATGAACGGTCTGCTGACCAACATCCGCACGATGAACGCCATTGACGAGGGCAAGGATTACTACTCGCAGGGCTACAACGAGGCGCTCTCCATCGGAGACGCGCAGTATCTCATCACCGGCAAGTTCTCCATGGCGTATTACCGCTACATCATCGGCATGTTCTACAACCGCCAGCTGTTCAACGATTTCGGTGTGGAAAACCCGCAGGAGCTGGTGCTCAACCAGGAGTGGACCATGGAAAAGGCCGCCGAAATCGTCAAGGACATGTATGTGGACCAGGGCTCTCCGGCGGATAACACCTATGGGTATGTCTGCTTTGTCGGCGGCGACTCCAGCGTGACCGACGGCTTTATGTCGGCCACCGGTATGACCGTGCTCACCAAGGACGAAAACAACTATTATCAGGTGAGTGTGGACACCGCCCGCTTCAGCAGCGCGGTTGACAAGATTCTCGGGCTGCTCTATGGCGAGAGCTCCTACGCCACCACGGAAGGGGACCACGCCAAATATTTCACTGACAGCCACGCCGGTATGATGAACTACCGCCTGTACATTGTTGAGAGCGAGGACATGGTGCGCCTGGGCCACACGGGCCTGGGCTACGGCCTGCTGCCGATTCCGAAGATGGACAGCAACCAGGAGGATTATATCTCCTATGTGCAGGACCAATGCTTCGCCTTCGGCTTCCCGATCTCCATGCCAGAGGAGGAAAAGCAGCAGGTCGCCCTGTTCTTTGAGGCCTACGCATCGGATTCCTATCAGGTCGTCAAATCCACCTATTACGAGCGCACACTGACTTCCCGCTACCTGGACGAACCCTCGGTGCAGATTATGGAAATCATCGACACCAACGTCTATGTGGACCCCGTCAACGTCTACCTGGTCACCGCCTTTTCCTTTACCACCCAGCGGCTGCGCCAGATTTACGGTGACCCCGCAAAGTACAACATTGCCACCATTCTGGCCGAATATCTCACCAGCGGCCTGTTGGAAGAGGAGGTCAATGAAGTCAACACCACGTTCCAGGAAATTGCGAACGGGACCTTTGAGCCGGAGGAAGAGGAGGAATAACCACCGCCCCGGCAACTATCCCATATACAGGAGGAAACAATATGAAACCGTATACCGTACCGCTGCTTGATGTCTGCCTTCTTTCGGAGCCGGATGTCATTACCACCTCATATGTCGAAGACCTCAGCCAGCCCTACGGGAAAGACCTGCCCGGCTGGACGATACTTCCCTGAATTCCACACGCCATACGACACACAAGAAAGGAAGAAACGAACATGAAAAAAAGAGTGAATGTCCTGTCAGTCTGTTTGTTGATTGCCGTCCTGCTTTCCTCCGTGCTGTTCGGCGTCCCCGCCGTGGCGGCGGAGAGCCCGACCACCAACTGGAACGACAATGCCGCCGCCGGCTTTGCGGGCGGAACCGGAACCGCCGATGACCCGTATCAGATTTCCAACGCCGCCGAACTGGCCTATCTTTCGGTCTGGGCAGGCGCCAACGCCACCGGCGGCAAGTATTTCAAGGTCACGGCGGCGGAGATCGACCTGGACGCCCACCAGTGGACGCCAATCGGAAGCAGCGCCCATCATTTCCAAGGGGTTTTTGACGGAAACGGAGTGGTTATCCGCAATCTCCGCCTGGAAAACGGCAGCTATGATGGGGCCGGCTGCGGAATGTTTGCCAGAACAAACAACGGTGCATCGATTCAGAATCTGTCGCTGGAGGTCATTATAGCCGAGCCCACCGGAACCAGCTTTGTGGGGGGCGTTGCCGGCTCCATGTACGGTGTGTCCGAGCTGATTGACTGTACGGTCTCGGTCCGGGCAACGGCTTCTCAGACCTCCGTGTGGTGTTGGGGAGGAGCTGTCGGTTATCTCACGGGAACTTCGGTGATCGACGGAGTCAATGTTTCCGGAACAATGGATATTGTCACCGCCTCCGGCAAGGATCTCAATCTCGGCGGAGTGGTCGGGCGGACCAATACCAGCGGCGACGGAACCAAAACGGTGGAAATCCGAAATACGGCCAACTACGCGGATATCCGGTATGTCCGTACCGGAGGGGGACTTGCGCCGCTTGGCGGAATTGTCGGCGCCACGCAGCATGACGACATTGCGGGAACAACCGCAAAAATATCGAACTGCGTCAATTACGGCAGCCTCACCGTTGAGCAGACAACCGACGGGCGCGTAGGTGGAATTGTCGGACATGGGGGCAGAGACACCGGCAACGACATTCTGATTTGCCAGAACTGTGTGAATACCGGTACGCTCACGGGCAGCTCCACGGCCAGCATCGTTGCGTATGAGGAGAGCCAGGAGACCAGACTGAGCAACTGCTTTTCCACCACGGCCGATCCGATCTATAACAAAGGAACGGAGACCGGTGCAGCCGTTGAAGGCTGTGTTGTGGGAATTTCTCTTGAGACGCTGACGGGCGCGCGGGTCCGCATTGACACCACCGAGGACAACAGCTCCGGCATCCGATTTGACAGCCGGCTGAACAAAGAGCTGTATGACAGCCTTGTGGAAAGCGTTGGAAAACAGGCCGGCAGCGTGGAGCTGGGTACCCTGATTGCCCCCTCCGCCAACATTGCCGCCGTGGCCGACAGCCGCGATAAAATTGCCGCGCTGGAGGCCGCCGGTGAGAACACCTACGTGCTGGTGCCCTTCCGGGGTGCTGCGTGGGTCAACGACCAGTGCGCGGACGACGCCGACTATGACGCGGACGCCTACTATTACAGCGGCGCACTGGGCGGCATCTACGCCGAAAACTTCATGCTGGATTATACTGCGGTGGGATATCTGAGCATCACCATCGGCGAGTGGAGCTTTACCTTTTACGCCGACGACGGCGTGACCGACGGCGGCGTGTCGCCCGACCGTGTCCGCTCGGTGGGCTATGTGGGACATCTGGCCTACCTGGACGGCCTGGAAAACGAGGGGCTTTACTCCGATGCGCAGATGGCCGTGCTGAAGCCCTACAGCGACGCCTACGAGGCCGCCCAGGCCGAAGCATAAGCCTCCCACACCACAGAGAAAGGAGTACGCGATGAGCGGAAAAGGAATCCGTACGCTTGCCCTGCTGTTGCTGCTGATTCTGGTTGCCCTGCCGCTGGCCTCCTGTGCCGGCGACGGGGAAACCCCGCCGGCCGACAGCCAGACCGGGCAGGCAACCGGTACCGGTACCGGCGCAACGCCCCCGGCCGAAAATCAGCCCGACCGGCTGCAGATTCTCTCGGGCGGCAGTACCGAATATGTGATTGTACGCTCCTGGTATGCCTCGGATTGGGAGCAGCGGATGGCGGTCCTCTTTCAGGACACCATCCGTGCCCTGACCGGCATCACCATTCCGATTACCGAGGACTACGAGGACGCCGAAACCGGAGAAATCCGTGCCGCCAAGGAGATTGTCATCGGCACCACCAACCGCGAGGACACCTATACCCCCGACTATGAGGGGGTGGGGGACGGCTACCATGTGTTTGTCTCCAACGAGCGGCTGGTGTTCGCCTCCAAATCCGAGGGCGGGCTGTACCTTGGCATCCGCAAGTTTTTTGAAAACTTTTACGCCGTGGACATTGAAACCGACAAGCTGGAGCAGCTGGATTTTACCGACCTCAGCGTCCCGGCCACCTATCTCTCCAAGCAGGCCTTTCCGTCGGGGGAGATCCCCTACATGAACGCCCTGCTGGATGACTATGTGATTGCCTACGCCGCGGGCGACTATATGCAGGGCAGAATGGCCTATGCCGTCTCTCTCGCCCTGAAAAACGCCACCGGCCTGGAGCTGGACCGCGTGGGGACCGACGCCCCGGCCGCCAATTCCATTGTCCTGCGCGGCACCGGAGCCGACGGGAGCCAGATGTCGAACGGCCGCTGGGAGCTGAGCGTCTCGGGCCAGACGATTGCCATTGCCGCCGGGGATTACTACGGCTTTACCGCCGCCGCGGGATATCTCAGATCCGCGTATGTCAACGGGCATTATCCGTTTACCGACGGCTTCAGCTCCCGCGGCAGCTACATCGACACCCTTGGTGAGCTGAACTCCTCAAACGCCTATGCCTATCAGCACACCGGCGACGTGCGCATCATGTTTTACAATACGCTCTGGCAGAACCGGACCGGGCAGACCAGCTACGACGACGTGCCGGCTGCCGAGCGCAACCGTCTGCAGGCAGAGATGATTGCCCAGTACATGCCCGATGTGCTTGGCCTGCAGGAGGTAGACGGCAGCAAGCGCGACAAGACCGGCGAGTACGACATTGCAACCCTGCTGAAGGCGCTGGGCTACGCCGAGACCCTGGACCCCGCGGTGGAAAACCTCATCGGCTACAACTGCACCCCGCTGTTCTACAATACCGCAACCACCCGTCTGGTGGACAGTGAGTATTACTGGTACAGCGTGCAGTCGGGCACGGCCGCCAACAACGACAAATCCTCCAAATCGCTGACCTGGGGCGTGTTTGAACAGATAGCCACCGGCGACCGTTACCTGGTTGTATCGACCCACATGTGCACGCAGGACGCCGACATCCGCCTGCAACAGGCCCAGGAGGCCATGGAGCTGATTGACGCCCTTGTGGCCAGGTATGGCTGCCCGGCCTTTATCGGAGGGGACTTCAATGCCTCCATTGACAGCTCCAGCTGCCAGCTGTTCCTGGACAACGGCTATATCAACGCCCGGGAGGAGGCGGATATGACAACCTCCCTGAGCAGCGTCAAGGGCTATCCGGCCTATTCGGAGGAGCTGGGCATGATGCGTCCGAACAGCACCGGGGTTCCGGAAAAAGAGCTTGCCAGTCTGGACCACCTGCTGATGACCAACGGCGAGGCCGTGACACTGACCGTCTTTGGCGTGGTGGCGGATGAATGCACCTGCGCGGCCTCCGACCACCTTCCGATTTTTGTGGACGCCGTTTTCACCGCCGACCCCATGGCCGGCGCGGAGTGGTCCGAGCGCTACTGACCGCCCCTGCCGCCCCCGCCCGGCCTCCGGCCGGGACGGGGCAGGGCGGGGCTTCCCGTCCCGCGGGCGGCATGAAGATGCCGCCCGCGCAATTGTCATCCGGCGCGCTTTTTTTCGGCCAACGGTAAGAAAATCCGAAAAAGGGCTTGACAAAAGCGGTCGTCTGTGGTACAATATAGAGGCTGTGTGATGCGGAAGTGGCGGAACTGGCAGACGCGCACGTTTGAGGGGCGTGTGGTTCACACCGTACGGGTTCAAGTCCCGTTTTCCGCACCAAAGGCAAAAGCCGGGGCTGTCGCAAATGCATTATAAAATGCGTGAGCGGCAGCTCTCTCATTCCTGTTTGCACAGGGATCGGCATTCAA
>CALWQR010000119.1 GCA_944383705.1 uncultured Clostridia bacterium
GGCAAGCGTTACTTCCCTGCGATGCTCATGCCGCGCACCAGCACGTCGGGGGAGCCGAACACAGTAAAGCCGCCCAGGGGCGACCAGCGCACCTCGTTGCCGAGGCGGTCGATGGATTTGAGCAGCTCGAAAAAGTTGCCCGCCACGGTGAAGGATTTGATCGGCTCGGCGCGCTTGCCGTTCCGAATGCGGAAGCCCGCGCTCTCAATCGAGAAATCGCCGGTGACCGGATTGGCCCCGGCGTGAAAGCCCTTGCATTCGGTGATATAAACGCCGTCGCCGGCCAGCGCAAAGAGCTCCTCGCGCGTGCAGTCGCCGGCGGCCAGCGAAAAGCTGTAGGGCGCGATGGTCACAGGCGAGGCATATCCTCCCCGCTGCCCGTTTCCGGTGGACTCCCGGCCGGCCTTTTTGGCGGTGGTCAGGTCATAGAGCAGGGTTTTGAGCACGCCGCCCTCAATCACGTTTTTGCGGCGGGTGGCCACGCCCTCCCCGTCAAACGGGGTCTGCATGGCATAGCCCGCGCGCAGCGGGTCGTCGGTGACCGTCACGCAGGGCGCGGCAACCGTCTCGCCCTCCTTGCCGGCCAGCAGAGAGAGCCCGAGCTGGGCCTGCTTGGCCGAGAACACGTCCGAGAAGGTGGAGAGGAACGAGCGGAACTCCTCGCCGTCAAACACCACGTTGTACCTGCCGGATTCTATCTGCCCGGCGCCGATTTTGTCCAGCGCCTTTTGCACGGCTGCCCCGGGCAGATGGCGCAGCGCGGCAAAGTCGCCTCCCACGGCGGCCTCAAAGGCCTCCTGCGCCTCGTCCCCCTCGCGCACAACCGCGGCCTGATAGCCTGCCGTCGTGCCCACACGGTTGGAAAGAGACAGCCCGTTGGAGTTGTAGAGATGAATCTCGGATACCACGGACATCATATAGGACTGCGTTCCGTCCCCGACCTTGTCGCTCTCGGCGTAGGCGGCCGCCTGCAGCTCCAGCGCGGTTTTGCGCAGCAGCGCGGGGTCGGCCAGCGCGGGAGCCGGGAGGTCTACCGTTTCGTAGCGGGGGGAGCCGGCAAAAATCACGGCCTCGTCGGCGCTGTCAATGCACCTGGCGTTGGAGACAGCGCGGGACACCAGCTCATCCATGGCCTCGGGCGTCAGCAGCTCGCCCGAGGCATAGCCCATTCTGCCGTCCACCACGCAGCGGAAGCTGACGCCCCCGCTCACACCCGCGGAAAAGGAGCTGACCTCCTGCTTCAGGGTCTCCACGCTCACATTCTCGTCCTGCTCAAAATAAATTTCGTACTGCTCCAGTCCCGCGCGGCGGGCGGCGGAGACCAGCGCCTCTTTCATCTGTTCAAAGCTCATGTTATCTGCCTCCTACGGTGATGGTGGATACGCGGATCAGGGGCTGGCCCACATCGGTGGGCACACTGCCGCTGGCCGAGCCGCACATGCCCTGCGCGGTTTCAAGATTCTGCCCCACCATATCGATGTTTTGCAGAATCTCCGAGCCGGTCCCAATCAGCGAAGCGCCCCGCACCGGCTCGCAGATTTTGCCGTTGCGCACAAGATACCCCTCGGTAACGGCAAAGTTGAAGGCGCCCGTGAGCGGATTGACCGAGCCGCCCCCCATTTTGCGGCAGTACAGACCGTTTTCAATCGAGGCGATGATGTCCTCGTTGCGGTCGGGGCCGTTGGCGATAAAGGTGTTGGTCATGCGGGAGGTCGCCTCATACTGGTAGTTCTGGCGGCGGGCGCTGCCGGTCATGGGCATTCCCATGCGGCGGGAGCCGAGACGGTCGATCAGATAGCTTTTGAGCACGCCGTTCTCAATCAGCACGTTGCGCTGGGTCGGTGTGCCCTCGTCGTCGATGTTCACCGAGCCCCACGCGCCGGGAACCGTGCCGTCGTCAATGGCCGTGACCTTGGGGTTGGCAATCTGCTGCCCCAGCTTGCCCGCCATCTGCGAGGCGCCGATGGCAACCGACGTGGCCTCAAGCGAGTGCCCACAGGCCTCGTGAAAAATCACGCCGCCAAAGCCGTTCTCAATCGCCACGGTCATCACGCCGGCGGGGCAGTAGGAGGCGCGCAGATTGACGGCCGCCTGCCTCGCGGCCTCCCTGCCGATGTCGGCCGGGGACACGCGGTCAAACAGCTCCAGCCCGCCCCCGGCGCCGGGAGAGCAGCTGCCGGACTGGTTTTCGCCGTCCTTGCTGGCCACGGCCTGCACCGCCATGCGGGTGCGGATGTGGCGGTCGGTGGTATACAGTCCCTCGGTGTTGGCAACCAGAATCGTGTGGTCAACCGAGGAGAGGCTGCCGCTCACCTGCGAGATGCACCCGTCGGCTTCCTTTGCGGCAAAGCAGCCCTCGCGCAGCAGCGCGGCGCGCTCCGAGGCCTCCACGCCCGAAGGGACAACAACCGCCGGGTGAAGGTTGGGGAAGATGCGCTCATTCAGGCGCACGGCCTGTTCCCGGCGCTCCTCGCCCACGGCGGCCGCCACCGAGGCGGCGCAGCGCAGCAGCCCCTCGCGGCTGATGTCGGAGGTGGAGGCGAACACCGTGCGCGTGCCGACAAACGCGCGGATCCCCACGCCCGAGAGCAGATTGTCGGTTACCCGGTCGATCTTTCCGTCCACCATGTAAACCGACTGGTTCCGGGTATGCTCCCCGTACAGCTCGGCGAAGTCGGCCCCGGTCGAAACGGCGACCGCCAGCACCTCCTCCGCCCATGTTTTTGCAATCATACAGAATCCTCCTGTCTCTTTGCGGTTGCGCCGGCAGCCGGCGGCTTCCGCTTTTCCGCATTTCGCTTTATAGTATACCACATTTTCCCCGCGCTTGCAATGCTTTTTTGCAAGATTCTGCCGCCGGGAGACGCGGGCCAAAGAGCAAAAGCCGCCGCAAACGGCAAGCGCCGTTTGCGGCGGGGGAAGGCGTTAGGCGATGGCGTTGCATGGCCTGCGCGGGGCGGCGTCAGATTTCCAGATCAAACTCGCACTGAAACTCGCGGCCGCTGATGATTTTGGTAAACCGGTAGTGACCGCTGACCAGCTTGGATTGGTCGAGATAGCGGGTCCGGGCAATGGTATTGCATTTTGCGTAATCTGCATTTTCGCGGGGCGGTACTTCTGCATATTGTCCGACCAAAGAATTTTCATCTAAAGTGGAAACCTTGACCCACTCGGAGCCATCCTGACGCTCCAGAACAAACCAGCCCTCGTTGAAGTGCATTCCGATGTTGTCATTGTCCCGGATTTCAATCCAGATGCCAACCTTGTCATATCGGACAAAGCTCATCGTGATATTCCAGCTTTCCCGGTTGTCATATTGCTCCCACGGGTAGTAGAGATCAGCGCCACCGATTTGGTCAACAACGTTTGTATAAGATTCATTGGTTAGCTCTTGCGGAGCGGATTCATCCGCACAACCTGCGGTTGATAGGAGTATGATGGCTGCGAGCAGAGCAACAAGACAAGCTCTGGCGGCCATTGGGACATGAAAACGAATTTTACGATGCGTCATGGCAGGTAAGGCGCCAATGGCGGAATTTCGGTGTCGGGCTCCAATACGAACTCGTGTTCTTCGGTATGTCCGTCTGCGTAGTGTATCCATATTGTTTCACGGTTTTCGGAGGCGGTGTCTTTTTCTGCTTCCGCGGAATCCGCTGGTTCCGGCTGTTCCACCATGCCTGCCAGCACATGAAATGAAAATGTGTACGACATTACAAATAGCAAAGCCAAAAACAATACGGGCCATCTGTTTGTAGGTTTCATTGGTTTTCCCCTTTCTGTTTTGTTTGTAAGATTCGGACGCGCGTTGTCCGGCAGGGCAAGGTTGTTCGGCAGCTTCATTATATCATTATTTGAGGGTTGCAGTCAATAGACAAAATGGCGAATTTTGGTCGATTGATTTGGGAAACCTGCCGAAAGCACCCTGTTTTTCGCCGGAAACCGTCAACGGAATCGGCGCTTTCTGCCCGGAATGCCCGCATGTCTTTCGGTTTTTCCATTGACAGCCGCATAAAAATGTGGTATACTGTGAAAAACAAATCCCGTCTGCCGTGCGCAGGCGGCAAAAGGAGTATGCCCATGTCCGAGTCCATTCCGTCCTGCTTTGTCCCTGCCGAAATTCTGCTGCCCGATTTTTCCGCCGTGTGCGGCACGCGCTGGTCGGTCATCGCCTGCGACCAGTATACCAGCGAGCCGGAATATTGGGAGGAGGCCGAGCGCATTGTGGGGGAAGCCCCCTCTACCCTGCGCCTGATGCTGCCCGAAATTTTCCTTGGGGAGAGCGGCGACCGCATCCCGCGCATTCACGCCGCCATGGAGACCGCTCTGCGCGAGCAGCTTGTCCCACAGCCGGACGCCATGATTTATCTGGAGCGCACCCAGTCCGACGGCCGCGTGCGCCGGGGGCTGATCGGCGCGGTGGACCTGGAATGCTACGATTACCTGCCCGGCGCGCAGTCGCTCATCCGCGCCACCGAGGGCACGGTGCTCGAGCGCATCCCGCCCCGCGTGGCTGTCCGCCGTGGCGCGCCGCTCGAGCTGCCGCATGTCATGCTGCTGGTGGACGACCCCGGCCGGACCGTCATCGAGCCGCTGACAGGACTCTGCCGCGGGGAACGGCCGCTGTACGACTTTGATCTGATGCTGGGGGGCGGACATGTGACCGGCTGGCTGCTGCCACGGGCGGCACAGGCTGCCCTGCCCCGGGCACTGGCTGCGCTGGTGACGCCCGAGGCGATGCGCGAGCGATACGGCAGCGCCGCGCAGGCTCCGCTGCTCTTTGCGGTCGGGGATGGCAACCACTCGCTGGCCTCGGCCAAGGCTGCGTATGAGGAGATCAAACAGCGGCTGGGTGAGGAGGCCGCGCAGCGGCATCCGGCCAGATATGCGCTGGCCGAGGTGGTGAATCTGCACGATGACGCGCTGGATTTTGAGCCGATTTACCGCGTGGTGTTCGGCGCCAACCCGGAGCTGCTGGTGCGCGAGCTGGAGGCGGCGCTGCGCGCGCTGCACGGGGAGGCCGCCCCGCAGTCCCTGACCGTTGTGACCGGGGGCGGCGAGCGCGTTCTCACGGCTCCGCATCCCGAGCAGCAACTGCCGGTCGGCACGCTGCAAACCTTTCTGGACGGTTTCCTGCGGCGCTGGCCCGAGGCCCGCGTCGATTACATCCACGGCGAGGACGCCCTGCGCCGTCTGGCCGCAGCGCCCGGAGCAGTGGGCTTCCTGTTTGCCGGGATGAAAAAGGACGAGCTCTTCCGCACCGTGATCTGCGACGGCGCGCTCCCGCGCAAGACCTTTTCGATGGGGCACGCGCAGGACAAGCGCTACTACCTGGAGTGCCGACGGCTCCTTCCGCTCTCCGCGCCGGTCTGAAAACGAAACAGCCAAAGCCGGAGCATCTGTCCCCCAACAGGCAGGGACAGGGCTCCGGCTTTTGCCGCCCCTCTTCTTCAAGCCAGCCTTTGGCCGGTTTCCCGGCCCCGCAGAGAGGGCAAAAACTCCGGGCCCCTGCTGTCCCCTTTTTCAAACCGGCCTCTGGCCGGGGCACCGGCTTTTGCCGTTCTGATTGAGCCGTTTCCGGCCGGGGGGCGTTCCGCACACGGCGGCGGAGGCGGCGGGGAGAGCGGGGGGCTCTCTGCCCGGCAGCGAGGGCGGGACAACGGCGGGGCTTCCCCGCCCGGCCGAGGGG
>CALWQR010000120.1 GCA_944383705.1 uncultured Clostridia bacterium
AGGCGGTTTGCGATGCATGACGGAAAAGATGCAAGAAGTTGCCCGGTCTGTATCGCCCGGGGGAGCCTTCCTAGGCGGGTTCCTCCAAGGTCTTTCCCTACGGTGGGACTCTTCACAGGCGGGGCTCTCCAAGGTCTTCCCCTCGCGGGGACTACTTTCCCAAGCGAATCATCACGAGTTCGGGTTCATTGAAGAGGCGGGGGATGGAGGTATGGTCACCGAGCCCGCGGCTGATGACGCAGACGCCGTCCACCACGCCGGCGGTATATTTGGGGAACAGCCCCTGCCCGGGGGCATACACGCCGCGGCCGAACAGCCGCCAGTGTCCGCCGTGCGCGTGTCCGCAGGCCACAAGATCCATGCCCAGATCCCGCAGAAAGGGCATATAATACTCGGGATGGTGCGAAAGCAGGATTTTCGGCGTTCCCTCCAGCCGGCGGAAGCGCTCCAGCACGGCGGGGTCGGGCTGATTGCGCGCGCCGCAGATGCCGGAGCTCAGGCCGCAGACCGTCATACCGTTGCGCTGGATAGAATCGTTGTCCAGAAACCACACGCCGGCCTGCCGCACGGCCTGGCGGAACGCCTCGGGAATCGGGCGGGGGATGGGGTGCCGGAAGGGGTTTTTGCCGTGATAGCAGCGCACCTCATGGTTGCCGGGAGAATAAAAGGTTGGCGCCAGCTCGGCGCACCCGCGCAGAAAGGTCAGCGCGGCGCGGCCCCCGGCGCGGATGGCGCTGTCATCGGTCAGGTCGCCCGGAATCAGAATCAGATCCGGCTGTTCCTGCCGCAGCAGCCGCAGCACGGGCCCGCAGGGGTTGTCGTGCAGGTCGGAGGCCAGCGCAATGCGCAGCGGGGCGGAGAGCTTTTGGCAGGCAACGTGGCAGTGGGTAATTTTCATTCGGCTTTCTGTTTCCTTTTCTGAAGATACCGGACCAGCAGCAGGATGCCCCAGACGACCAGACATCCGATCAGCGCTCCGGCGCAGTCAATCAGCACATCGGTCACCTTTCCGGATCTCCCCTGCTGCGCCAGATACTGGTGCAGCTCATCCGCCGAGGCGCAGATCAGCGCCCCCAGCATAGCGCCCAGCCCGCAGCGGGGCAGGGAGAAGTTCCATGTACGCAGCAGCAGGAAAATCAGCATCCCCAGCGTGCCGAATTCGGTCATATGTGCCAGCTTGCGCACGGGCAGCTGCATGTCGGAGATGATGCTGTTCTGCTCGGCCTCTGTTTTGGTTTCAAAATCCTTGACGACGACCTGCGCCACCGGCCGGATCACTTTTTCGCTGGTTTTGCCGGAATCCTCGGCCGATTGGCTGGAAAAACCGCCGATCATCCAGAGATTGAGCAGAATCAGCACGCCCAGCACACAGCGCACCGCAATTGTTTTTTTCATCGGTATTTTCGTCCGTTCCTTTCCGCCGGCCGCATGGCCGGTTCGTCTTTTTCTATTATACTATATTTCCGGCTGTTTTGCAAGAGGTTTTTACGGGCAAAACAGAAGAAGTGCCAGCCAAAGTATGACATCGCTCGACTGTCCGGTATGCGCCAGCAGCAAAATCAGGCCCAGCAGGAGCAGCTCGTCAAAGCCCAGGCCCCCCGGGCGTGGCTTGCCATCCTTCCCTGCAAGCAGCGAAAGGGAGAGCGGCGGGGGAGCCGGGCAGGCCGGCCCGGCATCTGTCCGCGCCTCGGGGCCGGGGGGCGCCGGCCGGTCGGGCACGGGGGGCTGCGGCGGAGCTTCCGGGGCGGGCTGGGGCGCTGCAAAGGCGCAGCCGCTGTAGTGCTCTGGCAGGCGGACCGGGCGCTCGGAGGGCCTTGGAAAGCGGGAATACATGGGTGCGTTCCTCCTTTATCGGATTTGCCGCAGCACGCTGCCCAGCCTGGCAATGCGCAGCAGGGTGTCCAGCGCTTCCCGGCGCTCGGGAGAGAGGAACGGGCGGAGCGCCAGCAGCAGGCCGTCCCGGGCTTCCTCCTGCGTGCGCGGCGGGGGCGGGGCAGGATTCCGCCGGCCTTCCGCGCCCCCCAGCAGGGGCCCCAGCAAGGCCATCGCCTGCGGCAGCTTTGTCAGCAGCGCGGGGTCGGCCAGCACCGCAGCCAGGCCGTCGGCCCCGGCCGGTGCAGCCCGGCCGGGCAGGTCATCTTCCTGCGCCGCATCACCGGCCGGGGCATCCGGGGCGGCGGTTGCCTCCTCCGGCAGGTCGGGCGGCGCGGACCCTGCCGGTACGCCGGCCCCGCCGATTGCCGCCCGGAGCCGTTGCAGCAGCGCCGGGTCGGCCAGCAGAGCCGAGAGCGCTCCGGCGGGTGATCCTGGAGGCGCTCCGGTAGGCGTTCCGGCGGCTTCGTCGTTCCGTTTTTCATCGGATTCCATCGTCACGTCTGCTCTCCTTTCCCCGTGCGGCCATGCCGACGCGCTCATTTGCCCCGGCGGCCCCGGCGGTAATCCTCGTATACCTCATTCAGCTTTTCCAGGTCCGCCTCGGTCGCGCTGCCCAGGGCCTGCCGGATGCCGGCAATATCCTGCGGCCGCATCCCAAGCTCTGCCGGGTCGATTCCGGTTTCCGCGGCAATCTGCCCGATCAGCGCGCCCAGCTGCTCGTCGTTCATGGCCAGCAGGCGGTTCAGCATTTTCCGATCCAGTTGCATAGGTGAGCTCCTTTCGGTTTCGTTCAGGAGCAGTATATGGCGGCGGGCGGAAAAGGGTGATGGATTGCCGTTTTTTTTCAAAAATTGCGCCGACGGGTAGACAAACCCGGGAAAAAGTAGTATAATAAAAAGAAAAAGGGATGGGGATATGGAAATTCTGATTTTTTCGGATTCGCACGGCCGCACGGGAGGAATGCGGGAGGCGCTCGCACGCCAGACTGCGCCGCCCGCGGCGGTGATGCACCTCGGGGACGGGGTGCGGGACGCCTGTGCGCTGGAGCTGGGGGAGATTCCCCTGTACCTGGTGCGGGGCAACTGTGACGGTCTGCTGTACGGCGTGCAGGGGCCGGTGCCGGAGGAGTGCCTGACGTCCCTGGGCGGGCACCTGTTCTTTCTGACGCACGGGCACCGCTACGGCGTCAAAAGCGGCCTTGGGGGGCTGATCGGGGCCGCCGTGCGGGGCGGGGCGGATATTGTGCTGTTCGGGCACACCCACCGGCCGCTGCTGGAGGTGCTGCCGGCGGGCAGCGAGGCGGCGGGGGTGACTCTTAGCCGACCGCTTTATCTGTTCAACCCCGGCAGCATCGGGCAGGGGGGCGGAAAAAGCTTTGGCGTTCTGACCCTGCGGGGGGAGAGCGTTCTGTTCTCGCACGGGACTGTCTGAACGCGCACCGGAACGGGAAAAGGGCGGGAGATTCCTGCGAATCTCCCGCCCTGTGGCGGGACGGCGGCCGCCCCCGCCCGGCCCGGGGCACAGCCCCGGTGCGGCGGCGCCGTTTATACGGTTGTCGGGGCGGCCTGCCGCTCGGGCTCGGGCTCTGCGGCGGCCTCCTCGGCGTGCGCGGCGGCTTCCTGCGCCAGCGCGGCTTCGTAGGCCTCGATTACCGCGGATTCCAGCATCCCTCTGAACTGCGAGTTGATGGGATGTACGATATCCCGATAGGTGTCGTCCGGATTCTTGCGGCTGGGCATCACAATGAAGAACTTGTCCCGGGCGTTGATGATTTTGATGTCATGGACAGCGAGCTGTCCGTCAAACGTGACCGAAACAATGGCTTTCATCGGGCCTTCGCTGAACAGTTTTCTGACTTTGATATCTGTAATTTGCATGATGTGATACCTCCATATCGTATTCATGTCATGTGATTCCTGGTTGGCGGGCTGATGTATATAGTATAAATTGCTTTTGTGATAATTATTCAATGAAACATGGATTTTTTGGTGAATTTCTCGGCCGCTGTCTGATGGCTGTGTTGCGCTTTTTCGTTGCAATCGGTCATTTTTCCGCATAACATGGGAATGGTTTCATCAAAAAACGGGGAGGAAGGCGGAAATGTCTCTGTCAAATACACATCTGGGGCCGGAGCGCCTGGGGCAGCTGCTGCGGGATTGCCGGACGGTTCATTTCATCGGCGCGGGCGGGGTGAGCATGTGCTCGCTGGCCGAAATTGCGCTGCGGGAGGGACTGCGCGTGACCGGGTCGGACCGGACCGACAGCGAGCGCCTCGGGCGGCTGCGCCGGCTGGGGGCCGACATTCACATCGGGCACAGCGCCGAATGGATCCGCGGAGCGGATGCGGTGATCTACACCGTTGCCATCGGGGAAGAGAACCCCGAGTATCTGGCCGCCCGGCAGGCCGGCCTGCCCCTGATTTCCCGTGCCGATTACCTCGGATATCTGATGCTGCGCTACCGCACCCGCATCGGGGTGGCGGGCATGAATGGCAAGAGTACCACCACCGCCATGTGCGCGCAGATTCTGCTGGCCGGCGGCGACCCCACCGTGCTGTGCGGGGCCGAGCTGCCATCCCTGGGTGGGGCCTGCTGCCGCATCGGCGAGGGGCGGGAGCAAATGGTGTTTGAAGCCTGCGAGTACCGGGATTCCTTTCTGGATTTCAACCCGACCCTGGCGGTGCTGCTCAACATCGGCATGGACCATGTCGATTATTTTCACAGCATGGAACAGCTCCGCACCTCCTTCCTGCGCTTTGCCGAGCGCACCGGCCCGGAGGGCTGCGTACTGGCGAACGCCGAGGACCCCGAGCTGATGCGGGCGCTGGAGCCCTACCGCGGGCGGCTCTGCACCTTCGGCACAGGCCGGACGGCGGATTTCCGGGCGGCGGAGGTGACCGCCCGGCGGGGCTGCCGGCAGTTTGTTTTTTGCCGCAAAGAAGAGCCCGTCTGCCGGATATCTCTCCGGCAGCCGGGCGGGTTTCAGGTGGTCAATGCACTGGCGGCCGCCTCCGCGGCCTTTCTCAGCGGGGCCTCCCCGCAGGAGATTGCGCAGGGGCTTTCCTCCTTTTGCGGGGTGCACCGCCGCATGGAGTACCGCGGCAGTCTCAACGGGGCTGCCGTGTACGACGACTACGCCCACCATCCCACCGCCATCCGGGCCACTCTGGCCGGAGCGCGGGAGCTGGGCTTTCGCCGGGTGCTGTGCGCCTATCAGCCGCACACCTACAGCCGGACGGCCGGGCTGTTCCGGGAGTTCGCCCGGGCATTTGACGACTGCGACCGTGTGTATTTTGCCGACATTTACGCCGCGCGGGAGCGCAACGAAAGCGGCGTCAGCTCGCGTCGGCTGGCCGAGGCCGTCGGCCGGCACGCGGTCTACTGCGGGGCTTTGCCCGACCTGGCAGACCGGCTCTGCAGCGATGCCGGACCGGGAGACCTGCTGCTGATTATGGGCGCCGGGGATATCGAGGATCTCTTTGGTCTGCTGCCGCTGCGGAAGCCGCAGGCTTCGGAGCCGGACCGCTGAGGCGGTGCGGGCGGTACGCGGGCAGCGCGCGGGCAGTACGCGGGCAGCGCCCGCTCCCAAAAACGGGGAATGCGCGGCAATGTGCTAGACTGCATTCCCCGGTGCTTTGATAGGGAGAGGGGGCGGCCATCGGCCACAGCGGGCAGCGTCCGCTTCCAAAAACGGGGAATGCGCGGCAA
>CALWQR010000121.1 GCA_944383705.1 uncultured Clostridia bacterium
GGCCCCGGATGTGCACGGTGCGGATGCTGCTGTTTGTGGTCTGCCTGGCGGTGGCCGGCGCGGTGCTGCTGACCTTTACCCTGACCTCCGCCTACGAGCGGCGGCTGTATACCGACCGTCTGCAGGCCCAGCAGGCCATTATTGAAGAGCTGAGCGGGGAGGAATACTCCGCCGGGCGGAACCTGCAGCTGCTGGACGAGGTGGTGCGCTATTACTCCTACTACGCCGGCAGCATGGACGCCCAGGCCATGCTGGAGGCCGCCTTCAAGGCCTATGTGGCCGCCAGCGGCGACCCCTACGCGCAGTACTACACGCTGGAGGAATACCGGGCGATTGCCGCCGAAAACAGCGGGGACTACTGCGGCATCGGCGTGACGGTTGTCAACCACATCCTGCAGACCGAGAGCGGCGATTACCTGACCTTCTGGGTCCAGGAGGTGTACGGGAGCTCCTCGGCCATGGAGGCCGGCCTGCAGGTCGGCGACCACATCTATGCGGTGGAGCAGCCGGACGGCGCCATCCTGACCCTCAACGAAACCGGCTACGACCAGGCGCTGGCCGCCGTGCGTGGCGAGGAGGGCACCACGGTCAGGCTGTGGGTGCTGCGTCCCCTGGAGGGGGGCGGCTACGAGCAGAAGACCTTTGAGGTCACCCGCCGGCCGTACGAGAGCGTATCGGTGCGCGCCAAGCTGCTCGAGAAGGACGCCACGGTGGGCATTGTCAGCATCTCGGGCTTTGACCTGGCCACGCCGCACCAGTTCCGCGAGGCCGTGGACGGCCTGCTGTCGCAGGGCGTACAGCACTTTGTGTTTGATGTGCGCAACAACCCGGGGGGCGACCTGCAATCCATCAAGGCCGTGCTCTCCTACTTTTTGCAGGAGGGGGATCTGGTGCTCAGCGCCATCGACCGTAACGGCAACGTGGCCGCCAGCTACCTGGTGGAGGAAACCCAGCTGACCGGCGACTATGCCGGCTGCAGCGTCTCGCGCGAGCAGATCGGCATGTACGCGGACCTGGACATGGTGGTGCTGTGCAACGGGAACACCGCCAGCGCCGCCGAGGTCTTTACCGCCACCCTGCGCGATTACGGCCTGGCCCGGATTGTGGGCACCACCACCTACGGCAAGGGCATTATGCAGACCACCCGCCCCATCCGCTTTGAGGGCGAGCTGGCGGGCTATATCAAGCTGACCACCTACGCCTATGTCACCCAGTGCGGCCAGTCCTACCACGACGTGGGCATTGTGCCCGACGCCGAGGTTGAGCTGAGCGAGGAGGCGCAGCAAATCCCGCTGCTGATGCTGCCGCAGGACCAGGACGGACAGCTGCAAACCGCCGCGGCGCTGCTGAACGGCGGACAATGATTTTGGAAGGAAGGAACACGCATCATGGCAAAGGGAAAGAAGATTTCATACACACAGCAGGGATATCAGCAGCTGGTGGACGAGCTGCAATACCTGAAGATTGAAAAACGCGAAAAAATCAAGAACGACATCGCGGTGGCGCGCTCGTTCGGCGACCTCTCCGAGAACGCCGAGTACGACGAGGCCCGCAACGAGCAGGCCAAAAACGAAGCCCGTATCAAGGAGCTGGAGGAGCTGCTGGAAAACGCGGTGATTGTGGACGAAAACACGCTGGACACCAGCGTGGCCGGTCTGGGCTCAACCGTGCGGGTGCTGGACACCGACCGGAACGAGGAAACCACCTATCTGCTGGTCGGCTCCAACGAGGTTGACCCGCTGGAGGGCAAAATTTCGGACCAGTCGCCCATCGGCGCGGCGCTGATTGACATGCGCGAGGGCGAGGAGGCCGCGGTGGAAACTCCGGCCGGCACTGTGCACCTGCGCGTGCTGGAGGTCTCCAGAATCTGAGAGAGCCAAAAACGGCGCCGCGCGTTCTGCGCGGAGGCGCCGGAGCAGGGGCGCGGGACCGCTGCCGCATAGAGCGGCGGGTTCCGCGCCTTTGCCCGGAGCAGCCCCGAAACCGAAAGGAGATACGGATATGGAAGAAAAGCAGCAAGCCCCGGATATCACCCAACACTCCCGGCTGTTCCGCTGGCTGGATAACTTCTGGTATCACTACAAATGGCCGGTCATCATCGTCGCCTTTTTCCTGATTGTCGGCATCATCGGCTTTTCGCAGTGCGCCGCGCAGGAAAAGACCGACCTGACGCTGGCCGTTGCGGTCCCCAATCCCGACCTCGGGGGCGAGCCCCTGGAGGTCTTCGCCGGAATTTTTGACAATCTGCTGCCCGCCGACAGCAACGGGGACGGGCAGAAGCGGGTGGCGCTGGCGCAATTTTCCATCTATACCGAGGACGAGCTGGTGGCACTCTATACGTATACCGACCCCGAAACCGGGGAGGAGCGCGTGCAGACCGACGGTCTGGTTGCCGCGCGGCACTACAACGCCGAACGCATCCAGAGTCTGCAAACCTACATGATGACCGGGGAGTGCGCGGTCTGGCTGGTCAGCCCCTATGTCTACGAGACGATGATGGAAGGGCAGCTGCCGGTCAGCGCCACCGCCGTGCTGGGCGACACCGCGCTGTACGGGTACTACGAGGCCCTGCGCGAGCAGCTCCCGCCCGACACCCTGATTGTGCTGACCCAACCGGTCATGGGGGCAATGTCCGACCCCGCAAGCTTCAGCCAGGCCCAGGACTATTATCACGCCATTGTCGGCTTTACCGCGCCCTGACCCCCCACGGGGGCCGGCGCGCCGGCCGGCTTCCGCCCGGAAGGAGGGACGGTCCGTTATGAAAAAACACTATCTTGCCTCGGCCCTGCTGCTGGGCACCGCCTGCTTTTGGGGCGTCTCGTTTGTGGCGCAGGTGCTGGGGGCGCGGTATATGGACACCGCAACCTTCAACGCCGCGCGCTTTCTGGTGGGCGCGGCGGTACTGGTGCCGGTCTGCCTGCTTTTTGAGCGCGAGCGGCCCGACCGACGCCGCGCGCGCAGAACCGCGCTGGGCGCGCTGTGCGCCGGAGTCATGCTGTTCCTGGCCTCGTTCCTGCAGCAGTACGGCACCGGGCTCTCGGCCAATCCCGGCAAGGCCGGCTTTATCACCGGCCTGTACACCGTCCTGACGCCGGTGCTGTATTTCGTCTTTTTCCGGCAGCGCACCGGGCTGCAGAACTGGCTGGGCGCCGCCCTGGCGGCGGTGGGGCTGTACCTGCTCTGCTTTGACGGCACCGCCGGGCTGGCCGTAGGCACGGCCGAGCTGGTGCTGCTGGCGGGGGCGGTCTTCTGGGCCGGGCATATCCTGGTCATCGGGCGGTTTGTGGCCGACGTCAGCCCCTTCCGCTTTGCCTGCGGGCAGTTTTTGTTGTGTGGGCTGCTCAACCTGGCGCTCTCGCTGCTCAACGGCCCGCCCGACTGGCAGGGGATCCGGCAGGGCCTGGGGCCGATTCTGTTCTGCGGCCTGCTCTCCACCGGCGTCGGCTTTACCGTGCAGGTGGTGGGGCAGAAGCTGGCGGCCGACCCCACCCGCGCGGCCATCCTGCTCTCCACCGAGTCGCTGTTCAGCGCGCTGGGCGGGGCGATATGGAACCGCCTGCCCATTCCGCCCGCCTGGCGGGTGGACGCCTCGATGAACATTTACGGCGCGGTGGGCTGCGCGGTGATTTTTGTGGCCATTGTCCTTGCCCAGCTGCCGGCGCGCAGCGCCCGCACGGCGCACAGCACGTCCGGCCGGCACGGGCGCACCGGCTGACTTCCGGCCGGCACGGTCTGACGTCCTGCGCCGGAAAACCCGCAGCCGGACGGCCGCCCGCAGCCGGAATATCCGGGCGCCGGTCCGCCTCCCGGGCTGTCTTCGACATTGGCAGGCGCTCCCTTGACAGGAAAAGACAGGAAAAGACAGGAATCGCACAACAGAATTCCGCCCATGCTGGTTTTTGGTGGAAAAGGTGAAAAAGAGATTGACAAGCAGTCAAAAGTATGATATAATATGTTTGATTGCTACCGTGTCCGGATTGACCCTGTCAGGAAACGGTATGACGAACATTCTCCGGAAAGGATACCTCTCAAATGGATAATCAAACAAGCAGTACCGGCACGGAAATCCCCCTCTCCCTGCTGTGGCGTATTTTCCGAAAATACTGGATTCTGCTGGCCATCATCGCCGTGGTGGTGGGGCTGGGAGTCGGGGTTCTGTACGCGGCTATCTACACGCCCGAGTACTCCTCCAGCTCGCAGTTCTACGTCTCCAACATCTCGCTGGGGGATGAGCAGTACTCCAGCGGTCAGACCGCCGGTGCCGAGGACATGGCGCAGAACTGCGCGGAATATGTCAGCGGCTCGATTGTGCTGCACCGCATTCTGACCGAGGCCGGTCTTCAGGATACCCTGACCCTGGAACAGCTGGAAAAAATGATTTCGGCCGAGGTGGTGGCCAACTCCGCCGTGTTCTCGGTGGAGGTTACCGGGCCGGACGCCGAGCTCAACCTGCGCATTGCCAATGCGGTGGAGCGCGTGCTGCCGGCATATGTGGATTATTTCAACGCACAATCGGATGAGCCCGTGGTGGGCGGCGACTCCCAGATGGTGAAGCTGATTGACCAGAGCGAGCTTGACACCACCCCCAACAACAGCTCCAACCGCATCAAATACCCGCTGCTGGCCTGCATGCTGGCGCTGGTGCTCGGTTATGTGGTGCTGCTGATTGTCTCGATTACCGACCGCACGGTGTACGGAAAGAACGACATCAAGGAAAAGCTGCCCAAAGCCGCGGTCTTTGGCGTCATCCCGCACTGGGAAATTGAAACCTCCGAGGAAACCAGCAAGGCCGTACGCGGCAAGCGCCGCACCCGCCGCAAAAAATTCCTGCGCGACCACATCGAGGAGCGCCTGATCAGCCGCGAAAAGGTGCCCTTCCGCATCTCCGAGGCCTTTCAGCAGCTCTGCACCAACGTCACCTTCTGCTCCACCGGCGAAAAGGGCTGCACCATCGGTGTGCTCTCCTCGCTGGCCAACTCGGGCAAGAGCTTTGTCATGGCCAACCTGGCCCTGTCGCTCTCGCGCCTGATCGGCAAAAAGGTGCTGCTGGTGGACGCGGACATGCGCTGCCCCATGCAGCACCGCATCTTCCGTCTGCAAAACCGCTTCGGCCTGAGCAATCTGCTGGCCGGCCAGAGCGGCGATGCGCTGCACTCCATGAACAATGGCGCGCTGGACGTCATTACCTCCGGCACCATTCCCCCCAACCCCATGGAGCTGCTCTCCGGCCCTCGGATGACCGAGCTGCTGGAGCAGTGGAAGAAAAGCTACGATTACATCCTGTTTGACCTGCCCCCGCTGGGCGAGGTCTCGGACGCCGCAGCCGTGGCCAAGCTGATGTCCGGCTACCTGTTTGTGCTGCGCTCCGGCTTGAACGACGTCCAGCTGGTGCGTGAGGCCGCCGCCTTTGTGGAGGATAAGGAGGCCCGCATCTTTGGCTATGTCCTGACCGACGTCGAGGATGAATATATGGATTCCTATTACGGCAAATACAAATACGCCAAATACGCCTACTACAG
>CALWQR010000122.1 GCA_944383705.1 uncultured Clostridia bacterium
CGGGACGCGCGGCAGCGGCGGGGCCGGCACTTGGCATCATCGGCACGCTGTTTGCCGCAATGGGGGTTCTCTTTACATGGGCATCGGCAGCCATTCTCGCCGCGGCGCTGTGAAATGGAAGCGGCGCTTTTGCAATTGCCGCGGGCCTGACGGCCATGCCGTTTCCGTCCAAAAAGGGCTTTGAGCTTCGCGGTTTTCCCCCTGCATTTCGTCCGCACACTCATCCGCTTGGCTGACCTGAGCCTTGCAGCGCAGCCGCGCGGGCTGTTCGCGGGCGCCGCGCCGTCCCACTTTTGCTTTGCTCCCTCCTCACCTTCCGACCCGACCCGGCATATATTGACATCGAAAGAAATCATTCGCTCCGAGTTTGCGGAGGCGCGGTGCTCTTTCACGAACCACGGAAAGGAGTGAACAACCATGGGAAATGAAACCGCGCGCAAAAGCTGCCTGGCGGTTGTGGGCTCGCTGACCCAGGCCATGCAGGCGCAGCGTGTGCTGACCGCGGCGGCGGTGCTCTGCCATGTCGAAAAGGCCGACTCGGCGGTCACGCGCCGGGGCTGCGCCTACGGCGTGAGCTTCCCCTGCGCGCAGGAGGCCGCCGTGCGCCGGATTCTGCGGGAGGCCGGCATCCGCGTCCGGGGCGGGACGGGGGGCGGCTGACATGATTTATCTGGACAACGCGGCCACCAGCTTCCCCAAGCCCGCGCGCGTACGGGAGGAGCAGAACCGCTGTATGCGGCTGTACTGCGGCAACCCCGGCCGGGGCTCGCACCGGCTGGCCATGCAGGCGGCCGAAAAAATTTTTGAGTGCCGGGGGGAGCTGGCCGCTCTGTTTGGCAGCCCGCATCCCGAAAACCTGGTGTTTACCATGAACGCCACCATGGCGCTGAACACCGCCATCAAAGGCCTTTTGCGTCCCGGCGACCATGTGCTGATTTCTGACCTGGAGCACAACGCGGTCTGGCGGCCGGTCTGCCGGCTGGCGCGGGAGGGCAAAATCACCTATGATGTGTTCCCCTCCTACGCCCTGTTTCCCGACCGCACCCCGGCGCAGATCTGCCGCGGCATTGAGGCCCGTATCCGCCCGAACACGCGGATGCTGGTTTGCACCCATGCCTCCAACATCTGCCCGGTCACCATGCCGCTGCGCGAAATCGGGGAGCTCTGCCACCGGCACGGCGTGCTGTTTGTGGTGGACGCCTCGCAATCGGCCGGGCACATTCCGGTGGACGTTGGAGCGATGCGGATTGACGCGCTCTGCGCGCCCGGACACAAGGGGCTGTTTGGCGTGCAGGGGTGCGGATTTTTGTTGCTGGGAGGCGACCTGTACGCCGATACCCTGCTGGAGGGCGGCAGCGGGGTCAACTCCCTGGATGAGGCCATGCCAGAGGACGCCCCCGAACGTTACGAGGCCGGCACCCTGCCAACCCCCGCCATTGCCGGGCTGTGCGAAGGCGTGCGGACGGTCCGGGAAATCGGCCTTGACGCCATCTCCGCGCGCGAACGCGCTCTGTGCGACCAGCTGCTGGATCGCCTCTCCTCCCTGCGCGGGCTCCAGGTCAGCGTCCCCCACGCGCGCGGTCCGGTGGTGCTGTTCCATTCCCCGCGCCTGCCCGCCGACCGCATCGGCGCTGAGCTCGACCGCTGCGGCGTCTGCGTACGCACCGGCTTCCATTGCGCCGCCCTCGCTCACCGGACCCTGCGTACCCCCGCCGATGGCGCCGTCCGCGTCAGCCCCGGCTATTTCAATACCAAAGCCGATATCGACGCCCTCTGGCGCTCTTTGCGCTCACTTCTGGAGTGAGCAAGGTTCCCACCAGAGAAGAAGACCTTGGAGAGAGGCCCCCCCTTGAGGAGGCGGGCCCTCCCTCCAAGCCTCCCACCCCCGGGACCTTCCCCAGCCGCCGCCCGCCTCTTTGGCGTGAACGCGAATGATAGCGTCACGCCGGCGGGCGGCAGCCGGGGAAGTCTTCTTTGGGGAGGTATGCAAAAGATAAGAGCTTATCGCCATACAAAGCGATTTGCCATGCATATCAGGAAACCGGACAGCCGTCATGGGATGCCCGGTTTTTGATGATATGATGTAACATATCAACTGTTGTTCTTGCTTTTTTACTGGTTACTGCCCGCCGCCCGCCGTTCATTGTACATTGCTAATTGTCTATCCAACTTCAAAAAGCTTACCTTGGCATCTCACCGGCCGGCCGCGTTCGTCCGCATTCCTCCCAAAAATTTATCCGCCCCCAAAAGAAATTCCCCGGCGCAGGCCCCCGGGCATACCGTATTTTGCAATACCGTATGCATGGATGGGGGCCTTGCGCCGGGGAAGGTCTCGCCGGGGGAGGTTTGGAGGGACCGGCCTCTCCTTAAGAGGCGGGTCTCTCCAAGGTCTTCTCCATCGGTGGGAGCCTTCCAAGGCGGGTCTCTCCAAGGTCTTTTCCTCCGGTGGGGGCAAAAATCGCCAGATAGGGCAGAAAATAAAAAATCTTACCGGTAAAAGTGCATTGCAGAAATACCAAAATATGATATAATAAAGTTGCCGATTCACGCAAACAGTCCAAAGACGGAAGGGGATGGCTCCCGCATGGCGGGTCTGGCGAAGCGGTCCGGGGCGAAGCGGGCGATGAAATGGTATACAAACATCGTTCCGGGAACCCAGGGCTTGATTGACAGACTGCGCATAGGGGGACCAGCCTTTCCGCGGCTGCTCCGGGCGCGCGCACCCGGCAGCCGGCTTTGGCCTTGAGCGCGGGGGGCAAAAATCAAAGGCCTGAACACAGGAGAAAGGGAAAGACACATGAAACAACGCTTGCTATCCGTACTGCTGCTACTGGCACTGATAACCGGGCTGACCGCGCTGTTGCCGCTGGGGGTTGTGGCCGAGGCTCCGGCAACGGCGGCTGCGCAGTCCGGGGTCATTTACGCCGAAGATTTCTCCGCCCTTAAGCCCGGCGTCTACACGGCGGACGAGCTGACAGAGCTGACAGAGGCGCTGAACTGGTCCTCTATCGGCACCACGCCCAACGCGACATACCAAATCACCGACGACGGGAAGCTGCGGGTATACAATCCCTATGTCAGCCCGGACGGCCCGATGAACGGGCAGATCGATCTGTTCCTGGGCTCGTTTGACGAGCTGACCACCGGCCGTGTGGTCATTGAGTTTGAACGGACCTACAACGAGGCCGAGACCTGCAAGGATTTTTACTCCACTCTGCGCATCCAAAATGATGAAAACAACTTTGTTGAATCTGTAAGCACGGTCATGGGAACCGCGCAGAATTACGTTGGCTATAATGGCAAAGTGATAGACCTGGGGACGCAAACCGGGGGCTCGTATGTTGCCTATAATGATTTTGTTTCGAATTATTACGAAAAAACCGAGGATACAGGGTTTCAATTCAACCACTATTTGGTAGAAGGCCAACCCGGTAAGATTGAAGGTGACAATCTGCCCACCATTTTCAAATCCACCGATACCCACCGCATTGTGGTGGACCCGGTCAACGGGGTGGACTACTACGTCAACGGCGTGCTGGCCAGCTCCACCATGCTGGACGCGGCCTGGCGTGAAAGCTATGCTCCTGTTTGCCTGGGCACAGGCCTGTACCTCCGTGTGATGCCCGGTATTGACGTGACCTACGACAACATCAGCATCCGGCGCGAGGACGCCGCCCCTGAGGTGCTGATTACCGAGATGGCCCCGGGCGGCCTGAACGGATGGGATGAGTACTTTGAAATTTACAACAACTCCGATCGTCCGCTGAATGTTTACGATTATGCCATTGTGCGCGCCTGGGTATCCAATGGGTACAATAAGGAATGGCTCTATGCAGAAGACTGTGCAAAAATTCTGCCTGACACAACCACTTACACATTCCCCAACACATCCTATACGGTAACCCACACCAATCCGGCCTATGAGGACGGCTGGTTTGAACCCGGCGAATGTGTTGTACTTTGGATTGCGTCCAATACGGTGTGTACCGGTGGCGGGCCCTGGAACCCTGCGTCAGGTGAAGGCAACGGCAAGACGCTGGACGACTTCCGCGCTTCACTGAGACTGGAGGAGAATCAGAAAGCCTTTGTTTGCTACAGCGACTACAATTTTTCGCTGAACGATGGCGCTGAGCCTCTCCTCTATGCGCTGGTGGATAAAGATTTTCCGGATAAGCTGACCGATCAGGTTTACAGATGGGATAACCGCGCCGGCAACTATATCAGCTATGTTGAGCACATCAATTCGGACAAAGCAGGCTATAGCAACGGAGTGGACACCGATCAGTTTGTGAAGAACTGGGACAGCGGCAATCCCTCCTCTACCATCGAATATGTCTATGCCGAAAACAACGCTGCCCGCCGCGGCATTGCCATGCAGAAGGGAAGCGAGCCGAATACGCCCGGCCGGGTAGCCGATGCGCAAAAGCGCCAGGTGGAGGTGTACGTCAACGCGTCGGCCGGCACGGCTCCGCTGGGCGAGCCGCTGGACGTCTCTGCCCTGTTGGGCGAGAACGACCGCCTGCTGTTTGCCCTGCGCCTGGACGGGGAGATGGTGGAGATTGCCGACGGCACGGTGACACCGATCGAGCCGGTTGTGCTGTGCAAGGTGGGAATGCAGACGCTGGAGGGCGCCGGCGTGCGCCTCAACGCCCCCACCGGGCTGCGCTGGCAGACCGCGCTGGACCGGGCCGACCTGGAATGGCTGCAGGAGCTCGGGATAATTGCATCGCTGGAGGTGGGAACCCTGATTTCCCCCACCCAGCACGTGCAGGCCGCCGGCGAATTTACCGCGCAGGCAATTGACCGGATGGAGTTTTCGGACGGCGGCTATCTGGATGTGGCCGCAACCGTTGGCGAATGGTACTCCGAAACCGAGACCGATGTTGTGTTTGCCGGGTCGATTGCCAATCTGCTGTCGCAGAACTACAAGCTTGACTTTTCTGCCGTCGGCTACCTCCGCCTGACCCTGGCGGACGGCTCCGAGGTAACCGCTTACGGCGGCTACAGCGAGGAGCTGCACTCCCGCAACGTGCGGGCCGTGGCGCAGGCCGCCCTGGATGACCCCAACAGCGGCCTGACCGATGAACAAAAAGATATTCTGCAGGGCTTTCTCCCCGCAGTCTGATGATAGGAGGAGATTCGCATGAAAAAAACATACACCATTCCGCAGCTTTGCCTGGCCGACGTCCCCGCTTCCGACCTCATCCGCACTTCCCCCATCACCCCCTCCGACCCCTGGGCCCCTGACAAGGGATGGGATGTGAATCAGCTGCCGCCCCTTGCCTGAACCGGCTCGCCCATAGGCCCCTCTGAGCCGATTGTCCGGCGCCCGCTCCCCCCGGCCCGCCTGCGCGCCGGGC
>CALWQR010000123.1 GCA_944383705.1 uncultured Clostridia bacterium
CAGTCAGCTCCGCTGACAGCTCCCTTTACACAAGGGAGCCTTTTTTAGCTTCTGCGCCGCCCTCTACCAGTCACAGTCCTCTTGAAGACAAAACCCTTGGAGGGATTCGCCAGAGAAAAGGTCTTGGAGAGACCCGCCTCTTAAGGAGAGGCCGGTCCCTCCAAGGTCTTCTCCAATGGTGGGAATTTTAATAGGCGGGGCCCTCCAAGGTCTTCTCCTGCGGCATTTATCCCTGACACATCAGGTTAACCAGTACGAGGGTCATGGTTTGCATGGATTCGACGGGGATAAACTCGTGGATGCCGTGGAAGTTGGCGCCGCCGGTGCAGAGGTTGGGGCAGGGCAGGCCCATATAGGAGAGGCGGGCGCCGTCGGTGCCGCCGCGGATCGGGACCACCTGGGGCTCCACGCCGGCCGCGCGCATGGCGGCGCAGGCGTTGTCAATCAGCTCCATATGGGGCAGAATCTTCTCCTTCATGTTATAATAGCTGTCGGTGACGGTCAGCGTGAAGCTGCCGGGCCCCCAGACGGCGTTTTCGTAATCGGTCAGGCGGGCAAGGAAGGCCTTGCGGGCCTCGAAGGAGGCGCGGTCGTGGTCGCGAATCAGCAGCGAGACCGTTGCCAGGCTCTCGTTGCCGCTGACGCCGTGCACGTGGTAAAAGCCCTCGTAGCCCTCGGTGTGCGCGGGAGTCTCGGCGGGGGGCAGGCGGGAGATCCACTCATTGGCCAGCAGGATTGCGTTTTTCATGCGGTTTTTGGCGCTGCCCGGGTGGATGTTGACCCCATGCACGGTCAGGGTTGCCGAGGCGGCGTTGAAATTTTCGTACTCGATCTCCCCCAGCTCGCCCCCGTCCACCGTGTAGGCGAAATCCGCGCCGAAGGCGGAAAGATCAAAGTGATCGGTCCCGCGGCCGACCTCCTCGTCCGGGGTAAAGCCGACGGCAATGGGGCCGTGCGGCTGCCCGGGGTGCTCCAGCAGCCAGGCGCAGGCAGAGAGAATCTCGGCGACGCCGGCCTTGTCGTCGGCCCCCAGCAGCGTGCGGCCATCGGTGACGATGAGGTGCTGCCCTACATAGCGCAGCAGGCTTGGGAAGGCCGCGGGCGAGAGCACCGCGCCGCTCTCCAGCCGGAGCTCACCGCCGGCATACGCCACAATCCGGGGCCGCACGCCGGCGCCGCTGACGTCGGGCGAGGTGTCCATGTGCGAAAGGAAGCCCAGCACGGGCCGGTCCTCGCAGCCCGGCGTGGCGGGCAGGCGGCCGTAGACATAGCCGTACCCGTCCATGCGCACATCCCGCAGGCCCAGCGCGCGCATGTCATCGGCCAGGGCCTGCCCCAGGACCCGCTGCCCCGGGGTGCTGGGAAAGTCCGCGGCGTCCTCGGCCGACTGCGTATCAAACGAAACGTAGCGCAAAAAGCGCTCGACCACATCGGTCTGCCCGATCACATCGGGGTTCCCGGCGGCATCGGGTTTCCCGGCGGCATCGATCCGCCCGATCACATCGGGTTTCCCGGCGGCGCCCATCCGCCCGGTATGGTTTGTCGGTCCGGTTCTATCCATCCGCTCCCCTCCCCTCAGAACGCCCAGGTGCCGTTTGCAAACACCGGCACCCGGCGGCCGTCCGACGTAAGGCCGGTGACCGACAGGTCGCGCGTGCCAATCATGAAATCGACATGGATCATCGACTCGTTGACGCCCTTCTCGTAGCACTCGCGCAGGGTATAGCGCTCAAAATTCCGCAGCACGTTGGTAAAGCCGTGCCCCAGGGCCAGGTGGCAGACGGCATTTTCGTCAAACAGGGTGTTGTAAAACAGCAGACCGGTCCGGTTGACCGGGCTCTCGAAGGGCACCAGCGCGCACTCGCCCAGGCGGGCAGCGCCAGGGTCCATCGCAATCATCTCGCGCAGCAGCTCCTCGCCGCGCGCGGCGCGCACCTCCACGGCCCGGCCGCCCTCAAAGCGCACCGAAAAATCCTCTATCAGCTCGCCGCGGTAGGAAAGCGGCTTGGAGGCGTACACAATGCCCTCGGCGTCCCCGCTGCGGGGGGAGGTGAAGACCTCCTCGCTGGGAATGTTGGGGTTGAAGCGCACCCCGCTGCCAACGGCCTCCTCGCTGCCCCCCATAAAGAGCGCGTCGGGCAGCAGGCCCACGTGCAGGTCGGTGCCGTTGGAGGCGCGGTACTCCAGCGCCGTCAGCCCCAGGCCGTTGAGGTATTCGCAGCGCGCGGCCAGGTCGCGGTTGTGCTCCTCCCAGGCCGCAACCGGGTCGCTCCCCTCGCCCACGCGGGCGGTGTACAGGATGTTCTCCCACAGCTTTTCCATCGCCTGCCCGCGGCGCATACCCGGAAAGACCTTTTTGGCCCAGGCCGCCCCCGGAACCGCGGCAATGCACCACTGGTACTTGTTTTCCATCGCGTCACGGTAGGGCTTGATGACCTGATACCGCGCCTGCGTGGCCTTGGTGTTTTTGGTCTGATCGACCCCGCGCATCCCGTCCGGGTCGTCCGACTCCAGATAAATGCGCACCGGCAGCTGCTGCACCTGATACTCCAGCCGGGCGCGCTCCCAGGACGGGACCTCCGAGAGCGTATCCAGCGAGCAGGACCGCAGATGCAGCCGGGAGAGCGGCTGATACTCCCAGTCCACCGTCACGCGGCGCGCGCCGCAGCGGTAGCACTCCTCTGCCACCAGCCGCACAAAATCGGGCTGTTCGACCGAGGCGCGGATGATGACGTCCTGCCCCTTTTGTACCCGGCCGCCCTCGGCGGCAATCAACCGGGCATACTGCCTGAGAACCGATTGCTTCATGTTGGTTTCCTTCTTTTTCTGATAATTTTTCAATGCATTGGCTTTGCCTGAATTGGCTTTGCCAGAACTGGCTTTGCCTGAATTGGTTTTTTGCGTGACGGGGGCAGGAGACGGCGCGCCGTCTCCTGCCCTCCCCCGCCCCGCCGCTCCCCGCGGCGGAGGGGCGCCGGACGAAAATCCGGAGCCCTCAGGCGCTCCGCACGGTTGCCGGCGGGCGGGTAACGGTCAGCACCATCCAGTAGAGCACCCCCAGCAGCAGCCAGGGCGAAATTGCCGCGGCCGCCAGCATCGGCGCGGGGGCGCCTTCCCGGGCGCCGGCAATCCGGTCTCCCGGGCCGGCCGCAGGGGCCGGCGCCTGGCCGCCGGCATAGCGGCGGCGGGTCAGGCGCAGGTTGACCACGGTCAGCAGCACGCCCTGCGCAAGGTAGAGCAGCAGGCAGACCGCAACCAGCGCGCCGAGCTGCGCCGTGTCGTCCATGCCGAACAGCAGCATCCAGCGGTTCAGGCCGCGCAGCCGGACCTTATCCAGGCAGATATCCTCCCCCAGGCGCGTGGCGGGATTTTCAAAGGTCAGCTCCTCCAGCGCAAGGCAGTTCTGGAAGGCGCGGTCCCCGATTTCCACAACGCTGGCCGGAATGGTCGCCTCGGTCAGATTGCTGGCGTACAGAAAATCGGCAGGGATGCGGGTGACGGCCGGGCCAATTACAAGCACCGGAGGGTTGCCGGCCATCTGGAACAGCTCGGACGAACCGTCGCCGGCCTTGTCCTCGCAGCAGACCGCATTGAAATACAGCGTCCGGATGTCGCAGCCGTAATAGGCCCTGCTCTCGATGCGGGTGACGCTGGCGGGGATGCGGACCTCGGTCAGGCCCGTGGTGGCAAAAGCCTCGCTGCCGATGTACTGCAGCCCCTCGGGAAGCTCGGCCGACCGCAGCCGCATACAGCGGGAAAAGGCGGAATCACCGATGCTGCGCAGCCCCGCGCGCATGGTGACGGTCTCCAACCGGCTGCAGCCCGTAAACGCACGGTTGCCGATGCGCTGCAGGCCCTCGGGCAGCTCGATTCCGCGCAGGTTGAAGCAATCCGCAAAGGCCTCGTCGGCAATTTCGGTCACGCCGTCGGCCACACGGACATATTCGGCAGGGGCGGGGCCGCTGAGGCGGGCGGCATCCTCGGCGGTCAGTACGGTTTTGCCCTTCCCCAGCACCAGCGGGTTGTCGGGGGAATCGCCGGCGGCTGCCGAGACCGCGGGCGTGAGCGCCGCGCACAGCAGCAGCACCAGCAGGGCGGCAAAGCATAAACGGGTGCGGTTGTTCTTCTTCATTCGATTGCTCCTTTCGGTACGCGGCAAAGGGGGCCGTCACCCGGCGGTGACGGCCCCCAGCCGCTTCTACACGCAGGCGTCAGAAACGCGGCTTATTGCTTTTTCTCCTCGCCTTCCTCGGCAGGCGCTTCCTCGGTTGCCTCGGCAGGCGCTTCCTCGGTTGCCTCGGCGGGCGCTTCCTCGGTTGCCTCGGCAGGCGCTTCCTCGGTTGCCTCGGCGGGCGCTTCCTCGGTCGTCTCGGCAGGCGCTTCCTCTGTGGCCTCGGGAGCCTCCATCGGCTCGGTTCCGGCGGCCACGGCCTTAGCTTCGGTTCCCTCGGCCTCGGCTCCGTCTGCGGGTGCGGTCTCGGCGGGCTCCTCGGCGGGCGTCTCGGGCTCCTCAACCGGAGTAAGCACGGCGTAGCCGGCCAGGTGCTTCATGCTGCCCTCTTCCACCAGCTCGTCAATGGTCAGGCGCGGCACACGGTAGTCAACCGGCTCCAGCTCCAGGTGCGGCAGCTGCATCTGGTCGCCGCACAGCATGGTAATCAGCTCCAGCGCGTGCTTGAACTTGCGCTCGCCCTTGATCTTCATCAGCACCGGCGTGGTGGCGTATTTCTTCTTGCCCGAAACATCCACAAAGTTGTACTTGGTATCGGTCAGCTGCTCGGGGTCAATGGCCAGGTAGAGGTAGAGCGTGCGGGACTTGGCGTCCATTTTGGCCACATGCATCCGGCCCTTGTTGAAGGCCTCGTAGCTCCAGCTGATGCGGCCCTTGACACCCTTGAAGGAGAGCAGCGCGTTCTTCAGCTCGGAGTAGTAATCCTGCACGTTGTCAAGCGACTGCGACAGCTTGGCGCGGAAGCTCTTTCTGTAGCGGTGGACAATGTGAATCTCGCCCCTCGCCTCGCGCTCCAGCATGGCCCGGTACTCCTCGGGATGCTCGCGCACATCGATGAAGGTGCTGGGGTCGGCCACCATCGCAAACGCGAAGGGATCGGCCTCCTCGTCCTCGTCTTCATCGCCCTCGTCGCCCTCGTCCTCGTCTTCGTCCTTCTGCTCGGCGGCCAGCACAACCGGCACCACAACCGGCTCGGGCTGCTCCTCGGCGGCCTCCTCGACCGGCTCCTCGGCGGGAACCTCTTCGGCGGCCTCCTCGACCGGCTCTTCGGCGGGAAC
>CALWQR010000124.1 GCA_944383705.1 uncultured Clostridia bacterium
CGCGCGCGCAGATCCGAAAGCCCCCCGAACAGGTCCACCAGCCCCCGCTCCGGGTGGTAGGCCATGGCGTTCACGGTAAAATCCCTGCGCGAGAGGTCGTCCGACAGCGTCTGCGAAAAGGTGACCTGTACCGGGTGCCGGTTGTCGGCGTAGGCGCCGTCCCGGCGGTAGGTGGTAATTTCCAGTGCTTCTCCCCCAAGCAGCACCGTCACGGTTCCGTGGCGCATTCCGGTTGCAATCACCCGGCAGTCTCCAAAGCAGGCCGCCGTCTGCTCGGGCCGTGCGCTGGTGGTCAGGTCCCAGTCGTGCGGCGTCCGGCCCAGCAGCGCGTCCCGCACGCATCCCCCAACCACATAGGCCTCAAAGCCCTGCTCCTCCAGCCGGCGCAGCGCTGCGGCCGCGCCGGCGGACAGTTCCATCCGGTTCATGGGCGTCTCCTTTCGCGTTCGGGGATGCGGGCGGGCGTTCCGCCGCGGGGTCAGTCGGCTCTCTGGCCAAAAATCCGGCTGCCGTACCTGCGCAGGGCCAGCAGCAGCACCATGCCCAGCACGTAGGCCGAGAGGATTTCACCAATGCCAACCGTCAGCATCAGGTAGGGCAATCCCCCCTCCGCGTGGTAGGCATAGGCCAGGATGAAGGGGACAATCAGCGTGTTGGCCGCCACGGTGGGCAGCGGCGCCAGCCAGGGCGAGAGCCGCCGCAGCAGCCAGGCGCCCAGCGCGCCCAGCAGCGTTGCCACCGGGCCGAACAGAATGTCCTGCCAGAGGCAGCCGGTGAGAATGTTGGAGAGCAGGCAGCCAACGGTCAGGCCGGGAACGGCGGCGGGCATAAAAACGGGAAGGACGCACAGCGCCTCGGATACCCGGAACTGGATGGCCCCGTTGGCAAGACCGAAGGCGCCGACCAGGCATGTCAGAACGGTATACAGCGCGGCGACAATGCCGGCCTGGCAGACGAAGCGGATTCTCCCGCGGTTGGATTTGAGCGATGTGTTGTTCATTTGTAATCTCCTTAGTTTTGTTTAGCGTGAGGATGGTTCCGAACTCACGGTTGCCCCAGCGGGCGGTGCGGGAAAGGGGGGAGCGGCGCGCACCCCCGCACAGGGTGCGCGCCGGACGCCGCCCCCGGCAGCACAGGGCGCCGGGGGCGGGGAACTGCCGGCGCCCTCAGAGGCACAGGGCCAGGGCGTCGGTCAGTGAGCGGTAGAGGTAGAGCGAGCCCAGGCAGACCAGCGGGTGACCCTCGGCCTGGGAATCGGCAACGGCGGCGCGCACGCCCTCGGCCAGGTCCTCGTAGGCCCGGGCGGGAATGCGGTGCGCCTCAAAGTGCGCGGCGTATTCTCCGGCGGGCAGGGCGCGCGGATTGTCGGGGGCCACCGCATAGGCCCGCGCCGCCACCGGGCGCATGGCCTCAATCATGCCGTCGTAGTCCTTGTCGGCCATCACGCCCGAGAGGATGTGCACCTTTTGTTCCGGGAAGTATTCCGCCACGCTGCGCACGGCAAACGAGACGCCCTGCGGGTTGTGCGAGCCGTCAAAGATGACCACCGGGTCCCCGCTGTGCAGCAGCTCAAAGCGCGCGGGCCAGCGCACGCTTTCCAGCCCCCGGCGCACGGCCTCCTCGGGAATGCGCAGGTCGCCCTGCTCGTTGAGGAGCTCCATGGCGGTCAGCACGGCGGCGGCGTTGCCGGGCTGGTAGGTGCCAAGCAGCGGCAGGCGCAGCCCTTTGCAGTCGCCAAAGTCGAATTCCGTTCCTTCCAGCGAGTAGCGCGTCACCCGCAGCCGGCTGCAATCCACGGTATAAAACCGGGAGTGCCGGGCGGCCGAGATGGCGGTCAGCGTGGCGCAGGCGGAATCGTCGCTCCCGCCGTACAGCACGGGATATCCCGGCTTGATGATGCCGCCCTTTTCGGCGGCGATGGCCTGCAGGGTGTTGCCCAGCAGCTCGGTGTGGTCAAAGTCGATGCCGGTGATGACCGAAAGCAGGGGCTCTTTGATGACGTTGGTGGGGTCCAGTCGGCCGCCCAGCCCCACCTCCAGCACCACAACATTCACCCCGCACCGCCGGAAGTATTCAAAGCCGATGGCCGTAATCAGCTCGAACTCGCCGGGGGGCGTGTCCAGCTGTGCGGCCTTTTCGCAGACCAGTCCGGTGATATCGGCCAGATCCTGCTGTGGGATGGGTTTGCCGTCCACCCGGATGCGTTCCTCGAATTCCCGGATGAACGGAGATGTAAAAAGCCCTGTCCGGTAGCCCGCCGCGCGCAGAATCGAATCGGCCATGGCGCAAAAGCTGCCTTTGCCGTTGGTGCCCGCCACATGAATGCAGCGGTAGGCGTTTTGCGGGTTGCCCATGGCGGCGAGCAGCGCGCGGATGTGGTTGGGGTCCGGGTGCCCCGGGGTCTTGCGCAGGGAGTGAATGTAGCGCAGGGCTTGTTGGTATGTCATGGTTCAGTTCTTCCTCATTGTAAACAGTTTTTGTGCAGGGGGAAGCAGAAAACGGGTCAGAACGCAGCAGATCGCCGTGCGGAACGCACAGTTGACCAGGCGTGGAATGACAATCAGATGGAGCGCCTTGACCGGGTAGCCGACAATCCATCCGTCCAGATACAGGGCCGCGGTATTGAAAACCGACAGAATCAGCTCGCCGACGCAGACCACCCCGATGGCGGCCGCAAGACGCGCCCGTCCGGACACGCCGTTGCGGAATACCGGCAGCAGGCGGACCAGCAGCCCGACCGCCAGGCCCTGCAGGACCGGGCCCAGCATCCACAGCGGCGTGGTGGCCGTCAGCCCGAAGGTCATGCACTGCTCGATGAACGACCCTACCAGGGCCACCAGCACCGCGTCTACCGGCCCCAGCAGAAAGGCGCTGAAGATGACCGGAAACGAGGCAAACGAAATTTCCACAATCGACGCCTTGATCGAAATCAGGCAGGCGAACACCACATAGAGCGCGGCGAACAGCGCGTCAAAGGTGATGCGCCGGGTGGTCAGGCTCCTGCGGGAAAGCGTTGCTGTTTGGTTCAGATTTGTGTTCATAAAAAATTCCTCCTTTTCCACCCATATGGCAGAACAGGAGGACAATCCAGGCAGAACCCCATGCCGGGACCGGCTTCCGCTATCAGCCGTATGAAGCGGGATGCAAAGCATGAACCGTCGCTTGCGCTGTTCGTCCGCCCGACAACTCCCCGTCCGGGCGGCACTGGCGGGACCGCCGGCCCCCACGCCCATGCCTTTACTCTTCAATCCAGTTTATTTCCGCGGCCGCGGATACTCACATTATACCCGTTTCGGCGCAAAATGTCAATTCGTTTTTTACACATCATTTTTTACAATTGTAGCGCGAGGTTTGGCGATTCTGTCAATTGGCGGCAGGAGCGAAAAAAATTTACTTTTGCGGCGCGGAATTTTCGGCCGCACGGCTTGCCTTCCGGAGGGGTTTGTGGTACAATGATATGGTAAGCAATCTGCGGGACGGCCCCCGGGCCGGCTGCCCGCCCCGGCAGGGAAAGGAACGGTCGCTCAGGGATGGTTTTTTCAAGCTTGTTTTTTGTGTTCTTCTTTTTTGTGCTGTGCATGGCGCTGGTGCTGACACGCAGGACCGTGAAGGGGCAGAATGCGGTTCTGCTGATTTTTTCTCTGCTGTTTTACGCCTGGGGCGGGCCGGTGCTGTTGCTGCTGCTGTGCGGCGTCACCTTTATCTGCTGGCTGGGCGGCCGGCTGCTTGGCTGGCTGCAGCGCCCGTTTTACCGGCGGCTGACCCTGATGATGACGGTGGCGGTCTGCCTGCTGATGTTCGTTTACTTCAAATACACCAATTTCCTGGCCGATACCCTGGGCTGGATTTTCCGCTTTGACGCGGCGATCCCCGAGATTGTCCTGCCCATCGGCATCTCCTTTTATACCTTTCAGCTGCTTTCGTACGTGGCGGACGTTTACCGCGGGGAGGCCGCGGCGCAGCCAAGCTACCTGCGCCTGCTGCTGTACGCCTCGCTGTTCCACCAGTGCGTGGCGGGGCCGATTGTGCGCTACAGCGACGTCTGCGCCGAGCTGGAGCAGCGCGGCGCAACGCTGCAGGACCTCTCCTCGGGCGTGACCCGCTTTGCGGTCGGGCTTGCCAAAAAAGCGCTGCTGGCCAACTACTGCGGCTCGCTTGCCACCGCGGCGCTGGCGGCAAAGGGGCTGGCGGAGGCCTCCTCCGGGACGGTGTTCCTGGGCGGGGTTTTCTATATGCTGCAAATCTACCTGGATTTTTCGGCCTACTCGGACATGGCCATCGGTATGGGACGCATGTGCGGCCTGCACTACTGCGAAAACTTCAATTACCCCTACATATCCGGCTCGGTGACCGAATTCTGGCGGCGGTGGCACATCTCGCTCTCCACCTTCTTCCGGGATTACGTATACATTCCGCTGGGCGGCAACCGCTGCGGCGCCGGCAGGCAGATTCTGAACCTGCTGGCGGTCTGGGCGCTGACCGGACTGTGGCACGGGGCCTCCTGGAACTATGTGCTCTGGGGCCTTTACTACTTTGTGTTCCTGGTCATCGAAAAATTTTTCCTGCCAAAGCTGAGCGACAAAACTCCGCTCTGGAGCCGGATTCTGCGCCATGCCGGCGTGCTGGTGATTGTGTGGTTCGGCTGGATGCTGTTCTATTTTGAGGACCTTTCGGCCCTGGGCACCGCGCTGGGCTCGCTGTTCTGTGTCAACGGCAACCCGTTCTGGGACCTGAGCGCCCGGCTGCTGCTGCTCAACAACCTGTTCTTCCTGCTGGTGGCCATTCTGGCCTGCACGCCGGTGGTGCCCTTCCTGCGGCGCAGGCTGGCCGAGGCCGGCCGCAGCAACGCCGCCTGGGCGGCGCTGGGCGGGGGGATGGACGCGGTCCTGCCGGCACTGCTGATATTCTTATCGTTTGTCTCGCTGATTGGCAACACCTATAACCCGTTCCTGTACTTCCAGTTCTGAGCTCTGCCGCCGGCCGCGCCGTGCGGAAATTTCCCTGTACCAAGCGGGCGGGCCTGCCCCGCCCCGGAAAGGCATTTGTGATATGAACAATCCCCAAAACCGTCCTGCCCGGGACGCCGGTATGCCGGGCGCGGAGCGCCCGGCGGCCCCGAACCCGGCGGTCCCGCGGGCAGAGGCCCCGTCGGCGGAGGCCGTCCGGTCT
>CALWQR010000125.1 GCA_944383705.1 uncultured Clostridia bacterium
CGGTGGGACATCGTGGCCTACCCGACAGGATTCGAACCTGCGGCCTCAAGAGTCGGAGTCTTGCGCTCTATCCAGCTGGGCTACGGGTAGGTATTGGGCCGTCCGATTTTCGGACGGCTATTATTATAGCACATTTTTCCGCGGATTGCAAGCACTTTTTGATATTTTTTCTTTCGGAACACTGTTTTTTTGGCCTGTGCATTGACAAACGGCGGGTTTTGGTCTATAATAGTAGCATTGGAACGTTGAAATATTGGAAGGACGAGGAAACGCATATGTCAAAAAACATCCCCGAGCTGTTCGGCTGCATGGTCTTCAACGACGATGTGATGCGCGAACGCCTCCCCAAGGAGGTGTACAAATCACTCACCCGCACCGTTGCCACAGGCAAGCAGATTGACCCCTCGATTGCCGATGTGGTAGCCAACGCCATGAAGGACTGGGCCGTGGAAAAGGGGGCCACCCATTACACCCACTGGTTCCAGCCGCTGACCGGCGTGACGGCCGAAAAGCACGACGCCTTCATCTCGCCTGTGGGCGCCTGCAAGGTGGTGATGGAGTTTTCGGGCAAGGAGCTGATCCGCGGGGAGTCCGACGCTTCCTCCTTCCCCTCCGGAGGTCTGCGCGCCACCTTTGAGGCGCGGGGATACACGGCCTGGGATCCCGCCTCCTATGCCTTTGTCAAGGACGGCACGCTCTACATCCCCACGGCCTTCTGCTCCTACACGGGGGAGGCGCTGGACGCCAAAACCCCGCTGCTGCGCTCGATGGACGCCATCAGCACCCAGGCGCTGCGCATTCTGCGCATTTTCGGCGACCACACCACCCGGCGTGTGGACGTGAATGTGGGGGCCGAGCAGGAATACTTTATCATTGACAAGGCCATGTACGACCGCCGGCCCGACCTTGTGTTTGCCGGGCGCACGCTGTTCGGCGCGCCGGCGCCCAAGGGGCAGGAGCTGGAGGACCACTATTTCGGTCCCCTCAAAACCCGCATTGCCGCGTTTATGACCGATCTGGACGAGGCACTCTGGCGCATGGGCATCAATGCCAAAACCAAGCACAACGAGGTGGCCCCCGCGCAGCATGAGCTGGCCCCGATCTATGCCAACGCCAACATCGCGGTGGACCAGAACCTGCTGGTGATGGAGTTCATGAAAAAGATTGCCGAAAAGCACGGCCTGGTCTGCCTGCTGCACGAAAAGCCCTATGCCGGCGTCAACGGCTCGGGCAAGCACAACAACTGGTCGCTGACCGCCAACGGCAAAAACCTGCTGGATCCCGGCAAAACCCCGGGCGAGAACATGCAGTTTCTGCTGATTCTGGCCGCCGTGCTCAAGGCGGTGGACGATTACCAGGAGCTGCTGCGCGTGTCGGTGGCCTATGCCGGCAACGACCACCGGCTGGGTGCAAACGAGGCGCCGCCGGCCATCATCTCGGTATTTGTGGGTGAGGAGCTCTCGGCGCTGATCGATTCGATTGTGGACGGCAAAACCTACCGCGGCGCCAAAACCGCCATGATGGATCTGGGCATTCCCACCATTCCGGTGTTCCGCAAGGATACCACCGACCGCAACCGCACCTCCCCGCTTGCCTTTACCGGTAACAAGTTTGAGTTCCGTATGCCCGGCTCCTCCCAGAACATCGCCCTGCCCAACACCGTGCTCAACACCGCGGTGGCCGAATCCTTCCGGCAGTTTGCCGACGTGCTGGAAAAAGCCGAGGACACCGACGCCGCTCTTGCCGGACTGCTCAAGGAAACCTTCGCCGCGCACCGGCGCATTCTGTTTGACGGCAACGGCTATTCGGCCGACTGGGAGCGTGAGGCCGCGCGGCGGGGGCTGCGCAATCTGAAAAATTCGGTGGAGGCCTTCCGCACCTTCACCGAGGAGAAAAATATCCGGCTGTTCTCCTCCTTTGGCGTGATGAGCGAGGTGGAGATGCGCTCGCGCGAGGAAATCTTCTTCGAGAATTACACCAAAATCATCAATATTGAGGCTCTGACCATGCTGGAGATGGCCGCCCGGGACTACATTCCGGCTGTGGAGCGTTACATTGCCGACGTCGCCGATACCGCCGCCAAAAAGCTTGCGGTCTGCCCCGACGTCTCCTGCGCGGTGGAAAAGGACATTGTCCGCCGGCTCTCGGAGCTCAACGGACAGGCCTACGGCGCGGTGCAGCGTCTGCGGGCGCTGGAATCCGAGGCGGCCGGGGTAGAGAACGTGCGCGACCGCGCCGAGTGCTACTGCAGCCGTGTGCTGCCGGTGATGCGCGAGCTGCGCGCCGCCGTGGACGGTATGGAGGAGCTGACCTCCGCCCGCTACTGGCCGGTGCCCACCTACGGCGACATGATGTTCCGGGTATAACGGTGCACCGTCGGCCTTGGGTGGGCGGAGCCCGGACGCGCGGACACGGCCCCGGTATGCGGGGAAATGCAACATTTTTTTGCAATCCTGCATTTCTGACCCGGAAAATTGCCGAAATTGTCTTCACCGCCCGGTTTTTTTGGCAAAGCCCTTGACAAAAAGCTGCAAATCGGATATAATGTAGTTTAACAACTTTTATAAAATAGGCAAAGCGTTTCCCGCCCGATCCCGCGCGCCGGACCGCGCAGCGGGGCAGGGCACATCCGTCGGCCCGCATCTTATAAAAGCAAATCCATTTCCGGAGGATCAAGAGAATGAACAGAGTTTACAATTTTTCGGCCGGACCTTCCATGCTTCCGCTTCCCGTACTGGAAAAAGCGGCATCCGAGTTGGTGTGCTATGGGGATTCCGGAATGTCCGTGATGGAGATGTCGCACCGGTCTCCGGACTATGAGGCCATCATCGGGGATGCGGAGTCCATGCTCCGCAAGCTGATGAACATTCCCGACAACTATAAGGTGCTCTTTTTGCAGGGCGGCGCTTCGACGCAGTTTGCGGCAGTGCCCCTGAATCTCATCCGGCGCACCGGCAAGGCCGACTATGTGGTGTCGGGTCAGTTCTCGGGCAAGGCCTTCAAGGAGGCGCAGAAGCTGGGCTATGACGTCAAATGCATTGCCACCACCAAGGAGGACAACTTCGACCACGTGCCCGCCGTCACCCGTGACATGATCCGTCCGGACGCGGCCTATCTGCACATCTGCTTCAACAACACAATTTACGGCACCAAGTTCCCCTACATCCCGGATACCGGAGACATTCCGCTGGTGGCGGACATGTCGTCCTGCATTCTTTCCGAGCCCGTGGACGTCAGCCGCTTTGGTGTGATTTACGCCGGCGCGCAGAAGAACATGGCCCCGGCCGGCGTGACGGTTGTGATTGTGCGCGACGACCTGCTGGACTACGCCGAGGAAAAAATGCCCACCATGCTGGAGTGGAAGACCATGGCCGAAAACGGCTCGATGTACAACACGCCCCCCTGCTACTCGATTTATATGGCCAAGCTGGTGTACGAGTGGCTGCTGGGGCTGGGCGGCCTTGCGGAAATGAAACAGCGCAACGAAAAGAAGGCCGGGCTGCTCTATGCCTATCTCGATTCCCAGAGCTATTATATCGCGCCGGTGAAAAAGGAAAGCCGCTCGATGATGAACGTGACCTTTGTGACCGGAAACGCCGACCTGGACAAAAAATTTGCCTCCGAGGCGGCCAAGGCCGGCCTGAAGAACCTGAAGGGTCACCGCTCGGTGGGCGGTATGCGCGCCTCCATTTACAATGCCATGCCTTATGAGGGTGTGGAGGCGCTGGTTGCCTTTATGAAGCGGTTTGCCGCCGACAATCCCAAAGCATGAGAGGAAGCATCGCAATGAAAATTCAACTGTTCAACAAAATCGCCCAGGTGGGCCTTGACGAGCTGGACGGCAGCTATACCGTTGGCGAGGATGTACAGAACCCCGACGGCATTCTGGTGCGCTCCGCCGCGCTGCACGATATGGAGTTCGGCCCGGAGCTGAAGGCCATTGCCCGTGCCGGCGCGGGAGTGAACAACATTCCGATTGACCGCTGCACCCAGGCCGGCATTGCGGTGTTCAACACGCCGGGCGCCAACGCCAACGGCGTCAAGGAGCTGGCTGTCTGTGCGCTGCTGCTGGCTGCGCGCGATGTGGTTGGCGGCGTGGAGTGGGCAAAATCGCTTGCCGGTACCGCCGATGTGGCCAAGCAGGTGGAAAAGGGCAAATCCCGGTTTGCCGGCACCGAGCTGACCGGCAAAACGCTGGGGGTGATTGGTCTGGGCGCCATCGGCGGCCTGATTGCCAATGTGGCCTATCACCTGGGCATGAAGGTCATCGGCTGCGACCCCTTCCTGTCGGTGGAGGGCGCATGGAACCTCAACCACCATGTCCGGCGCGCCGCGACCTTTGACGAAATTTTCGAGCAGGCCGATTACATCACCCTGCACGTCCCGGCCACCAAGGATACCAAGAACATGATCAATGCCGGGAGCATTGCCAAAATGAAGGACGGCGTCAAGCTGATCAACCTCTCCCGTGCCGATCTGGTCAACGCCCCCGAGCTGGGCGCCGCGCTGGAGTCGGGCAAGGTTTCTGCCTATGTTACCGATTTCCCGACCGAGGAGGTGCTGGCCCTGCCGCACACCGTTGCCATCCCGCACCTGGGCGCCTCGACCGAGGAGTCCGAAAACAACTGCGCCGTAATGGCTGCCCGCGAGCTGGACGACTACCTCAAAAACGGCAACATCCGCAACAGCGTCAATTTCCCGTCGGTGGAGCTGCCCCGCTCGGGTGCCGCCCGCATCTGCGCGCTGCACGCCAACGTGCCTGCCGTGCTGACCGGCATCACCGGCGCGCTTTCGGCCGAGGGGCTGAACATCGAAAACATGACCAGCAAATCCAAGAGCGAGAACGCCTGCACGCTGATTGACGTTTCCTCGGCGCCCACTCCCGCTGCCGTCGAGCACATCCGCTCGATTACGGGAATGCTGCGCGTCCGCGTGGTCTGAGAGCACCGGGCAAGGCCCGAGGCTGCCGGTCATGGCCGCCGCGGCCACATTTTCACGGGCCTGTGCCGCACTGCGGCACAGGCCCGTTCAGTCTGTCGAAAAACGGTCATCAAGGGAAAGTCGAGAAGGGGTTTTGGCAAATAGACGAGAGAAAAAGGAGAAAA
>CALWQR010000126.1 GCA_944383705.1 uncultured Clostridia bacterium
GAAATACACCTATAATCAAAAACCGGGCAACCCATAGTAGCTGTCCGGTTTTCTGATATGCAGGGCAAATCGCATTGGATGGCGATAAGTCCTTATTTTTTCTCACCTCCCCTGAAAAAGGGCTTCCCCGGCTGCCGCCCGCCGGCGTGGCGTTTTCATTGGCAATTCACCAAACAGGTGGGCGGCAGCTGGGGAAGGTCTCGCCGGGGAAGGCCCCGAGGGACCGGCCTCTCCGAAAGGCTTCACCGGGTGGGGCGGGTCGGGGGCCGCTTGCGGCTCTCCGCTAGCAGATTTTTCGTCAGGCGAGCAAACCGCCAACGGCAATAGTTACCCCTTATTGCAACAAGCTACGCTTGTAGACGGCTTGCGATGCATGACGGAAAAGATGCAAGAAGTTGCCCGGTCTGTACCGCCCGGGGGAGCCTTCCCAGGCGGGTCTCTCCAAGGTCTTCCCCAGCGGTATCTATCTCCCACCGGGGCGGGCGGCGGCTGGGGAAGGTCTCGCCGGGGGAGCCTTCCCAGGCGGGTCTCTCCAAGGTCTTTTCCCTCGGCAAACTCTTACCCGGGGATGAAAAAAGTCCCCATACGGGGACATTTTTTCATCTCTTGGAGAACTGCGGCGCGCGGCGAGCAGCCTTCAGGCCGTACTTCTTTCTTTCCTTCATACGGGGGTCGCGGGTCAGGAAGCCGGCAGCCTTCAGGGCCGGACGGTACTCGGCGTCCGCTGCGACCAGCGCGCGGGCAAGCCCGTGACGGATAGCGCCTGCCTGGCCGGAAATGCCGCCGCCCTTGACCGTGGCAATGATATCGAACTTGCCGGTGGTTTCGGTAACGCCAAAGGGCTGGTTGACAATCAGCTTCAGGGTTTCCAGGCCGAAATAATCGTCCACATCCCGTCCGTTAATGGTAATGGCGCCGCTGCCGGGGACAATGCGGACGCGCGCAACCGACTTCTTTCTTCTGCCGGTGCCATAGAAATAGGGTTTCGAGCTTGTATACATCGGGTTTGTCCTTCCTTTCTCTGATTAAAACTCAACGGCCACGGGCTTCTGCGCCTCGTGCACATGGGTTTCACCGGCATACACCTTCAGGCGGGTAAAGGCCTTGGCGCCCAGGCTGTTCTTGGGGAGCATTCCCTTGACGGCAGCCTCCATGGCCAGCTCCGGCTTTTGTGCCATGAGCTGCTTGTACTGCACCTTTTTCAGGCCGCCGATATAACCGGAGTGGTGAATCATATACTTCTGCTCGGGCTTCTTGCCGGTCAGGACCGCCTTTTCGGCATTGATGATAATCACGAAGTTGCCGCAATCGACATGAGGGGTGAATTCCGGGGTATTTTTCCCGCGCAGCAGGTCCGCCGCGGCAACCGCCGTTTTCCCAAGGGGCTTACCGGCCGCATCCAGAATGTACCACTTGCGGACAACAGATTCTTTTTTCTGCATAAACGTGGACATTGTTGTGTTTCCTCCAAATCATATTTCAGGATCGTTTTTTCACGCCCGCATATTATACCACATCTCCGCCGGCTTGTCAAGTCCTTTTTGCAAAAAAAGTCCGCTATTTTCATTTATCCCATCAAATGCTCCCGTTTTCTCGCGTTTTCAGCCCCGGACGGCGCATTTTTGGCCGTCCCCGGACACTTTTTTGCGCGCCGGCGGCGCAAATCCCCTATTTTGGCAAAATTCTTTGCCGGACGTCTTGCAATCCGGCGGCAATGCTGGTATAATAATATGGGAATGCCGCGCCCGTGCGCCGGCCCAAAGGGGCGGCGCGGGCCGCGCGGCGGAAACACCTGACGAAAGGAGACGCGCCATGTTCCGCACACGCATCGGTGCGGCCGACGGCCTGGTGCTGCTGGCCGTGGCTCTGCTGGCCGCACTGCTGTTTGCGCTGCCCTGGCTGCGGGAGGACGGCGCGAGCCTGATTGTCTCCACGCCGGACGGGAGCGAGGTCTACCCGCTGGCGGAGGACCGCCTGATTCCGCTGAGTGCCGGCGGCGTCAGCCTGACCGTGGAAATTGCGGGCGGCCGCGCCCGGGTAAAGCAGAGCGACTGCCCGGACGGCGTGTGCGTGGCAAGCGGCTGGATTGAGCGGACCGGGCAGAGCGTGATCTGCGCGCCGGCCGGTGTGCGGCTGCTGATTGCGGGAGAGAAAGGGGGGAACGGGGTTGACTTTGTTGCAGGGTAAGCGCACACGCATGATCTGCCTGTGCGCGGTCTTTACGGCCGCGGCCATGATGCTCTCGTATCTCGAGGCGCTGCTCCCCCTGACCCCGGTCATTCCGCTGCCCGGCTTCAAGCTCGGTCTGGCGAACACCGTGACCGTGCTGGTGTTTGCGCTGATTTCCCCGCGGGCGGCGGCCGCGGTGTCGGCGCTGCGCATTCTGCTCATGGGGCTGCTGTTCGGCTCGGCTGTCTCGCTGTTTTTCTCGGCGGCGGGGGGGCTGCTCTCGTTTGCCGCGCTGCTGCTGGCCGGGCGTCTGCTGCGCAGATGCAGCTATCTCGGCGTTTCGGTACTCTGCGCCGCGGCGCACAACCTCGGGCAGCTGCTGGCTGCGGCCTGCCTGTTCGGCCTGGAGATTTTCCTCTCCTACCTGCCGGTTCTGCTGCTCTGCGCGCTGCTGTCGGGCGGGCTGACCGGACTGCTGCTCAACCTCTCGGTACCCCGCCTGCAAAGGAGCCTGCAGCCGTGAGAAGAGCAGACAAACCAACCTTCCCGGCGGGAAAAGGCAGTCCCGACGGCCGCATCAAGCGGCGCGGGGGCCGCTGCCGCCTGTCCGTCCTCCTGCTGTTCTGTGTGCTGCTGGCCGGAGCAACCTGCCCCGCCTGCGCAGGAAAACCGGTCAAACACACCGCCTCCTTTTATGCGATGGACACGGTGATCTCGGTTACGCTGTATACCCCCGATGCGGAGCTGGCCGGGCAGCAGCTGGAGCGCTGCCGGGAGCTGCTGGCCGAGCTGGACGGGCTGTGGTCCCGCTATGTGGCGGGCAGCGACGTCTGGCGGCTGAACCAATCCGCGGACGGGCTCTGCGACCTCGACCCCCGCACGGTTGCCCTGCTGGAGCAGGCCCTGGAAATCTCTCTTGCCACCGGCGGCGCGTTTGACCCGACGCTTGCCCCGCTCTCCGACCTCTGGCAGGCCTGCGGGGAGCAGGGCCGCCTGCCCGGTGCGGATGAGCTGGCCGCCCTGCTGGCCCTGACCGGAGCCGACCGGCTGCAGCTCACCCGTCCGGCAGCCGGCGGGACGGCGACCGTAACCCTGCCCGCCGGAATGCAACTGGACCTGGGCGGCATTGCCAAGGGGGCGGCGGTCTCCATGCTGATCGAAGAGCTGGAAGGCGCGGGCGTCGCGGGCGGGCTGGTTTCGTTCGGCAGCAGTGTGGCTGTGTTCGGCGCAAAGCCGGACGGCGCGCCCTTCCGGGTGGCGCTGCGCGACCCGCACAACGCCTCCGGCACCGTGGGGGAGCTGAATCTGCCCGCCGGCTCGGTGCTCTCGGTCTCCGGGGACTACGAGCGATATGTGACCATCGGCGGGCAGCGCTACCACCACATTCTGGACCCCGAAACCGGGATGCCGGCAGAATCCGGCCTCTCCTCGGTTGCGGTCGTCTGCTCGGACGGCGCGCTGGCCGACGCGCTCTCCACCGCCCTGTTTGTGATGGGCGCCGAGGCCTCCATGCGGTTTTATGAGACCGGCACATACGAATTTGAGGCCATCCTGATCGCCCACGACGGCACCTTGACCACCACTCCGGGGCTGACCGGCTTCGGTTAGTCGGGGCGCGTTTCCGGGGGAACTTCTGGAAGAAGATTCCCCCGCACCCCCTCAAGACTCTTCAAAAAAGGGAAATGGCGGATCGCCAAGCAAAGCGCATGAAGCCGGGCGGAGCACCGCCAATCCCTCTGTACCCGATCGGGTTTCCCCGGCGCAGGCCCCACTTCACAGGGGTTCCCGGGCACCGATACCCGTCCGGGGCCTGTGCCGGGGAAAGTTCCCGGGGGAGAGAGGCTCGGAGGGAGGGCCCGCCTTTCAAGGGGGGCCTTCCCTTCGAGGTCTTCCCTCCTCAAAATTGGGCACATTTCCGGGGGAACTTCTGGAAGAAGATTCCCCCGCACCCCCTCAAGACTCTTCAAAAAAGGGAAATGGCGGATCGCCAAGCAAAGCGCATGAAGCCGGGCGGAGCACCGCCAATCCCTCTGTACCCGATCGGGTTTCCCCGGCGCAGGCCCCACTTCACAGGGGTTCCCGGGCACCGATACCCGTCCGGGGCCTGTGCCGGGGAAAGTTCCCGGGGGAGAGAGGCTCGGAGGGAGGGCCCGCCTTTCAAGGGGGGCCTTCCCTTCGAGGTCTTTCCTCCCCCCACACAAATCTTACACCAAAAAGGAAGCATACACGTGAGCACGATACAGGAAGAAATCAACCGCCGGCGCACCTTTGCCATCATCTCCCACCCGGACGCCGGAAAAACCACACTGACAGAAAAGCTGCTGCTCTACGGCGGCGCGATTCAGACCGCAGGCTCGGTCAAGGGCAAGCAGTCCGACCGGCACGCCGTCTCGGACTGGATGGAGATTGAGAAGAAGCGGGGCATCTCCATCACCTCCTCGGTCATGCAGTTCTCGTATGAGGGCTACTGCATCAACATTCTCGACACGCCGGGGCACCAGGATTTTTCGGAGGACACCTACCGCACCCTGATGGCCGCCGACAGCGCGGTGATGGTGATTGACGCAGCCAAGGGCATCGAGCCGCAGACCCGCAAGCTCTTCCGGGTGTGCGCCATGCGCCACATCCCGATCTTCACCTTTATCAACAAGCTCGACCGCGAGGCGCGCGACCCGTTCGATCTGCTCGACGAGCTGGAAAAGGAGTTCGGCATCGGAACCTATCCCATCAACTGGCCCATCGGCTGCGGCGTCGGCTTCCGCGGCGTTTACGACCGCGAGGGGCACAAAATCCTCTCGTATGCCGACTCCCACCGCGGGCGGGACCGCCTCTGCTCGGTGGACTGCGACATTGCCGACACCGCGCGGCTGGACGAGCTGATCGGCCCCTATGCGCG
>CALWQR010000127.1 GCA_944383705.1 uncultured Clostridia bacterium
AAACTGCGAGATGCCCATCTCGCAAAGTGCAAGAATAAGTGCGAAAAACCCAATAAAATCAAGGGTTTTGGGGAGTTAGATGTGATCAGAACGATAGTTTTTCAAGACCGCCTCGTTATGACCACTTCGATATCCCTCCGTAAGGGTATTCAATTTTAGAACCTGGGAAAAATTTTAGAAAAAACGTTAGAAAGAATGATGCGACGCAGGAGAAAGATTTTGAAAGTCAAGGAAATACAAGGCTTTTTTGAAGTTTGCTTCCGCTATGACAAGAAGTTTTCAAGACCGCCTCGGTATGACCGCTGCGTGGTTCATCGGCGAAGCCGATATATCCCTCCGTGTATAAAAGCCGCTTGCGCAGTTTATGCCGAAGTCCATGTAAAATATTGCGTTCCTGTTGCGTGGGGCTGAATTGCCGCTCCCTTATTGTATCACAAAATGCGGGAAATGTCAAGTCTTTTTCGGGCGCAGCGGTAAAAAAGGACGGTGAGTAAATTCTCAAAGTAAATGCAACAGTGCAATTCAGGAGTTGCACTTAGTGTGAGAAAAATTTTGGTAAGTTCTCAAGGTAAATGCAACAACCTCCGTTTCTCAGACTCAATGATTGGGTCGGGTTTTCCAAGGCAACCGGTCATGCTTTTGCGTGGGTTGCGATGACGTTGTTTGACTCTGACATGAACGAAAGAAAAACATTTTGAAAATATTTGGAGGAAGATGTTGACAGGAAGGGGGGGATTCCGGTATAATCATACCCGGCTTTGCCAAAAAGCCGCATTTTGTTGATTGCAGAAAGGATTGACTGCCCGATTATGGACGACGCCGACAGTAGCGACGCTGACCGAAGTAACGCGGACACCCAACCGAATCTGACTGTGAGGCATAACCTGCATCCGACGCACGGATGACAGGCTATGCTTTTTTGCGTTTCCCAGCGCTGACCCCCCGCCTTTGGCGGTCAGAAATATATGAATTCCGGAAAGGAGTGATTCATCCGATATGGATCATCACATACGAAGGCCTTGGCACACCCAATCTCCCGGGGAGGTCTGCCGATTGCTGCAAACCTCCGCCCAGGGGCTGAGCGATGCCGAGGCTGCCGAAAGGCTCAGACAGAACGGGCGCAATGAGCTGCGTCCGAAAGCCCCCAAAACCGTTTGGCAGATGCTGCGGGCACAGCTCACGGACCCGATGGTTCTGATTCTGATCGGAGCGGCGGCTCTTTCGGCCGTCCTGCGGGAATGGACCGAGGCCGCCGTCATCTTTGCCATTGTCATTGTCAATGCTGCCATCGGCATCATACAGGAAACCAAGGCGCAGGCCTCGCTGGAGGCGCTGCGCAGCATGAGCGCTCCCACCGCCCGCGTGCTGCGCCTGGGTGAGGAGAGCGTCATTCCCGCTGCCGAGCTGGTAACCGGCGATGTTGTCGTCCTGAGCGACGGGGATATGGTCCCGGCGGATCTGCGGCTGACCGAGGCGGTCAACCTGCAGGTGCAGGAGGCCTCCCTGACCGGCGAATCGGTCCCCGCGGAAAAGAACGCCGGCGCGGTCCTGGCCGAGGACTGCCCGCTGGGCGACCGCAGCAACATGGTATATGCCACCGCAATGGTCACGCACGGCCGCGCGGTGGGTGTGGTGGTGGCAACCGGAATGGATACCGAGGTGGGCAACATTGCCCAGCTGCTGGACCAGCAGGACGAGACCGATACGCCGCTGAAGCGCAAGCTGAACGCGGTCGGCAAAACGCTGACCGTCATCGGCCTGATTGTCTGCGCGTTGATTCTTGTCATCGGCGCTCTGTACCAGCGGCCGCTCATTCCGCAATTCCTGGTGGCGGTTTCGCTGGCCATTTCCATCATTCCGGAGGGCCTGCCCGCAACCGCTACCATTGTCATGGCACTGGGCGTGCAGCGCATGGCCAGGAAAAACGCGCTGATCCGCCGTCTTCCGGCCGTGGAAACCCTGGGCAGCGCCACGGTGATTTGCACCGACAAAACCGGTACGCTGACTCTGAACCGGATGACCGTTACGCATATCGCCGTCAACGGCGATTTTGAGGCCGGCTGTCCCACTCCTGTGGAGGAGGCGGCCGCCCGCCACCCGAAGGTCTACCGGGAGCTGGTCCATGCCGCCGCCCTGTGCAATGACGCCAGCCTGGACCCCGACCGGCAGGGGGAGATTATCGGCGACCCTACCGAGGGCGCGCTGATTTACATGGCGCAGGCCTTTGGACTGAACCATGAGCGGCTGGAAGAGGCGCATCCGCGCGTGTTTGAACAGCCGTTTGACTCCGACCGGAAGCGAATGACCACGGCGCACCGGTCGGGCGACCGATGGGTTGCCTATTCCAAGGGGGCGGTGGATGAAATGCTGCCGCTTTGCACGCACATCCTTGCAGGCGGCGGGCGCCGCCCCATGACCGCGGCGGACAGAGAACGCATTGCCGCCCTGTGCCTTTCGATGGCGGGCGATGCGCTGCGTGTGCTGGGCTTTGCCATGCGCACGCTGCCCGCCCCGCCAAAGGAGGGTGCGGACCTGGAGGCCGACCTGACCTTTATCGGCGTTGCCGGCATGATAGACCCGCCCCGGAAAGAGGTTTCCGCCGCCGTGCGCACCTGCCGGCAGGCCGGCATCCGCACGGTTATGATTACCGGCGACCATCCGACCACGGCGCTGGCCATTGCCAGGGAGCTGGATATTTACCGCTCCGGCGACAGCGTGATTTGCGGGGATGAGCTGGCCCGGATGTCCGATGCGGAGCTGGACGGCCGGGTGGGTGGCACAACAGTGTTCGCCCGGGTTTCGCCGGCGGATAAGCTGCGCATCATTCAAAGCCTGAAACGGACCGGCGAGGTGACCGCCATGACCGGGGACGGCGTAAACGACTCCCCGGCGCTGAAGGCGGCGGACATCGGCATTGCAATGGGAATCACCGGAACCGACGTGGCAAAAGACGCGGCCGATATGATTCTGCTGGACGACCGGTTTCCCACCATCGCATCCGCCATCAAAGAGGGCAGGCGCGTCTACCGCAATATCCAAAAGGTGATCCAGTTCCTTCTGGTCGGGAATATTGCGGAAATTCTGACCCTCTTCCTTGCAACGCTGTTCAATTGGGACGCCCCCCTGCTGGCCGTACATATTCTTTGGGTCAATCTGGCCACGGCCACTCTCCCCGCGTTGGCGTTGGGGGTGGACCCGGCCAGCAAGAACATCATGAGGCACAAGCCCGTCAAATCCGGCACGCTGTTTGAGAAGGATCTGGTGCGCCGTGTGATTACCCAGGGGGTGTTTGTGGCGGCCATGACCATCTGCGCCTACTGGATTGGCTCGGCCATCGGCAGCCACGCCGCCGGGCAGACCATGGCCTTTTGCACGCTTGCCTTTTCTCAGATGCTGCGCGCCCTGAACCAGCGCTCCAATACCGCGCCGATCTGGGTGCGGGCCGAGGGGATCAACCCCGGCCTGATTCTCTCCTTTGCCGTTTCCGCCCTGCTGATGGCCTGTATCCTGTTCCTCCCGCCCCTGCAGGCCGCCTTCGGACTGACCGCGCTGACCGGGCGCCAATGGCTGATTGTGTCCGGCCTGTCGCTGCTCTCCATCGTACAGGTGGAGCTGTGCAAGGCCTGGAAGAGAGCCTCGATGAAGAGGACCTCCAAGCCGCTCGCCTGAAAGCGTGTTCCCGGAGCGAGCCCCCGGGGGGGCCGGACGATACCGGCTCCCCGGGGGGCTTTTTCACAGGCAAACGCTTTTTTCAGGGCTTACCGCTGGCGGTTGCGCAGGAGGGAGTGAATTCCAGCGCCCAGGCAGCCGGCCACCGGCCAGACAATCCAGGTCAGGTGCCAATCAAATGTCAGAAAAGACCACAGTAGATATCCGGCCGTCACAACCGGCCAGAAAAAGCCGTTGAACCGCTTCTGCGCTTCGGTCTGTTTCTCGGACTCGGCGTCCTCGTCTTCCTCGTCCTCGGCGGTCGGGCAGTTCAGCAGACGGCGGCAAACCCTGCCGGGGCGCCCTCCAAAAATCAACAGCCAGACGCCAACCGCTACCGGAAGGAACAGAAAGCAGAGCGAGAGAACGCTGTACCGCTCACCCATCTCGGCCGTGGCAATCAAGGGCAGGGGGGAGCAGATGAACAGCGACACGGCAATCACGGTCACCACCACCGTGCGGCGTTGCAGACGGGTATATGCGGCCCGCACCATCCGCGCGGCTTCGGGATCGAGCAGAATATTCTGCCCGGACGGGAACGCGGCCTGCTTCCAGAGGTAGTCGGAGGCAATCAGCAGCCCAACGGCAATTGCCACAACAATCATCAGTCCCCCCATCCCCATGCCGGCGGCCAGCCCATCGCTCAGTTCCCCGACTTCGGAACGGTATCCCAGCCAAATCAACAGTACCGGTGACAGGATGCAAAACGCAACGCCTGTCGCGTCCAGCCGGCCTTTGCGGCCGGCTGCAGACATCAGCTCTGCCGCCCGTTCCCGGGAAACCCGGATCCCCTCGGCCGGCTCGGCCGACGGTGCGCCGCCGTCCGGCGCGGCAGGCTCCGGGGCAGGGAACTCCGCGGCAGATGGCTCAGTGGCCCCTTTTATCAGCTCATCGGTTGTCACACCGAACAAATTGCTCAGCTGCAGAATTTTGTCCAGTTCGGGGACGCTCTGCCCGCTTTCCCATTTGGAAACCGACTGGCGCGAGACGTTCAGACGCTCGGCCAGCTCCTCCTGCGACCACCCGTTCCGTTTGCGCAGCTGAATGATTTTTTCGGATAAGCTCATTTTGTACCTCTTTCTGTCGTTTGATAGATACAGTATACCAGATTTCAGCCCAAAATGCAAGCAATCCGACTTGGAAATTTGTCAACCGGCGGTTGCATTTTGCAAAACAGAGAGAAAAATGATGCCACCGGAGAAGACCTTGGAGGGCCCCGCCTGATAAGAGTCCCACCATAGGAGAAGACCTTGGAGGGCCCCGCCTCTTAAGGAGAGGCCGGTCCCTCCAAACCTCCCCCGGCGAGACCTTCCCCGGCCGCCGCCCGCCTATTTGG
>CALWQR010000128.1 GCA_944383705.1 uncultured Clostridia bacterium
CTTCTTATCCCAAGCGATTTCGGGGAAGTTTTTGAAGATGGATTCGGTTTTACCCGAGCTCTCATCGGTATAGTAATAATCCTTGTAGTCCTTCAGCTTGGTCTTCTGGAAATTGGCAGGCGCGTAATAGGTAGCGCTGACCCTGGAGATATCATCCCCCACGAGCACCGCGTTCTGGTTATAGACAATCGGAATCACGGGCATATCGGTCATCAGCTGCTCCTCGGCCTTATGCAGCAGCGTCGAGCGCTGCTTGGCCCATTCGGAGGTCTTGGTGGTGGGAGTGATACCGTTGGCATCGTACACGGCCTTCACCGCGTCATACAGGTTCTGTGTGCTGACGGTAGCGGCGGCGGACTGCATAGCGGCCACGGCGGCGTCACCGGCCGAGAGGACGGCCTCCATCGCGGTCACGGCAGCCTGAGCGCTTTCCAGCGCGGCGGTCATGTCGTCAGTGCTGGCGGAATCGGCGGCCTCAACGGCAGCCTCGGCGGCGCTCAGCGCTTCCCGGGCAGCGGTCGAAGCGGCGTTGGCGGCGGTCTGCGTGGCAGTGGTCGTCTCGGCGCTGGCCTGCGCGGCAACAATGTTTTTGGCAGCCTGCTTACCGGCCAGCTCCATTGCCTCCACCTGGGCGCGCAGGGTTTCGGTCGCGGTCCGCAGGGCGGTCAGGTTCATTGCCGCCACACCCTCCTCGTCCGTGGCAATGCCGGCGGAGAGCGCCTCGGTCGCGCTGCGCAGCAGCTCCACGGCCTCGGTGAGCTTTCTCTGTGCCGAAGCGGCGGACTCCACATAAGGCTGCGTGGTGTAGATGGCGTTCAGCCCCACAGTGGAGCCGTCATTTTCCAGCGTAGCGAAATAGGGCAGATAATACACCGCCTCCATCAAGATATTGTAGCTGACGCTGTCGTAGCCGGTGATGTGGGTGCTGTACTCGTACACATCCCGGTCGGGGTCAGAGTACATCGAACCGCAGAAGGCGTAGGCATAGTTGGAAAGCACCGAGTAGGCGTCGGCCGAGAACGCGGTCTCGTCAAACGCAATCACCTCGAACTTGCCGCGCTGCAGCGACTCGATGAAGAGGTCGTCGCAGACGTCGGGCGGGGTCGAGTCGGTCTGATCGAAGTAGTCGTTGTTCTCAATCGGGGAGACCTGCTCCACCGTGACGTTGAAGCCCAGCTCCACCCAGGCATTTTTCACCATTTCCACAATGGCCACATGCACATCGTCATAAGCGGCCACCTTGATGGAAAAGCTGTAATCGGCAGGGGTAATACCGGCCTCGCTCAGCAGGGCCCGGGCCTGGTCCAGGTTGGCGTTGGCGGCAATCAGGTCGGCCGCCAGATCGCTGGTGCGGAACTCGCCCTTGGTGCCGCGGTCAAACACGCCGGTGGGGACCAGCGCGGTTGCGGCCTCGGCAAACACCACGGCCTGGGCAATGGCGGTACGGTCGATGGCCAGAGAGAGCGCCTGACGCACCTTGGTGTTGGCAAAGAGGTAGGAGCCGTTGCCGCCGTCGTCAATCAGCGCGTTTTCGTTGAGATAGCAGACAAAGGTGGACAGCGCGTCGGATACCTCCGCCTCCTCCTGAATAAAGGCGGCGTCGGCGCCGGTGCGCAGCGAAAGCGGAATGCTGCCGATGTAGAACAGACGGTTATTCCGGAAATCCTCCAGCAGCTGCTCGGGCGTCTTGGAGCAGTCTACCAGCAGGCGATAGGGCTTGACCGTTTTGTCCAGCGAATCGCGCTCGGTATCCCGGTAATAATACAGGTTGCGCTCCAGATAGAAATAGGAGATTCGTTTCACCTTGTTGTCCGATTTGCTGACAATGCTGCCGTCGGCGGTCATGGCGTTGTCGTCCGCAACCGTCTCTCCGGTTTCCTCGTAATAGGTTCTGCCCAGCTTAAAGGGACCGCTGGTGGCAATGGTGCTGGACTTTTTGGCCCAGTCCGGGTTGGCGGAAACATAGCGCTCCAGCAGCGGGGCGGTGGCCACGCTGGTCAGGTTGAGGAAGAACTGGTCATAGTCGATGGGCGCCTCAAAGCTGACCCGCACCACACGGTCCTCCACAGCCTCCACGCCCAGGTCGTCAATCGACACGTCGCCCTCCTTGACGGCGCGTGCGTTCTTGATGTCAAACAGCAGGGACGCAGCCTCGTAATCGTTGCGGAAATCCACCAGGCGCTTCCAGGCGTAAACCACATCGTTTGCGGTCACCTGGTCCTGCACGCTCCAGTAGGCCTCCTTCAGGGTGAACTCGATGTAATATTCGTCGGTTTCCTCGTTCTCTACAATTTTGTAGCTGTCCACCAGCGACTTCTTCACCTTGCCGTTCTCATCCAGGCGGAACAGCGTGTCGTACATCATGCTCAGCACATTGATGGCGTCGGTGTTGTAATAGGCGTTGGCAGGGTCAAAATCATAGATGTCGTCGGTCAGGTACATGGTGATGTATGCACCCGGGATCTCGTCGTCGCTCTTTGCGCAGCCGGACAGTGTGCCGCACAGCAGAACCACGCACAAGAAAGTGGCTAAAATACGCTTTGTCATGGTGTGGAAATACCTCCTCCGTATCTCGAAAAAATCCCGATGAGCGATAAGCCGCCATACGTATACATATATTATACACGATTCGCCGTTGCATTGCAATAGATTGGCGAATTTTTTAATGTATATTCTGTTAAAATTCTTGGCAGATTAAGTTTGAAACGACCGGAAAGGGGATTTTTTGAGCAATGAGCGCCTATACAAGAACAGATTTGGCCTTTGAAAGCTTCGGGGACGCGGGCTGCCGGGTGGAGGGGGCCGAGCAAAGCATCCAGCGCAGCGGCAACTGCAGCATCCACCGCCTGCACATCCGCACGGCACAGGCCGCGTCCGCGCTGGGCAAGCCGGTGGGGACCTATGTCAGCGTGGAGAGCGGGAAAATTCATCATCTGAGCCGCGAGCGGAGCGGGATGCTCTCCCACATTCTGGCGGGCGAGCTGCGCGGACTGGCCGAGACCCTGACCGGCCGGCGGCCCGACCCGGATTTCTGCGTGCTGGTGGCGGGGCTTGGCAACGCGGAGCTGACAGCCGACGCACTGGGGCCGGCCACAGTGAGCAAGCTGACCGCCACCCGCCACCTGCGGGAGCATGAGCTGACGCTGTACCGCGAGCTGGGCTGCTCGGCTCTGGCCGCTTTTGCACCGGGGGTGCTGGGGCAGACCGGCATTGAGACGCTGGAGCTGCTGCGCGGAGCCGTGCGCACGGTTGGACCCGACCTGGTGGTGGCCGTAGACGCGCTGGCGGCGCGCAGCTGCCGGCGGCTGGCCTCTACGGTGCAGCTCTCGGACACCGGCATTGTGCCCGGCTCGGGCGTCGGCAACCACCGCACGGCCATCACGGCCGAAACCCTGGGGGTGCCGGTCATTGCGCTGGGTGTGCCGATGGTGGTGGACTCCTCTACGCTGGTATACGACGCACTGCGGGAGGCCGGCATTGCGGACATCAGCGATTCCCTGCGGGAGGTTCTGGAAAACGGGCGCAGCTTTTTTGTCTCCCCCAAGGAAAGCGATATGATTACCCGGCAGGTATCCGACCTGCTGGCACAGGCCATCGGCAGCGCGTTTGTGGGAGAGCTCCCGCTCTGAGGCAGCGGGTGCAATCCCCGCGCATACGGCCCGCCCGCAGGCATAATCCGGCCGCCGGGCTCATAAGATGAAGCGGGCCCCCGGACACCGGGACGCCCGGAAAGGCAGGTGACAAAAATTGGAGGAACAAAAAAAGCTTGCCGCGCCGCGCGAGCGGGTGCGGCTGGGGAAGCTGCTGGGCAATCACTCCCGGCACTTTCTGGCATTCCTGATTTGCAGCGCCATTCTGGTGGCCGCCTTTGCCGTGAGCAGCGTATGGCTGCACCGGGGCGGGCTGGAGCCGGACGGCTCGGGGGACCCCGGCGGCAACGGACCCGCGGACACCGGTCCGGCAACCGGCACCCCGGACTCCGGGCAGGCCGGAGAGCCCGAGCCCGCTCCGATCCCCGAGGGCGCGGTGCCGGTGGTGTCCATGGATCTCTCCTGCGCCGGATACGGGGAAAATTACATCCGGAACGAAACGGTCTACTCCCCCGATCTCCCGGCGCTGCGGGAGCCCTCCGGCAGCGGGGCGCTGACGTTTGACCCGGCAGACGGGCCTGTGGTGCTGATTCTGCACACGCATGCGCAGGAGGCCTATCTGCCCGAGGGCACCGCCTGGCTGGAGGGAACCGTGGGAGACAGCGCCTACTCGCAGGACGTCTCGCGCACGGTGGTGGCGGCCGGCGCCGCGCTGTGCCAGGCCCTGAACAGCGCCGGCGTACCCGCCCTACACTGCACCGAGCTGCACGGGGAGGACGGCACCCTGCGCAACTCCTACAGCCACGCGGCCGAATGCATCCGGACCTATCTCAGCCACTATCCCTCCATCCGCTATGTCATTGACGTGCACCGGGACGGCATCCTGTCCTCCGGCGGGAAATACGTCCGCACACTGGCCGATGGGACCGCCGAGCCTACCGCCCAGGTCATGGCCGTGGTCGGCACCGACGGGAACGGCACCGCGCACCCGGGCTGGCAGAACAATCTCTCGCTGGCGCTCCGCCTGCGGGATGCGCTCAACAGCGAAAATCCCACACTCTGTCGCCCGGTCTCTCTCTGCAATGCATCCTACAACCAGGAGCTCGCTCCCTGTTCCCTGCTGCTGGAAATCGGCTCCGGCGGAAACTCGGTCGGCGAGGCCGTCCGCGCCGCCGAGCTGACCGGCGCCGCCCTCGCCCGCCTTATCCGGCAGTTGTGATATGGGGAAAGACTGACCGGATGGAAAGACCTTGGAGGGCCCCGCCTGAGAAGATTCCCACCGATGGAGAAGACCTTGGAGGGACCCGCCTCTTAAGGAGAGGCCGGTCCCTCCAAGCCTCCCCCGGCGAGACCT
>CALWQR010000129.1 GCA_944383705.1 uncultured Clostridia bacterium
TCGGCAGGCTCCGTATGCGTGCCGACCGCCTTGGTGAACACTGCGGTGGTTGCATCCGTCACGCAGTAACCGACATTGGGTGTTCCGTCAAGCATTTCACCGGTCAGATTTCCGGACGCCTGTCCGAACAGAATACCCAAGTTATATTTGGAGAGATCGGTGACCACCGTGGGCTTGAACAGAATGTCGCCCTTGAAGTAGACGTTCTCGGCGTAGCCGGAATCCAGGAAGGCGCCGGTGATGCCGCCGATGCGGTGGTTGGTTTTGCTGGAAGCCACGCTGTTGCTGGTGATGTCCACCGTGCAGATGCTGTAAACGTTGATCAGCTCGGGGGAACCGCCCACATACTGCCCGGTAATCGAGCCGATGCGGAACTCGTTGGCGCCGTCGGTCTGGTTGAGCGTCACGGTCAGGTTGCCGGTGTTATAGCAGTCCTGAATTCTTTTCTGCTTGTAAATTCCAATGGTGTTCTGCTCGGTGTTGTGCTTGTTGTTCCAGGGGTCAATCACCTGCCCAACCAGAGCGCCGACGTATACGGCCTTGAAGTTGGTGTCAATCGTGACGTCCGCCTTGTTGTAGCAGTTTTCAATCAGGAAGCCGCAGCGGCCCGCGCCCACCAGCGCGGCGCTCCGGTTGGAGTTGACCAGCTGAATGTCGCCGCTCTCGATGCCGATGTTTTTGATGGTGGCGCCCATAATCACGCCGAACAGGCCCTGCTGGTGCAGCGCAACGGTCTGGGTCTGGCCGCTCTCCTCATCCACCACCTCGGTGCTGTCGGCCAGCGCCAGGTTGTAAATTTTGTGGTTGCCGCCGTCAAAGGTGCCGGCAAAATAGCTGTAGCGGTTGTCATCGGTCTCCGCCGTAGAGAGGCCGTCAGTGCCGGCTCTGCAGCCGCCGATGGCCCACCACTCCTTGTTGTCCATATCGATGTCCACGGTCAGCTCAAAGAACTTTCCGCCATAGGTGGTTTCCCTGTCGTTCAGGCGGACGTTGGCCGCAAGCTGGGCCAGGTCGGCCGCGCTCTGAATCAGCCAGGGGTCCTCCTCGGTTCCCGAACCTTCAAACTCATATTCCTTGTCGGCCTCCGGAACCACGCCGTCCCATTTGGAAGCATCCGCAGGGACCGCCGTCTCCTCTGCCCCGGCTCCGATCACGCCGAGCAGCGTCAGCAGCATGGCAAAAAGGGTGAGCATACAAAGCAAGCGTACCAGTTTTTTCATTGATTTTTCCTCCGTTTGATTGTTGTGTGTAGGGTCGGCATGGCCGGTCAGGTCCCGTAGCGCTGCAGCACGCTTTCCAGGTTGGCCTCCAGGATATCGTGGTTGCTGTTCCACCAGGAGGAGAGCCGGGTGGAGCCGTTGTTGATCTGGCTGGCGACCGCATCGCGCATGGGAATCTCGTGATTGAAGAAGGTGACAAAGTCATACCACAGGGCGTCACGCACGATGTACATCATCTCGGAATCCTGCTCGTCATCCGCAGCGCGCAGGGTGAGAGCCTCCTCCCAGTATGCGGGAATGATATACTTTTCGCTGGTATAGTTGAGATATTCCAGCACAATGGAGGACCGCTCGAAATCGGCGTTGGTCGGAATGTAGAACAGCTCCCAACGCATGGTGTAGGTGAAGTACTCGCTCTGCTCCGTGTCGTACAGCGGCATGGGGAGCACGCCGTAATGATAATTGGAATTCTTCAGCTCGCTGCAATCGTTCATCACACCGAGCTGTGCGCAGGCAAACAGCGCGTTGCCGCTGGCCAGCATAATGGCAGGGCCGAAGTCGTCCGCACGGCGGTAGGTGCCCAGAGAATCGTTGTAAAAATCAAAATAATCCTCAAATACATTGACCAGATGCGGGGTATAGTAGTCCAGGATGGTCATGCTGCCGTCCTCCCTGCGCGTGGTAATCGGGGTATCCGATGCGGCGATAGAGGCCGCAATGCCGTGGCCGTTGTACACGTACCCGAATACGTCGCTGTCGTTTTTGGTGTTGCTGTTATCCGAATCGGTGTAGTAATTGGCCGCATACTCATACAGGCGCTCATAGGTCCATTCACGGTCACGCACCATCTGATACAGGTCATCCCCCGTATTCAGGGCGTCCCAGAGTTCCTTGTTGTAAAACGTCGCCATGGCATAGGAAATCTGGGACATGATGTAGCTCCCGCTGGCGCCGTAAATTTTGCCGTTGACGCTGGCATTGTCGTTGATTTTCGGGGAATACCAGACCTCATCCCAGTGCAGATACTCGCTGCCGGAGAGGTCCTGCAGGTTGCCCTCGGTGGCCGCCGGCAGACAATAGTACTGCTGCCCTACAATCAGGTCATATCCGTGATCCAGCTGGGCCGCGGTGCGGATGGCGGTTGCAAAGGCGTCCTGACCGGTTAAGTTGCCGTCCATGGCTGTGTATTTGAACAGCACCTTGTATTTTGCCTCAACCGCGGCGTTCCGTTCGTAGACCGAAGAGGAGACCGGGTCCTGGTCCTCGGTGGTCACGTTGTAGAAGCCCTCGGTCTGGGTGGTGCACAGGACGTTGAAATCCGTCATTCCGTAATCCCTGGACGGGAGCGAGTCGAGATAGGGGTCGCCTGTCCCCTGCGACCCTCCGCCGGACGATGCCGTCGGGGTTCCGTTGTCGCCATTGTCGCCGCAGGCAGCCAGCGGCAACACCAGGCAGAAAATCAGAACCAAAAGCAGAATTTTTCTCACATGCATTCCTTCCTTTCGTTTCGGATTGGAAAACCAACCGGATTCCATGGGCCGGGCGGATGATTTCCGGACGGATGCCGTTGGTTTTCTCAACTCTATTGTAATGGAAATATGGAAAATTGTCAATCCCGAAAACAAGACATCTCGTATATTCATGCGGTAATCCGCCGTATTTGTTTGTTCAATCCGACGACTATTTCCCGTGTTTTTTGGTATATATGCGCAACCGGGAAAACCGATGAACCGAAAAGCATTCCCGCGCAGAGCGCGGCCCGCAAAGCGGCCGGACGTCGGTCGGCCCAGCCCACAAGAACCGGGACGACCGCGCCCTCGCCGGACAAATAAAAGCCGGACAGTCGGTGATCCGATCTGTCCGGTGTGTTCTGTTCCATATTATGAAGAGGGCTCGGCGCCGGGAAGCGGCGGGCAGGGACGCGGGGCGGGTGTGTCCAGAAAGGGCCTGCCCGGAAGAGGGCCTGCCTGGGGAGGGGATCCCCGGAGTGAGCATGTCCACGGAGGGGGTATCCGGAAAGAGCGTGCCCGAAAAAGGGTGTACCCGGGGAGGGCCTGCCAAAGGAGGGCGTGCCCGAGGAGGGCCGGCGGGGTGCGTTCCGGCATCCGGAGGATGGATTTTCCGGGCGTTTCCCTTGGGTTTCGCGATCTCAGGCTTTTCCCGCGGTCTCGGCTGTCTCAACGGCGGCAATGGCGGCTTCGGTGGCTGCCGAGAGCGCCTGTTCGGCGTCCACGCCCAGCAGAACCGAGAGCCGGACTGCGGTCCACAGCAGCGCGCCCAGCCGGGCGGTAACATCCGGAGCCGCGGCGTCGGAAAGGTCCCGGGCGGACGCGACATCAGAAAATGCTGTGGCACCGGAAAATGCTGTGGCATCGGAAGCCGCCGGGGCGGCTGTGGCAGGCAGATCGGACGCAGAAGCCTGTCCGGAAAGGTTGGCCGGGGCGGGCGCGGCAGACGGAAGATCCGGCACGGCCGGGGCGGATTGGGCGTCCGATGCCGCCGACCCCGCCGAAACTGCCGGGGCGGCTGGAGCATCAGCACCCGCCGGAGTGGCGGAAGCTCCGCCGGCAGCGGCAGGACTCTCCTGCCCTGCCGGGGCGCCGGACGGCGCGGCCGATGTACACAGGTCCTCCGCGCGGGCGCACAGCTCCCGCACGAGGTCTGCCGGGTCTGCCGTCCCGACGGCATTGGTCTTCCCGACAATCTTGGCGGCGCGCATCAGGGCCGGCAGCATCGGCGGAACGGCGCGCAGGCGGGAGGAGAGCGTGTTGCGCTGCTTTTCCTCGGTTTTGATGGCCTCCCATCGGGTCAGCACCTCCCCGCTGTCACTGACCGTGCAGGACGAAAAGACGTGCGGGTGGCGGTGAATCATTTTGCAGCAGATGTCATGGACCACATCGTCCACCGTAAAGCGGCCGGCCTCGGCCTCGATCTGCGCGTGGAAGAAGACCTGAAACAGCACGTCTCCCAGCTCCTCCCGCAGCAGCACGGGATTGGCGGTATCAATCGCCTCCACCGCCTCGTAGGCCTCTTCAATCATGCAGTTCCGGATGCTGGCGTGGGTCTGCTCCCGGTCCCAGGGGCAGCCGCCCGGGGCGCGCAGCAGCCGCATGACGGCCTCCAGATCCGCAAACCCGTAGCGCCGGCGCGCCAGCAAAGCCCGGATTTCCTCCTCCCTGTCGGGGGTTGTGTCAAGAATTCTGTTTTCATCCATGGGTATTTATACAATCCTTCCTTTTCGGGTTGGGTCCGGTCCGGCCGCCCGGATCAGGCGCAGGCGGACCAGCACCCGGCAGATCTGCCTGCCCGCCGGCAGCGCGAGAATATCCTCGGCCCGCACCGCGCCGAACAGGCAGGCAAGCAGCAGATACAGTCCGGCGCTGAGCAGCAGCGCCCCCAGCGTCAGCAGCGGCCGCTCCCCCACGCGCGCAGCCAGGGCCAGATAGCCGCCGTAGGCCAGCCCGACCGCGCCCAGCGCCGCGGCAAAGGGCCGCACAAACACCGGCATGAGGTCGGGCGTCCGGCACAGCCGGCCGGCAAAGTGAAGATTCATCCCCACCACCACGGCATTGCAGAGAAACGTGCTCACCGGCGCGCCCAGCATACCGACCGCGGGGATGCCGATGAGGAAATAGGCCGCCGCAATCTTGACGGCCGCCCCGGCCAGCATGGAGAGAATGGGCCGGGTGACCGACTGATA
>CALWQR010000130.1 GCA_944383705.1 uncultured Clostridia bacterium
ACCGATAATCAGCTGGCTCTGCTCGGCCTGCGCGGTCTCGCACACCCGGCGCGGGGCCGGTGCGGCCTGCCCGGACGCGGGGACTCCGGTCACGGCCTCCCCGGGCGCGGCTTCCCCGGATGCGCTCTCCCCGGGTGCGGCCGGCCCGGGCGCCGCTTCGGCCCCTTTGTGTGCGGCCTGCCCGGGCGCGGGGCTTCCCGGCTCTCCCGCCGCGTCACCGGCCGGGAGGCCGACGTCCGCCGGGGGCGCGGCGCCAAAGGCGGCCATCAACATGCCGGAAATCTCCCCGGGCTCGGCCGGGCCGACATAAAAGCAGTCGGGGCACAGGCTCTCCCTCCAGCGCCGCCAGTAGGCGGTCAGCTCCTCCCGCGTCACCGACAGGGTCTGCTCCTCGGTGCCGTACAGCGGCAGGCCGCGGGGCTCTCCCTCGTACAGCAGCGCGTCGGCCCGCATGACCGCATAGGCGCGCGGGTTGTTCTTCACGGCGCGGATGGCGTCGCATTGCAGCGCCTTTTCGCTTTCGACATAGGAGGCGCGCAGCAGCCCGTCCGGGTCCAGCGCCGGGTGACCGAGAATCTCGCACATCAGGTCCAGCACCCCCTCGGTCAGCCCGGACATGCGCGCCGGCAGAAAGCGCGGGTCCAGCAGGTCGGCCGAGAGCCCCAGCACCAGCCGGTTGCCCCGGTAGTGCGTGCGCAGCGACAGACCGGTGCCCCACAGGTATTCCAGACGGCGGTTGACATCGGCCAGCGCGGGATATTTGCAGGTCCCCCGGCGGAGGACCGAGAGCATCAGCGGGCCCAGGCAGGCGTTCTCGCGGGTAATCGGCATCGCTGCGGAAACCGAAAGCAGCCCGGCCTTAAAGCGCTGCGTTGGCAGCGCCCACACCGTTGCCCGCCCCGCCTGATATCGGTACGGCAGCATATTCCCTCCGTTTCACTCACAAAATTACCATATCTTATATATCATACACCATTTTGCGGAATTTTGCAACAGGTTTGCAAAAAATTTTTTTGCGGGCCGGCAAAAAAATGGCCGGCCACAGGCCGGTTCCGGACGATTTTGGGGAAGGCAGCGGCACAAGCTCCGGCATCTGCCCGCACCCCGGCCGGAAAGCGCCGGCCACAGGACGGTTCCGGACGGTTTTGGGGAAGGCAGCGGCATAAGCTCCGGCATCTGCCCGTACCCCGGCCGGAAAGCGGCGCCCCGGCAGGATAGCCGGGGCGCCGCGGGCGGGCTACAGATAGGAGAACAGCAGGTGTATGCTGTGCGGGTCCATGTCGGTGCAGTCGGGAATCTCGTAGCGGTTGTCGTTGGAATCCCGGATGATGATGCGGTTGGAGTGCCCGAGGCGCTTGATGTCGCTGTGCCGGTTGCGGATGCGGAAGGTCACGCGGCCGTAGTCGGTGTCCACCGTCCACTTCAGCGACCCGAATTTGTCCTCGCACTCCAGCAGGCGGGAGATTTTGGGAATCATGTAGTATTCGGCAAAGCATTCCTCCAGTGCCCGGCGGCTGTTGTCGTCCAGCTCCTCAAAATCGCGCACAAAGCCCACCTCGCGCTCGTTGCTGTCCAGCAGCGTGATGAACATGGTCTGGTTGGTAATCGGGAAGAGGCGGCGGGGCTCGAGATCCTCATACACACCGCCCTTTTTCATGGTCAGGCGGACGCGGTAAAGGTCGGTCCGCTCGATTCTGCCGTTGTAGCGGTCCACATAAATGCGTGCCATGGGTTCTCTCCTTTCCCTCCTCAGTCAAAGTTTTCGTCCCGGCGGGACTGCGCGACCTGATCCGACATCGATTGGATCTGCACGAGGCGATAATACTTGCCCTTCTGCTCCATCAGCTCCTGCGGCGTGCCGCATTCAATGATGCTGCCGTTGTCCACCACCACAATCTTGTTGGCCTTGGAGAGGGTGGAGAGCCGGTGCGCAATCATAATGGTGGTCCGTCCGCTGATCAGATGCTCGATGGCCTCCTGAATCAGGTGCTCGGTCTCGGAGTCCACCGAGGCGGTCGCCTCGTCAAACACCAGCATTTTGGGGTTGCGCAGCATGGCGCGCGCAATCGATAGCCGCTGCCGCTCGCCGCCCGAAAGCCCCACGCCCCGCTCGCCCAGCACCGAGTCGTAGCCGTCGGGCTGCCGCACGATGAACTCGTGCGCGTTGGCGATGTCGGCCGCGTTGATGACCTCGTCGACCGAGTAGCGGTCGTCGCCATAGGCGATGTTGTTGTAAATCGTGTCATAGAACATCATCGGCTCCTGCTGCACGTATCCGATGTGCGAGCGGTAGTACTGCATGTCGATCTGACGGATGTCCACACCGTCCACCATAATCGTACCCTCATAGTGGTCGTAGTAACGCAGCAACAGGTTGATCAGGGTCGATTTGCCCGAGCCGGTTGTGCCCACAATGCCGACGATGTCGCCCGGCTCGATGGTCAGGTTGATGTTTTTGAGCACCTTTTTGGTGCGGTCAAACGAGAAGTTGACATTGCGGAACTCGATGCGTCCGCCCATGTCGGCGCCGGTGTTGCCCTTGCCGAAGTCGTGTTCGGGCTCTGCGTCCAGAATGTCCATGATGCGCTCGGTCGAGGCCAGGGCGCTCTGGGTGGAGTCGGACAGGTTGGCAAAGAAGTTGACCGGCTCATAGAACATCGAAGCATACGAAATAAATGAGACCAGCAGACCCACCGAGATGTTGCCGACCACGGTCCCCTCCATGCCGTCAATAACCAGGTTGCCCCCCAGGCTCCAGATGACCACCGAGCCGCAGGCAATCAGGCAGTTGACAATCGCCGGGTAGGCGTTGAGAATTTTGCCGGCCTTGGAGTCGGTTACGCGCCAGTCGTCCACCCGCTCTGCAAAGCGCTCGGTCGCCTTTTTTTCGTTGGTGAAGGACTTGGTCACGCGGATGCCGGGAATCGTGTCGGTCAGCACCGAGGTGACGGCCGAGGACCGCTTCCAGATGCGGCGGTAGAAGGGAGCGATCTTGATGCGGAAGATGCGCGAACCGACCACCACAATCGGCACCGGGAAGAGCGAGAACAGGGTCAGCTTCCAGTTGATGCAGAGCATGACAATCACAATGCCAATCAGCTTGAAGAACTGCACCACCACCTCCTGCGTGATGCGCAGCATAAAGGCCTGCAGCGTGGCGGTGTCCCCGCTGATGCGGTTGATCACCGCGCCGGTGGAGGTCTTGTCGTAAAAGCGCATGGGCAGATACTGGGCCTTTTCGTAGACCTCGCAGCGGATGCGGGCCACAATTTTATCCCCCGACACGCGCAGCATGTAGCCGCGGATGCCGCTGAGCGCATACTGCACAACGTTGATGCAGATCAGCAGGATGGAGACCGCCAGCAGCATGTCGCGGCTGCGGTTGGGCAGAATGTCGTCCACCAGCCGGCGGGTCAGCAGCGGGGGCACCAGCGCAATGGCGGTGGTAACCACCGAGATGATGACCGAAACAATCAGCACGGCGGTCTCGGGCTTGAGGTACTTGGCCAGCTTGCGCAGCAGCTTGCCCTTGTTCATGCAGTGCAGGCAGGGGCTGCCCGGCGAGGAGAGCACCCGGCCGCATTTGGGACAGACCGAAAGCTGCTTTTCAAAGGTGGCCTCCACGGCTCCCAGAGCCTCCTGCACGCTCTCCTCCCCCGAGGTCACCGCGGTGACAAAGTTGGCCGCGGCGTCGCACAGGCTGGCAATGGTGAAGGTGAAGCGGAACACGTTGCACAGCGTGCCGTCCCGCCGGCGCACCCGCATCATGCCGTTGCCGTACATTCTTTTATTATATATCTCGGCAATATCGGCAAAGGGGAGCTCGGCCTGCAGGGCCCCCTTGCCGGCGTCATAGGAAATCAGGCGGGTGGGCGTGAGAATCAGCAGGCTGCAGCTGTATCGGGCGGCGGTGGAAATTTCCCCCACAATCACAAACAGCGCTTGTTCCTGTTCCCCGGTCAGCGATCCGATAAGCCGGATCTGCTCGTCACTGAGCATCTGGTTGGTGAGAAACGGTGCGTTCATGGCATGGCATTCCTTTGCACATGTTGACGTTGACTGCCCCGGTCACCCCGCGCGCGGCGCGGTTTGCCGATGTTTTGCGTATTATACCACCCCTTCCCCGGAAAGTCAACCGATTTTGACCTTTTTTGTGCAAAGCATACAAAAAGTTCCGATATATGAACAAACAAAAGCAAATAACCGAATTTTTTATGGACAAATAATACAATATCGGATAGAGATAGACCCCGCTGGGGAAGAAGACCTTGGAGGGGCCGCCTCCCCCGGAGAGGCAGTCCCCTCCAAACCTCCCCTTGCGAGAACTTCCCCGGCCGCCGTCCGCCCGGGGGGAGATAGATGCCGCCGGAAAAGACCTTGGAGAGACCCGCCTTGGAAGGCTCCCCCGGGCGGTACAGACCGGGGGAGCCTTCCCAGGCGGGTCCCTCCATGATTTTCGTCTTCAAGAGGACTGTGACTGGTAGAGGGCGGCGCAGAAGCTAAAAAGGCTCCCTTGTGTAAAGGGAGCTGTCAGCGAAGCTGACTGAGGGATTGTTCTTATGCTTTCTCTGTATTACAATCCCTCCGTCACGCTATCGCGTGCCACCTCCCTTTACACAAGGGAAGCTTTTAACGAGCGGTTTGCCTGACCTCTGAAAATCCGCGGCGGATGGTCCCGGAAACGCGCCCATCCGCAAATTTCAAAAATTCATCCTCCCCCAAAAGAAATTCCCCGGCGCGGGCCCCCGGGCATATCGCATTTGCAATGCCATATGCAAAACTGGGGGCCTGTGCCGGGGAGGTCTGGGCGGGGGAGGCCCCCGA
>CALWQR010000131.1 GCA_944383705.1 uncultured Clostridia bacterium
CAAGGTCTTACCCCTCCGCCGAAGCTTTCTCCCATGCCGAGACCGCACGGATGCCGGAGGACTCGGTGGTATAGGTGACGCGGAGGGTATCGCCGGCGGCGACAAAGACCAGGGCCTCGTTGGCGGGGGTAAAGGCAACGCGGTAGACCTCGCCGGTGTCGGCGGTGAGATAGACCTGGGTCTGGCCGGACAGATTCAGATAGCGGACGTCGGCAACCGTAAATACGGCTTCCTCGCCGGTCGCGGGGGGCTGGGAGACCACGCCGTTCTGCGTCAGCAGATTGGTATAGGCGGCAATAGCGGCCGACTGCGTCTCGCCGGTGGCGACCATGGTATACTGCTGCACGTTGACCAGGGCATAGAGCTTTACCAGCCCGTTGGCATCCTTGAGCACCATGATATAGGTCGGCTCGCCGGCGATGTTGACCAGGGAGGGGAAGGAGGCGCGGTACTCTTTTTCCTGCACCTCGCCCTCGGCGGCGCCCATGGCGGAGTTTTCGTCCGCACCGATGACCGGATAAAAGCGGTACTCCCCGGTGCGCGCACAGGTCAGCAGAAAGCCGATGTTGGATTCGTCAGAGGTCACCGAGGTCACGCCGGTAAAATACCACACGTCGTCCCCCAGCACCACATAGCCATAGTCCGCAGTGGTGCGTGTGCAGCCGCGGTTGCCGATGATGCTGTTGAAAAATCCGCCCGAGAGCGTGCCGTACCAGTTGTACTTCTGGCAGGCAAGGTCTCCGTCAAACACAATGTCCACCCACGCGGGGGTTTCGGAAACCGGATACAGCCGGCTGCTGCCGTCCACGGGATTGAAGATAATCACCTCGTTGACGTCCATCGCGCCGAACAGCCCCACACGGGGGGCCTCGCAGGCCACAATCCAGAAGACCTCGCCCTGCTCGTTGACCTCAAAGCTCATCCGGCCGAAGATTTTGGTGGGATAGCGCATCCGCAGGGCGCGGGTCAGGTCCTCACCAAAGTAGGCGCTGTCGGTATAGCGCATACCGGCGGGGAGCTCGCAGTATTCGGCAGTGTTGGCAATCGGGTCCACCATAATGTAGCCCGGAATGCCGTGGCCGCGGTTGTTGATCCACTTGAAAAAGCCGTCGTACTCCAGGTTGGCAATCTTCATGGGCTTGCCGTGATAGTTGATCTGGGTGTAATCCACGCCCGGCACATACTGCGACACCACGTCGGCCAGCGCGCCCAGCATCCGGTTGCCCAGAATGCGCGCGGAGTCGGAATCCATCAGCGCAATGTTGGTCACCTGCGTGGTCTCGGGCATGTCGGCGGCAAACTCCCGCTGCTCCACGGTCACCACGCCGGCATAGGATTTGGCATGGAACAGCGGCGCGGAGAACAGCAGCCCCAGCAGCAGGACGGCCAGGGGAACCGGAATCAGCCAGACAAAGATATGCGCAAAGCGGCCGGCGCGCAGCGGGGAGACCGGGGGCTGAGGCTGGGAGGCCGCCGCGGGACGGCGCACAGACGGGTTCCCGCGTCCCGTGTTCAGCCGGGCAAACCACGCGCGGTTGAACACCCCCAGGCAGATGGCAAACACCGCCAGCACCAGGAACAGATATACCCAGAATTCGGTGCTGAAGACGTTCAGCGGCGGCAGCATGAAGTAGTAGACGGCCGCGCAGATGACCAGCGCCAGCAGCACCGAGCCCACCACGCGCAGGACCGACCGGGTTTTTTGTGACAGTTGCAGTTGCATTTCTTTTTTCTCCTTTTAATATATACAGACAGCAAAAAATTCCGCACCCGGCGCCATGGCTGCCGGGTTTGGTAATATGATTATACCACACAATCACGTGATTGTCAATAGGCCGGACAAAAATTTTTTTGGTTTTTTTCGGAAAAGGGGTTGACAAATTGCGTAAAGTACTTTATAATATAAAGTGAACCGGGGAAGGCAGGCGGTCCTGTCCGGCAGGGGCCGGGAGGGGGACGGGGCGGCCGCCGGGGATGCTCCCGGCCGCAGGGCCATCCGGCCCCAGCGTGTTGGCCGGGGGAGCCCCCGGCAGAAGCAACCGCTCCGCGCCCCACCGTGGCGGCCGCCGCCCAGGCGCGCCGGCCGCTCCCCGGCGGCAAACAGACAGGAGGAAGAGAACGATGAACGAAAACCTGCAAAGCGCAGTCAGCGATCTCTCGCTCATCCGGCAGACCATGGACAAATCCCGGGTGCAGATGAAGCGGCTGGCCACACTGTTTTTCCTGTACGGCGGCATTCAGCTGGCGGTGATGGGAGCATATTTGCTTTGGTTTGTATCCGGAGCCGACACGGCCAGGGCCGACCGCATTGTCCTGTGGGTCTACCACCTGGTATACGTGGCGATTGGCGTGTGCTGGCTGGTCTGGCGGTGGGGGCTGCGCAGGACCGACAACAACTATACGCTGTACCTGTACGACGCCTGGGGCTATGCCCTGCTGCTGATGCCGCTGGTTGCGCTGGCGTGCATGTCGGTGACGTCGTTCCGGATGAACACCGAGGCGCAGCAGGCGGTGATGATGCTGCTGTGGCTGGCCGAACAGCTGATGTTTTTTGTCGGGCTGGCGATGACGGGCTTCTTTTTGGACTCGCAGGATTGGAAGGTTCTCTCGATTATTTTTCTGGCGGCCTACATCATATCGCTGGTTTGGGTATCGGCGGCCGACCAGAACGGGGAGCTTGCGGCCTACACGCTGCTCTCGCACTGGTTCTCGGTGGAAATGGTATGGGCCATGATCTGCCCGGCCATCGGCCTGGGGCTGGGGGGATGGTTCCTTTACCGCTACAAAAAGCCGGTGCGGACCGAGCCGGAGGCCGGGCAGCCGGCCGGGCAGGGAACGGCTGCCCCCGCAGGCGGGGAGAACACCGCGGCAGAGGACGCCGGCAGCCCGGCGCCCGGGGACAGCGTCCCCGCCCCGGAACGAAAGGAGGACGGCCAATGAAACCACGCATTGCCATTCTGCTGGCCGCCGCAGCCCTTGGGCTGGGCCTGCTGCGGCGCCGCAGCAGACGCCGGGCAGAGCTGCGGGCGCGGCCGGACCGGACGGTCTGACCACCCGGGCTCATCCTTTACGGCCCATTCCTGTGCAGGTCAATTCCACTACCATACAAACGAAACATCAGGAGGGAGATAATTATGAATCGCAACATCATACGCGGATGGGTTCTGCGCATCTGTATCTACCTTGGCATTGCAGTCGGCGCTGTCGTATTCCTGTACCTTTTGAACACATATGTCTTGGGGTACCTGATTCGCAATTCCTTGATTCTTTACTGGCTGGAGTTTATGGCGGTCATCGCATTCTGCACCTACGTGCTGGCGCAGGCCATCCGACACCAGAAAAATTAGCGCGCAGCAGTAACCGGCAACACATCATAGGAAGCAGGGAAGACCAACGCGGCAATCCTTTGCCGCCCATTCCTGCACCTGCCTGATTCTGCACCGGCTGGGAAAGCCGGGCGACCGGGACTCATCAAACAGCGCGTCGGGCAAACGGCGCCCGGCGGATGCGATTGCCCCCGCCGGGCTCCCGCGGGCGGAACCATAACGAGAAAGGGGGGTGGATTTTGGAGCTGGAGCAGGTACCCGAGGCATTTCAGTCCCGGCTGCGGCTGATGGTTGTCAGCGCGCTGATTATGGGGCGGAAATCGTTTGCCGAACTGAAATCCATCACCCAGGCCACCGACGGCAACCTCAGCGTGCAGATTGCCAGGCTGGAGGGCTGGGGGTATGTAACCGTGGAAAAGGCCTTTGTTGGCCGGCGGCCGCAAACGACCTGCACGCTGACCGCGCAGGGGCGCGCCGCCTTCCGCGAGTACGTGGAGCTGCTGAGCCGCATTGTGGAGCAGGCCGCAGAGCAGGAGGCAGACAAAGAGTAACGGCAAACAGGCCCGCCCGCCGCCACGCAATTGTGCGTGACGGCGGGCGGGCTTTTGCGCGCCGTGCGCCGGAGGAGCCCGGTGTGCCGGGATCCGGTATGCCGGGATCCGGTGTGCCGGGATCCGGTGTGCCGGAGCGGAGCTTTGGGTTTGCGGCCTGCGGCGGACATAGACAATCGCCGCGCGGCGCGCCCTGAGGGCTGCCGCCCCGGCTCCCGGATGGCGTTGGGCGCCGCCCCTTACAGATACTGCTGCAGCTCCCGGATGGTCTCGGGGCTGCACTCGGGCAGGTGCGCGGCCGGGAACGGGATGCCGAGCTTCTGATATTTCGCCTCGCAGAGCTTGCGGAAGGGGAGCAGCTCGATTTTCGGCTCGCGCAGTACGCTGCGCGCCAGCGCCGAGATGGCGCGCACACTCTCGGGCGAGTCGGTCACGGTGGGCACCACCACGTGCCGGATGATGACCTCCTTGCCCATCCGCCCGCAGAGCGCCAGAAAATCCAATACGTCCTGCAACGGCAGGCCAATGTGCGCACGGTAGCGCGCGTCGTCCGGGAATTTCAGGTCGCACAGCACCGTGTCGGTGTGGGCCAGCAGCGCCTCCACCCCGGCGTCCGGCCGCATTCCCGCTGTGTCCAGCGCCGTGCGGATGGAGGCCTCATGCAGCGCCCGGAAGAGCTCGGCCGCCCCGCGCCGCTGCACCAGCGGCTCGCCGCCCGAAAGCGTCACCCCCCCGCCCGATGCGTCAAAATAGCTGCGGTAGCGCGAAACCCGCGCGACCAGCTCCTCTGTTGCGTATTCGCTGCCCCCGGACAGGCTCTGCGTGTCGGGATTGTGACACCATGGGCAGTGGTACGGGCAGCCCTGCAAAAAAATGACGTAGCGCAGCCCCGGCCCGTCCACCGCGCCCAGACTCTGAAACGAATGTACC
>CALWQR010000132.1 GCA_944383705.1 uncultured Clostridia bacterium
GTAACATATCAGCTTTTGCCCTTGCTTTTGACGGGCCACCGACCACTGGCCACTGCTCATTGCTCATTGCTAATTGCTAATTGCACATTGCAAATTATTCCATCCGCCCCCAAACGAAATTCCCCGGCGCGAGCCCCCGGGCATACCGTATTTTGCATACCGTATGCAATGATGGGGGCCTGCGCCGGGGAAGGCCTCGCCGGGGGAGGCCCCCGAGGGACCGGCCTCTCCGAAAGGCTTCACCGGGTGGGACGGGCCGGGCAAATCCGAAGCAGATTTTTCGTCAGGCGAGTAAGCCGTTGATGGCTATAGTTGACCCTTATTGCAACAAGCTACGCTTGTAGACGGCTTGCGATGCATGACGGAAAAGATGCAAGAAGTTGCCCGGTCTGTACCGCCCGGGGGAGCCTTCCTAGGCGGGTCCCTCCAAGGTCTTCTCCTTTGGTGGAAATCTTCTCAGTCGGGGCTCTCCAAGGTCTTTCCCAACGGTGGACTCTCTCAAGGAATAAATTTGAGGAAGTTCATGATTTGTTAATAGTTGTGTGGTATACTATGGTATGGTTTTGGAAAGGATGAGGGGAACAGAAGGAGGTGGGGCATGATGTTCCGCAAACACGGCTCGGAGAACAGGCCGGAGGGGGCTCGGGGCAGCTCGGCCGTTTCGGTTTCCCGCAGGCGTCTGCGCCTGATGACGCGCTGCGCCCTGGCAGCTGCCCTGCTCTGCATCCTCTCGCCGGTCTCGGTTGCCATCGGGCCGATTCCGGTGTCGCTCGGTCTGTTTGGCGTACTGCTGGCCGGGGTACTGCTCGGCCCGCTGCAGGGCACCTGTGCGGTGCTGGTTTTTCTGGCGTTGGGGCTTATCGGTCTGCCGGTTTTTGCCGGCGGGGTCGGCGGTTTTCCGGCATTGGCGGGGCCGACCGGCGGCTATCTCTGGTCCTATCCGTTGGTCTCGGCCGCGGGCGGTTTTCTGTGCCGCGCAGCGGTCCGGGCCCGCAACAGGTGGGTAGGAATCGCATGGACGGTGCTTTCCCTGCTCCCCGGCGTGGCCGTTTGCTACGCGCTGGGGACCCTGCAATACTGCCTGCTGACCGGTGTCACATTCCTGCAGGGGCTGGCGGTGTGCGTCATTCCCTTTCTCCCCTTTGACCTGATCAAATGCCTGGCAGCATCGGTCATCGGGATACTGCTGGCCGGGCGCGGCATACTGCCGCTGCCGGGGCGCAGCCGCAGCGCGTCGCGCTGAAGATTTCAAATTCTGTCCGGAAAGGAAGTCTGACCCATGCTCTTCTTTTATCTCCGCCACGGGGACCCGGTTTACAGACCCGATTCCCTGACTCCGTTGGGACAGCGCCAGGCCGAGGCGCTGGCACACCGGCTAACGCAGTTCGGGCTGGACCGCGTGTATGCGTCCTCCTCGGTCCGCGCACAGCAAACCGCCCGGCCCACCTGCGAGCTGCTCAAGTGCGAGCCCGTTGTGCTGGACTGGTGCCACGAGCAGCTGGCCTATGACCAGCTCAGCTACACCGACGGGGACGGCAGACGCAGCTGGCTTTTTCAGAACGCCGGGATGCGGCGGCTACTCAACTCCCCCGAGGTCCGGGCACTGGGCGCCGACTGGTTCCATCACCCGGCCTTTGCCGACACGTCCTACGCCGAGGGGATCCGGCGCATTGCAAAGGAAACCGACGCGCTGTTCGCCTCGCTGGGCTACCGGCATCTGCCCGACGAGGGCATCTGGGACGCCGAGCACCCCAGCAGCCTCCGGGTGGCGCTGTTTGCGCACCAGGGCTTCGGTCAGGCTTTTCTGAGCTGGGTGCTGGACATTCCCTACCCCCTGTTCAGCACGCACTTTGACATGGGACACACCGGCATGACCGTCATTGAATTCCCGGAGGAGCCCGGACGATTTGCCCCCTGTGTGCTGGAGCTGGCCAACGACGGGCACCTCTGGCGGGAGGGGCTGCCCACACACTATCAGAACCGCGTCCGCTTCTGACCGGCGCGGCAAGCGCAGATTGGAGACCGCCATGTTTGACGCCGTTGCAACCGTCCGGCAATCGGTCGCCGCCCATGTGGGGCGGGCCATTGTCGGCAAAGAGGAAGTGGCCTCGCTGGCCGTCATTTCGCTGCTGTGCGGCGGGCATATGCTGATTGACGATGTGCCCGGCACCGGCAAAACCGTGCTGGCTAAAGCGTTTGCCCGGGCGCTCTCGCTGGAGTTCCGGCGGGTGCAGTGCGTACCGGATATGCTGCCCTCCGACCTGGTCGGGGTCAACTTTTTCGACCTGAAGCAATCGGAATTCCGCTTCATTCCCGGTCCGGTTTTTACCAACATTCTGCTGGTTGATGAAATCAACCGCGCCATGCCCAAAACCCAGGCCGGCCTGCTGGAATGCATGGAGGAGCACCAGGTCTCGCTGGACGGGGTCACATATCCCCTGCGCGAGCCGTTTATGGTGATTGCCACACAGAATCCCGTGGAAGCCAAGGGCACCTTTGAGCTGCCCGAGGCACAGCTGGACCGGTTCCTGCTCAAAACCCCGATGGGCTATCCCACGCATGAGGAAAGCCTGGAGCTTCTCTCCAGACGGCTGCCGCCCCGCCGGGAGGAGGCAGAGCCCCTGCCCGCGCCGGCCAACAGTGCCTGTGTGGCAGCCGCGCGGGCCGAGCTGGAGCAGGTGTACGTACATCCCGACCTGCTGGACTATGCCGCGCAAATCTGCGAGGCCACCCGCACAGCCAGGGACGTGGCGCTGGGCGCCAGTCCCCGCGCCATGATTGCACTGGTGCAGGTTGCCCAGGGCTGGGCCGCCCTGCAGGGGCGGGACTGGACGCTGCCCGACGACGTCAAACGCGCGGCCGTCCCCGTGCTGGCGCACCGCCTGGTGTTCCGGAACGACTTTTTCCGGCAGAGCGGACAGGGGGAGGAGCTGGTGCGCGCGGTGCTGGATGCCACGCCGGTGCCCAGCGAGGACATCGATTTCGGAGCCGGGTGATGGGCGGCTTTTGGAACGCGCTGACCGGATTCCTGCTGAGGCTGCTGCTCTCCCCCTGGTTCTGGCTGGCCGTGGGGCTTGCCGTCCTGCTGGCCGCCGCGCGGGCGCTCTGGTGCCGGCTCAAGCTGCGGGCGCTGTCCCGCGTGGGCTACCGCCGGAGCGTTTCGGTAACCGGGGTATTTGCCGGCGAGGAGCTGGAGCTGACCGAACAAATCCGCAACTACACATGGTTCCCCCTGTTCTCGGTCCGCGTGGAGTTTTTTCTGCCCGCCGGACTGACGGTGGACGGCCAACCCTGCACCGAGGGCGAGACCGTAACCAGCATCTTTTTCATCCCTCCCCTTTCCACCGTGCAAAAGCGGCACACCGTGCGTGCCGACCGGCGGGACCGCTACCTGCTGCAGACCGCACGGATTGTCTATCACAGAAACGAGTTTGTGTTTTCGGACACGGTGGAGTTTTTCGCCTATCCGGACATCCGCCGGATGCGTGTGGAGCCGTCCGACGAGCTCTGCCAGGCAGGCAACGTGCTGGCCGGGCGAAAATATCTGGAGGATCCCCTCTTCGTCTCGGGCATCCGCCCCTACCACAGCGGCGCGCCCCTGCGCTCGGTCAACTTCAAGGCTTCGGCACGTGCCCTTGCGGGCGGCGTCCCCTGCTACGTGTGCAACAGCTACGACTCCTCCCGCAACGATGACGCCATGATTTTCCTGGACCTTTTCACCTATGCCGGCACGGCGCTGGGGGAGGAGGAGCTGGTGGAGCGCGGACTGAGCTACGCCTGCTACCTGTTTTGCGAGGCGCTGAGGAGCGGCGCGGAGGTGGGCTTTGCCGCCAACTGCGCGCGGGACGCCCTGCGCTATGTCAGCATTCCCTGCGGCAGAGGGGATCTGCACACCCGGCGGGTTCTGGAGGCGTTCGCCTGCATCAACCGTTACGCCCGGCGGGATTTTGCCATCAGCGCCATGCTGCAGCGCATTGTTCCCACGCTGCGCACCGATACCGATGTGTTTGTCATCACCACGCGCGTGGACGACGAACTGGCAAAAACCCTGGCCGCGCTGCGGAGAATGGGCTACCGGCTGCGGCCGATCCGACTGGAGGAAACAGCGCCATGAAAAAGCTCCCGCAATACCGTCTGGAAGCCGCGCTCCTGCTGGTGCTGGCACTGATGACAGGGGCACTATTGGCAGATCCCCAGACCCGGCTGCAGCGCGGCCTGCGGGACGGGCTGGCGGCTCTCTGCGCCGTGCTGGCGCTGCTCCTGCTGCGCACGCTGTTCCGCGCCAAATGGCGGCGCCGGCTGATTGCACAGCTTCAGCGCGCGGCCGCCGCGGCCGCCGGGCTGTGGATGCGCATTGCCGGGCGAATGGGCAGCGACCGGAAAAGAGCCACCCTGCTGGGCGGTGGTACAAAGGTCATTTTTCACCCCGACAGCCGACCCGCGCAGACCCGCCGCCGCAAAAAGCAGCCGCGCTGGAAGCAGCTGCAAACCGGCCGCCAGCGGCTGCGCTGCCTGTACCGGTATATGATTGCCGAACGCATTCGCCGCGGCGAGCCGATCCGCCCGGCCGATACCCCCGCGGAAATCGAAGGCTCCGCCCCGAACAGCCCGGCCGAGGCCGCCGTGTTCGACCTGTACCAGCGGTTCCGCTACGATGAGCGCCGCGAGGTCGACGATCCCACCGTTACCTCCCTCAAAAACACCGCCTTCCCGGAGCTGAAGTGA
>CALWQR010000133.1 GCA_944383705.1 uncultured Clostridia bacterium
GGGGAAGGTCTCGCCGGGGGAGGCTTGGAGGGACCGGCCTCTCCTTAAGAGGCGGGCCCCTCCAAGGTCTTCTCCATCGGTGGGAACCTTAACAGGCGGGTCCCTCCAAGGTCTTCTCCATCGGTGGGAACCTTAACAGGCGGGTCCCTCCAAGGTCTTCCACTCTGGCGGAACTCTTACTCAGCGGAGGCTATCCTCTTTTTACAATATAGCGGCAGATTTGCTCGGTGGCGACGCCGGTCTGGAAGGAGACCATGGCGGCGCGGATCTGCTCGGCCAGCTCTTCTTTGGCCAGGAGCTCGGCGGTCATCGAGATGGCCTGTTTCCAGTTTTTCGCGCCCAGGGCCACGCCGCGGGCGGTGAGAAACTCAAAGTTCCGGGTTTCGCACCCCGGCACGGCGTCCACAAATACCATCGGCAGGCCTTTGGCAATCGCCTCGGTGGTCATCAGTCCGCCGGGCTTGGTCAGATAGACGTCGGCGGCCGACATGTACAGCGGAATCTGCGAGGTGAAGCCCACCACCGCGAGCCGCTCGGAGCGATAGGGCTCCAGCTGGGCGTACAGCTTTTCGTTTTTGCCGCACAGCACGGCCAGCGAGCAATCTGCCGGCAGCTCGGCGGCCAGCAGCAGCGCGTGCCGGTTGAGGTGCCCGCAGCCAATGCTGCCACAGCTCAGCAGCGCCAGCCGGCCGTTCTCGCGCAGGCCAAGGGCCCGCCGGGCCTCGGTGCGGTCAACGGTCCTGTAAAATTCGCTCCGGATGGGAATCCCGGTGGCAAACATTTTGTCGGCGGCCACCTCTCCGCGCACAAACTCGCCAAACAGCATCCGGTGCGGGATAAAATACACATCCGCCCGCAGCTCGGTCACACCGGGGCTGCAGGTGTAATCGGTTGCGACAAAGTAGTTGGGCACCAGGTTGCAGAAGCGCCGGCGCACCTCGGTCATCATCATGCAGGAAAACACATGCACACAGACAACCGCATCATAGCCCCCCGCCCGCAGCTTTTCCTGCAGGGCCTCCGCGCCCTTGGCGCACTGCTCGTAGATGAATTTTGCGGGGTGCCGCTCCTCGTAGCGGTACACATGCCCGAACAGGCTGGGCAGGTGCCGGTAGACATACGAATGCCCCCAGCTGACAAACTGAGAGACCCTTTCGGATATCATCGAAAGCGCGTCGGCGATCTCAAACTCCACGCCCATTTTTTCCAGTTGCTCTGCCAGGGCGCCGGCGGTGGAATTGTGCCCGCCCCCGGTATTAGCCGACAGAATCAGCACACGCATGGCGTTTTCTCTCCTCTCTGGCCTCCAGCCGCTGTGCGAAAGCGACCAGCATGGGCCGGTTGTAGCGTTGAATCCAGATAAACGGCAGGTTGCACACAATCACCAGGCAGCTGAGAAAAATCCCTATGCCGCTGCGCCAGAACAGCCAAATCACCGGCGCCACCAGACACAGCGCCACGTGAACTGCCTCAGCCACGCAGGTTTCCTGAATCAGCACACGCACCTGCTCCGAGGTGGGACACATTCCCACGCGCTTGGGCACCATATCCTTGAGCACGCGGCTCATATCGGGCATGTGATCCTTCCAGTCCTGGATGCGGATTTTTTCATAAATCTCCCCATCCTTTTCCCATTTCCAGGGGCGAAAGGGGATGCGATCGTGGTGAAACCATCGCCGGGGCAGCGCCTCCCCGATGAAATGCGAGGCCACACCGCAGATCAGAACATACAGTACGCTTTTAAGAAACGGCATTTCCCGGTTGTCGCTCCTTTCAGATTTGCTGTCGCTCGGCCCGGCGGGCGCAGATGCGCGGCGCCACCCAGTATTGCAGCGCGTAGCACACCGCCCCTACGGCCAGCGCCGCGTAGACGTCAATGATGGAATGCTGCTTGAGAAATACGGTGGACAGACTGATGAGCACCGTGGACACCACAAAAAAGACCTTCCACCCCCAGCCGCGCAGCAACCGGCTGTGCAGGCCGGCAAAGCAGACCGCCATCGATCCCAGCACATGGATAGAGGGGCAGACATTGGTATTGGTATCAAAATTGTACAGTCCACGCACAATATCGGTCAGAATGTTGTCCCGCGGGAACTCAGCCGGGCGCAGGGCCTGCATGTTGGGGTAAACCAGATAGATGACAACGGTGGAAGAATACGTCAGGATAATGGCCCACATCCACTGCCGGAAAACATCGGGCTCGTAGAGCAGCCAGAATACACCGAAGCCCGCCAGGAACACAAACCAGTAGTAATACGGAATGACAAACAGCTCATTGAACGGGATGTAAGCGTCCAGCGCGCAGGAAATTTCATGATATTGAATGTCAAACAGCAGCGGGAGCAGCCGCTCCAGCGAAAGAAAGACCAGCCCGTAAACCGGCCAGTACAGCGCCAGCAGCAAATGGCTGTACTTGCGGGAGCGCAGATTGGACCAGCGCAGGTCCCGGTAATAGTCCACAACAGGGGTGAATATTGTTTTCAGTATCGATTCCACCATCCTTTCGGAAGGAAGGGGCGCCCGTGCGGGTGCGCCCTCCGGTTGATTCGTCCCGCAGTCAAAAAAAATGCAAGACACTTTATTATAACATATCTGCACACAAATTGCAACCGTTTTGGAACATTTTCTCGCCTCAGTCCGACTTTTCCGGTTTTTCCCCTTCCCCGCTCCCTTCCGCGCCGGCCCGGGGACGGCGCAGCAGCAAAAAAGCTCCCTTGGCCAACAGGGCCAGCACAGGCCCCAGCGCCATGCCCAGCACTCCCAGGCACCGCCAGCCCGCATATCCCGCCGCCAGGGCCAGCAGCGGGTGCAGCCCCAGACTCTGCCCCACCAGCCGGGGCTCGATGATCTGGCGCAGGACCGTGACCACCAGATACAAAATCAACAGCCCCACACCCAGGCGGTAATCCTTCCGGATTAACTCGACCACCGCCCACGGCACCAGCACCGTCCCCACGCCCAGCACCGGCAGAATGTCCACCACCGCAATGACGGCCGCCAGCAAAAAGGCATACTCCACGCGCAGGACGGTCAGCCCCAGAAAGAGCTGGGCAAAGGTCAGCAGAAGCAGCAGCAGATATGCCCGGATATAGCGCCAAGAAAAATGCCGCGCCCGTGCCCGCCAGGCCGGCAGACGGCGCCGGATTCCAGCCGGCAAAAGCTCCAGGCAGGCCGCCTCAATCCGCCGCCGGTCCATACAGAAATAAAAGCCGGCAATCACCGTCACCACCGTAAACAGCAGCACCGACGGCAGCGCCGCCAGCAGCCGTCCGGCCGCCCGGGGGGCCCAGGCGCTCAGGGCCGAGACCGTGCTGCCAATCAGCTCGCTCACCAGATCGTTGAAGCGCTCCCGGAAGACCGCGTAGCGCTCGCCGGCCTCCATCCGCTCTAAGAAACCGATGCCCGAGGTCAACCGTTCAAAATAATCAAACGACCCCGACACCACCCCATCCGGGAAGTGCCCGTTCTCCAGCAGCCGGGCCAGCAGGGCCTGCAGCTCGCGCAGCAGCCGGTTGACCGAGGCCCCCACCAGGAACACCAGTAGCGCCAGCGTCAGGGTCAGCAGCACCACGGCGCACAGCTTTTGCGGCAGGCGGAGGCGGCGGGCCACACGCTCAGACAGCGGCGTCAGGCCAAGCGACAGCAGCCAGGCCAGCAGAAAGGGCATCAGAAAAGAAAAAACCACCCTGACGCCCAGCCAGAGCAACGCCGCACCGGCCGCCGCGCAGATGGCCATTGCCGCCAGACGCTCCCACCTCACCCGCTCCATGCTCCGCCTCCCGTTTGCAAATCATCTCTCCGGATTACAATATATAGTATCCGAACAGATTGTAAATTATTTCTCATTTCGGACAAAATTCTTGACAAGCCCAAAAATATTTGTTACAATGATAGAAAAAACAGGAAAACGGAGGATTCCATCAAAGATGGGCAAGCACACCAAGCAACAGGCAGCCGAGCAGCTGCGGGAATACCGGCTCCGCCGGGAGCAGGAGGAACGCGAAAAACAAAAGCGGCAGAACCGCATCGTCTACTGGACTCTGGGCGGCGTTGCCGCCGTGGCCCTGATTGCGGTGGCAATCGGCCTGCTGATAATCCAGCTGCGCAAGGGAGACGAGCCGCTCTCCGAGAGCATTGTGCCGGAAGTGGACCAGATGAGCGCAGACCAGTTCACCGAAACCGACCAGACCACCGAGTACGTCAAGCTGACGGTTTCCTATACCGACAAGGACGGCAACGCCCAGCAGGGGGACATCATCCTACGGCTGCGCGCCGACATCGCGCCGATTACCGTCCGCAACTTTCAGAAGCTGGTGGGCGAGGGCTTTTATGACGGCCTGACCTTCCACCGCATCATCTCGGGCTTTATGATTCAGGGCGGCGACCCGGAGGGGGACGGCACCGGCGGCTCGGACGAGACCATCAAGGGTGAGTTCAACGACAACGGCGTCACCAACAACCTCATGCACGTGCGGGGCGTGATTTCCATGGCGCGGAGCCGGGACATGGATTCGGCCTCCTCCCAGTTCTTCATCGTGCACGAGGACAGCCCCAACCTCAACAACCAGTACGCGGCCTTCGGCTATGTGGTCTGCGGCATGTCCACCGTGGACGGCATTGCAGGCACCGAGGTCACAGGCTCCGAGAATTCCACCCCTGTCAACCCCGTCACCATCATCAGCGCCGTGTTCGTGGA
>CALWQR010000134.1 GCA_944383705.1 uncultured Clostridia bacterium
CGATTATTATACCACTTCCTGGCCCGTTTGTCAACCCCTTTTCTAAAATTTTTTCCCCTTTTTGCAGTTTTTTTCTGAAAATGCGTTTGACAAAAGAAAGCCCCGCCTCTCCCGGGAGACGGGGCTCTCCAAGGGTCACCCCGGCGGGGGAGCCCTTGGCAGGTCAGTTCTTCAGGCTGTGAATCGGCGCGGGGATGCGGCCGCCGCGGCGGATGAATTTTGCCGGGGAATAGCTGTTGAGCGGCATCACCGGCGCGCGGCCGAGCAGACCGCCGAAGCTGACGCTCTCGCCGGCCGCCTTTCCGTATGCCGGAATCAGCCGCACCGCCGTGGTTTTGGTGTTGGCCACGCCGATCGAGATTTCATCGGCGATGATGCCGCTGATGACCTCCTCGGGCGTGTCGCCGGGCACGGCAATCATATCCAGCCCCACCGAGCAGACCGCGGTCATGGCCTCCAGCTTTTCCAGCGTCAGCGCGCCGCGCTCGGCCGCGGCAATCATGCCCGCGTCCTCCGAGACCGGGATAAAGGCGCCCGAAAGCCCGCCCACATGCGAGGAGGCCATCACGCCCCCCTTCTTGACCGCGTCGTTGAGCATGGCCAGCGCCGCCGTGGTGCCGTGCGCGCCGCAGGACTCCAGCCCCATCTCCTCAAGAATATAGGCGACCGAATCCCCGACCGCCGGCGTGGGCGCGAGCGAGAGGTCCACAATCCCGAACGGGACGTCCAGCCGCCGTGCGGCCTCACTGGCCACCAGCTGCCCCACGCGCGTGATTTTGAAGGCTGTCTTTTTGATGACCTCGGCCAGGGCCGAAAGATCGCAGTCGCCGGCGCGGCGGATGGCCGAGGCCACCACGCCCGGCCCGCTGACCCCCACATTGACCGCTGCCTCTGGCTCCCCGACGCCGCAGAAGGCGCCGGCCATGAACGGGTTGTCCTCGGGCACGTTGGCAAACACCACCAGCTTGGCGCAGCCGATCGACTGCTCCTCGCGCGTCAGATACGCCGCCCGCTTGATGACCCTGCCCATGCGCGCCACCGCGTCCATGTTGATGCCGGCCTTGGTGCTGGCCACGTTGACCGACGAGCAGATGTTGCGGGTTTCGGCCAGCGCCTCGGGAATCACCGAAATCAGGCGGTCGGCCCCCACGGTCATGCCCTTTTGCACCAGGGCCGAAAAGCCGCCCAGGAAGTTGACCCCCACCGCGTCGGCGGCGCGCTGGAGGGCCTGCGCAATCTTCAGGTATCCCTCGGGCGAGGCGTCGCCGCCGATGAGCGACACCGGCGTGACCGACACCCGCTTGTTGACAATCGGAATGCCGTATTTCTTTTCAATCTCCTGCCCCGCCTCCACCAGATGCTCGGCGCGGCGGGTGATTTTGTCGTAGATGCGGTCGCAGAGCCGCCCGACGTCCTCGCTGACGCAATCCCAGAGCGAGACGCCCAGCGTCACGGTGCGGATGTCGAGGTTCTCCTCGCGAATCATCTGTATGGTTTCGAGTACATCCTGTGTGTTGATCATCCGGCGGCCTCCTCAGACGTGGTGCATGGTGTTGAAGATGTCCTCGTGCATCGTGTGAATGTCCAGCCCGCGGCCGGTCCCCAGCGCCGAGAGCGCGTCCACAAATTCGGAAAAGCCAACGGTCAGCCCGTCAATCGAGGCCAGCATAATCATGGCGAAGTACTCGCTGAGCACGGTCTGCGTAATGTCAAGGATATTCGCGCCGTATTTGGCGCACACACCGGCCACGTCGGCGATGATGCCCACGCTGTCCTTGCCGGTTACGGTAATCACTGCTTTCATCTGTTTCATCCTCTCCAGGGTTCTTTCCTTTATTATACATGTTTTTGCGCAGAAAATCAAGTGCCTGACGAAAATTTATCCCATCTCGGCGCCGGAAACGGCAAAACAGGCGGCTGCCCGCCCCTTTCGGGTAGGGCAGCCGCCTGTCCGGGACAATCGGTCAGGGCCGGAGGCGGGGGTTGCGGGGCCGTGCCCGGGCCCGGATGGCCGGGCGGGCATGGGGTATCGGCGGCATTCTGCCGTTTCTCCGCGCGGCCCAGGGTCCTGCGGCGGCAGGCTCCGGCCACCGGCTGGAGCCTGGGCGAAAACAATTTCCGCCCGCGCCGCACACGGGCCTACGGCAGCAGGCCGGTTACTGCTGCAGGATGGTATACCACTCCACGTATACCGGGTAATGGTCGGAGGGGTATTCGCCGTCGATTTTCTCGTTGCACACCCGGTAGCTGTCCACGCCGGTTCCCAGCTCGCTGATGAACAGATAGTCAATCACCTGCTCGGTCCCAAACGTGGGGCCGCCCTGGACGGAGGCGGCAACGGTGGAGCTGTTGACGCAGCCGATGGTTTGCATCTCGGCCTCCAGCGTGGCGGTGTTGGGCCAGTTGAAATCGCCGGTGACCACAAACGGGACCTGCTGCGGCAGCTCTGTTGCCACCAGCTCCAGCAGCACGCCCAGCTGCCTGGCGCGCATCTCGTCCCCCTCAATGCCAAGGTGGGTGTTGATGTGCATCACCTGCTCGCCGGTCTCCTTGCATTCCAGCAGCGCATAGGTCATGACGCGGGGCAGGCCGGCCCCCGGGAAGGTGGTACCCTCAGCCTCCGGGAGGGGAGAGAGCCATAGTGTTTTGGTTTCCACCAGGGTAAATTTGTCCTTTTTGTAAAACACGGGGTTTGCTTCCCCGTTGGAGCCACCATTGCGGCCCTCCCCCACATCGCCGTACACGCTGCCAAGCTGCGCGCGCAGGAATGTCATCCATTGGGGTGTGGCCTCCTGCAGGCCAAAGGTATCCGGCTGATAATTTTTGATCAGGGTCAGCACCCGGTTTGCGCGCGTTGTATCGAACTGATAATACACATTGAAGCTCATGGAGGAAACCGAGGTGCCCGCGTAGTCCTCGACCTTTCCGGCTCCCACCTCCAGCGTACAGACCTTGCCGCCCTCCTCGTCCGGCCGCAGCCCCGCGCCAAGCGCTTTGACGCCACCCTTCAGCGCGGCTTTGTTCTCTCCATCAATCCAGATGTTGGCGCCGTCCTGCGCGATGTAGTAGAGCTTTTCCTCGCTCCCGGCGGGCAGCTGCTGGTTCCGCGCCTGCAGCATATCCTCGGTAATCTGGCTGGTCTGCCCGATGAAAACGGCATACTCCCCGGTGTAGTCCGAATCGGCCACCACGGGCAGCACATAGCCGTAGCATTCGGTCAGCGTATCGCGCAGCAGCTCGGCCAGGGCCTTTTCGTCCAGCTCGTAGCGGGCGGGGTAGACAAGGCTGTAGTCCCGCAGCTCCCGGCCGTCCAGCAGGATGCTGTCCAGCTGGTAGTCGGCGGGGGTCACCACCGAATCGGCCGAATCGAAGAAGACCTCCGCGGCGGCCTCGGCCAGATAGCGCGAGCTGAATTCCTCCAGCGCCCGGAGCGTGCCCGCCTCGGTCTGCCCGGCGATAATCAGCTTTTTGCCGACCATGCCGTAGCCCCAGTCGTTGATGCGCATATCCGCCAGGAAGGCGCGCGCCTCGTCGCGGTCGGCGCTCCCGATGATAATCTCGTATTCGCCGGGGGCAGCTGACGGATTGACAAAATCATCCTTGGGCGTAATGGAAAGGTTGTACAGCCCGTTGAGCGTGGAGATGAACTCCAGGGTTGCCTCCACCAGCCCGGTCCCGGCCCCGGAGGGGCGGATGACCGCATAATCGGCCAGCGCAGAGACATACAGAACCGGCGCGGGCCCGGCAGTGCCGGTATCGGTGCCGGACTCCTCCCCCGGCGCGTCGTCCCGGCGGCAGCCGGCCAGGGCCGCGCACAGCAGCAGGCTGGCCAGAAGCAGACAAAGCAAACGTTTCATATTTCAAAATCCTTTCCCGCCGCCGGGCAGGCCGGCGGCGCTGATGCAGAAGAACCGGAGCTCCGGCCGCAGGGAATGCACACCGAAGCCCCGGGGGGATATCCCGGCAGGCGCGCAGAAGGCGCACCCGCCGGGTTGTGTCCTCAGCCGATGGGGTTCTCCCAGTCAAGCGGCAGGTCCAGTCCTTCTCCGCTGCCTGTCACAGTCAGCAGCTCCTCGCCGCCAAACAGCTCCATCTCGGGTTGCAGATATACAGATTTCATTGCATACGCTCCTTTCGGTTATTCGGCGGCGCTCACATCAACGGTCACCGTGGTGGCCGGGCTGTAAGCGGTTGCCCCGTCCTTGACGACAAAGGTCCGGATTTCAAAGGTGATGCTCCCCTCGCTGACCGGGATGTTGCCCAGCATGGCGGTGTAGAGATACTGGTTCTCCGAGCCAAAGTCCGCAGGGGTCACCGGCACGCCGTCGGCCAGGACCGAGGTATACACCACATCGGTATCCTGCAGCCACAGCCGGCTCTGTCCGGTGGCGGTGATGGCGCGGATCTGAATCCCCACTGCGTCGGCGCAGTCCAGGTCGTTCAGCGTGGCAACAAAGCGGATGCCGCGTTTGCCGTCCTCGGTGGGGGCGGAGAGCTGGTAACCCAGATACGCGGGCTCCTCCTGCGCGGCAGGCAGCACGGCGGTGTACCCGGCCTCCAGCGCCCATATCAGCGTAATGCGCCCGTCCAGCATGGCATAGGTGCCGGGATAAGCGGTGTTCAGCGCGTCCAGGGTGCCGTCGTTCAGCACATCAGTGGTCGGCGGTACCGGGTTCTCGCCGCTGTCCGTCATTT
>CALWQR010000135.1 GCA_944383705.1 uncultured Clostridia bacterium
TGCCGATCCCTGTGCAAACAGGAATGAGAGAGCTGCCGCTCACGCATTTTATAATGCATTTGCGACAGCCCCTTTGTACTTTTTGCGCCCGAAAAGCGCGAAAGTGACGTTTTTGTAATTTTATTGTCACCGGATTGTCACCTGCGTGTGGTATAATTTGCGCACAAACCGGAAAAAAGGAGTCTGACATGGAAATTTTACGGGTGGAAAATCTGAGAAAAACCTACGGCTCGGGGGAAAACGCGGTGCATGCGCTGGACGGGGTCAGCTTTTCGGTGGAGCGCGGCTCGTTTGTGGCCATCATCGGCCCCTCGGGCTCGGGCAAATCCACGCTGCTGCACATTCTGGGCGGGGTGGACCAGCCCACCAGCGGCAAGGTGTGGCTCAACGGCTGCGATGTGTACGCGCAGAACGACGAGCAGCTGGCCATCTTCCGCCGGCGGCAGGTGGGGCTGATTTATCAGTTCTACAATCTGATTCCGGTGCTGAACGTGGTGGAAAACATCACGCTGCCGGTGCTGATGGACGGGCAAAAGGTCAACCGGGCGCGCCTGGACGAGCTGCTGACGGTGCTGGGCCTGCGCGGGCGGGAGTATCACCTGCCCAACCAGCTCTCGGGCGGGCAGCAGCAGCGGGTATCCATCGGCCGGGCGCTGATGAACGCGCCGGCGGTGGTGCTGGCCGATGAACCGACCGGCAACCTGGACCGCAAAAACAGCCAGGAGATTGTCGGGCTGCTCAGGCTCTCCAATCAGAAATACCATCAGACCCTAATCGTCATCACACACGACGAGAGCATCGCACTGCAGGCCGACCGCATCATCGCGTTTGAGGACGGAAGGATCACCCGCGACGAGGTGCTGCGCAAATGAACATCTTTCATAAAATCACACTGGCCACCCTGCGCAAAAACCGGGTGCGCACCACGGTTACCATCATCGGCATTCTGCTCTCTGCCGCCATGTTCTGCGCGGTGACCACGCTGATTTCCAGTCTGCGGTACTTCTTGCTGGAGAACATGATTTACCGGCAGGGGAGCTGGCACGGCAGCGCCATTGCGCTGGACTGGGAGGGCGTGGAGCAGATTGCCGGTTCGGAGCGGGTAGAGGCGTCGGTTTACAGCCAGCAGCTGGGGTACGCGGTGCTGGAAAGCCCGAAGAACGAACACAAGCCGTACCTGTATCTGATTGGCGCGGGAGAGGGCTTTGACGGGATGCTGTCGGTGCACCTGACCGCCGGCCGCTATCCCGCCTCGCCGCAGGAGCTGCTGCTGCCCGAGCACCTGCTGGACAGCGAGGGGCCGCTGTACGACATTGGCGACGTGCTGACGCTGGAGCTTGGCGCCCGCGAGCTGGACGGCGTATCGCTCCGGCAGGAAACGCCCAGCTACACGTACGATGAAAACGGCAACACGGTGTTTGCCGAGGAGGCTTTTGTCCCGCGCGAGAGCCGGACCTACACGGTGGTGGGCTTTTACGAGCGCCCGGGCTTTGAGCCCTACAATGCGCCCGGATACACCGCCCTGACGCTTGCCGACAGCACCCCGGCGGCGGGCGCCTGCTATGACGTGTATTTTTCCATGCGTCACCCGGGCGACGTATACGCCTTTGTGGAAGAAAACGGCTACGGCGGCAGCCTGAACGACGATGTGCTGATGCTGCTGGGCGAATCGTCGTACGACAACTTTTACCATGTTCTCTACGGGCTGGCCGCCATTGTCATGGGGCTGATTCTGTTCGGCTCGGTTTCCCTGATATACAACGCCTTTTCCATTTCGGTGTCCGAGCGGACGCGGCAGTTCGGTTTGCTCTCCTCGGTAGGCGCTACCCGGCGGCAGCTGCGGCGCAGCGTGCTGTTTGAGGCGCTGGTGGTCAGCGCGATAGGCATTCCGCTGGGCATACTGGTGGGCGTTGGGGGCATCGGCGTCACGCTGCTCTGCCTGGGGGACCGGCTCTCCACGGTCATCGGGCTTTCCATTCCCATGCGCCTGCGGGTCTCGCTTCCGGCGGTGCTGGCCGCCTGTGCGGTGGCGCTGGTCACGGTGCTGATTTCCGCGTGGATTCCCTCGCGGCGCGCCACCCGCGTCACGGCCGTGGAGGCCATCCGGCAGAACGCCGACGTCCGCCCCGAGGCGCACCCGGCCCGCTCGCCGGGGCTCAGCGGCCGGTTGTTCGGCCTGCCGGGGCTGCTGGCCGCCCGCTACTACCGGCGCAGCCGCAAAAAATACCGCAGTACGGTGCTCAGCCTGTTTATGAGCATTGTTCTGTTCGTCTCGGCCTCGGCCTTTACCGGGTATCTGACCGATTCGGTGGAGGGTGGTTTTGACGAGCTGCAATTCGATCTGGAGGCCTCGGTTTCCGGGAAAGATCTGGGCGGGACCGACGCCGAAACCATGCTCGGCCGCCTCAGCGCCGCCGCCGGCATCTCGGCTGGTACCTATACCCTGGGCGGCAGCCTGGAGGCAGTCATTCCGGCACAGTTTCTGTCGGCCCAGGCGCAGGAATGGTTCCCGGCGGACGGGAGCGTGCAACAGTCGGTTCAGATCTGCTTTGTGCGGGACGCCGACTTCCTGTCGCTGCTGCGGGAATACGGACTGAGCGAAGCTCTCTTCTACAACCCGCAAAGCCCGCTGGCGCTGGCCTTTGACCGCATCACCGATTTCAACCCCGAAACCCAGCGTTTTGAGAGCATCCGGCTGCTCTCGGGCAACGAGTGCGAGGCGGAATGCTACGTCCCGCGGACGCTGGAGGGCTACACCTACCGGTACCGCTCAACCGACGAATCCGGTAACCGCGTCTACGTCTACGAAAACAACGCCGACGCCTCCGACCTGCTGGAGCTGCCCCAGAACGAGGCCTGTGAGGCCCGCACGCTGTACGCCGGCGTGACCCTGGACGAATACCCCTGGTTTGTCAACACGCGGGGTGCGCTCAGCCTGCTGTATCCCGTCAGCTTTCTTGAGGAGCTGATGCCCGAGTGGCGGGAGTGGAACGACGTTTACAGCTTTCTGTTCACTTCGGAGGACCACGCGGCCAGCTACGATTCCATGAAGACCATCCTGCAGGAAAACGGCCTGGGGCGCAGTCTCCTGAGCGACTACGCCGAAAGCGTCGAGCAGGATCGCAACGTCGTAACCATCGTGCGGGTGTTCTCCTACGGCTTCATTGTGCTGATTTCGCTGATTGCCGCGGCCAATGTCTTCAACACCATTTCCACCAACATCAGCCTGCGCCGCCGCGAGTTCGCCATGCTCAAATCGGTTGGCATGAGCAACCGGGGCTTCAACCGCATGATGAATTACGAGTGCCTGCTCTACGGCACCCGAGCCTTGCTGTGGGGACTGCCGGTTTCGGCCCTGGTCACCTATCTGATTTATCGGGTGGTTGACTCCGGGTTTGAAACCGCCTTCCGCCTGCCCTGGGCAGCCATTGGCATTGCGGTGCTCAGCGTGTTTGCCGTGGTGTTTGTCACCATGCTGTACGCCATGCGCAAGCTGAAGCGCGATAACCCGATCGACGCCCTGAAAAACGAAAATCTCTGAGGCAGTTCCGAACGACCCTGATTGCATATATCCGGATTGCCCTGACGAAAAACGGAAAGGAGAAAAAGATGAAAAAATTCTGGTGGATTCCCGCCATTGCCACATCCGCGCTGGTGCTGGGGCTCTGGCGCCGCGCAAAGCGTGCCGGATGAGGGAGAGGACTTTGAGGAGGGAAGACCTTGGAGGGGACCGTCTCTTCAGGGGAGGCCCCCCCTCCAAGCTGCCCTCTGTGAGACCTTCCCCGGCGCAGGCCCCCAGTTTTGCGTACGGTATTGAAAATTTGGTTCCGCCGGGGGGGCCTGCGCCGGGGAATTTCCCTTGGGGTTGGACGGTTGTCTGACAGATTGCGGACAGGCGCGCCCGCGCGGCAAACCTGCTGCATCGCTGCATTGCTGCACAAAGGAGGTGAATTCCATGATTCTGCTCGGCTGCATTGCTGCCGTTGCCGTCTGCTACGGCGTGTTCTATCTGTGCGGACGGGCAATTGAGTCCGGCGTCCGCCTGGGCCTTGTCGAGATGTGACCTGAATGGAGGACGGCCTTGGAGGGAGAAGACCTTGAAGGGACCCGCCTCTTAAGGAGAGGCCGGTCCCTCCAAGCCACCCCCGGCGAGACCTTTCCCCGGCGCAGGCCCCCGGTTTTGCATATCGCATTGGAAAGTGCGGTGCGTATGGGGGCCTGCGCCGGGGAATCTCTTTTGGGGTTGGGCTATTTCTCGGCGTTTGCGGACAAGCGCGATTCCGGGATTGTCAGCCTGTGCAATCATGAGCAGAGTGCGGCGGGCAGAGGTCATTGACCGGCGAACCGCAAAGGCGAAGGCCGACTTTGGCACACAAGCCCCACACGATCAAAAACCGGGCAACCAATTACGGCTGCCCGGTTTCTTTGTCCGGCAAATCGCTTTTCCTGGCGACCTGCAGGTATCCTTCTGTTCCACCTCCCCTGAAAAGGGGAGTTCCCCGGCCGTCGCCCGCCCGGCGGAGTGCCCTTTTGCGCTTTCCCCTCACCGGCGGGCAGCGGCCGGGGAAGTTCTCGCAAGGGGAGGTTTGGAGGGGACTGCCTCTCCGAAAGAGGCGGCCCCTCCAAGGTCTTCT
>CALWQR010000136.1 GCA_944383705.1 uncultured Clostridia bacterium
GAAAGACCTTGGAGGGGCCGCCTCTTTCGGAGAGGCAGTCCCCTCCAAGCCTCCCCTTGCGAGAACTTCCCCGGCCGGCGCCCGCCTGTGAAACAATGGCGCAGGAGAAGTGCTCCGCCGGGCGGGCGGCGGCCGGGGATCTCCCCTTTTTGGGGGAGGTAAACAGAAAGATAACGGCAGGTCGCCAGGAAATGCGATTTGCCGGGCAAAAAATGGGACAGCCGCGGGCGGCGTTTTTCTATCCGGGCACGCCAGACCGCGGTGGTCAAGCAAACCGCCCAACCCCAAGGGAAATTCCCCGGCGCGGGCCCCCGAGCGGGAGATTTTGCAATACAGTATGCGAAAAATGGGGGGCCCGCGCCGGGGAAAGGTCCCGGGGGTGGGAGGCTTGGAGGGAGGGCCCGCCTCCACAAGGGGGGCCCTCCCTCCAAGGTCTTACTCCTCCGTGCTCTCCTCCACAGGCTCCTCTGTCTCCTCGGGCTCCTCGTGGGCGACCTTGGTGAAGTTGGCAATGGACTGGTCGGCGCCCAGGCGCATGACAATTACGCCGCCGGCACTGCGGGTACGGGTGGGGATGCCGGAGACCGGCGTGCGGATGACGGTGCCGGTATCGGTAATCAGCATCAGGTCGTCGCCGTCGTCCACCGAGGCGACGCCGACCAGCGGGCCGCTCTTCTCGGTGATGTTATAGCAGCGCACGCCATAGCCGCCGCGGTTCTTCATCACGCGGAAATCATCGAACGGGGAGCGCTTGCCAAAGCCTCCGGCCGTGACGCAGAGCAGCTCGCGGCCGGGCTCGACCACGGCCACGCCGACCACCTCGTCGTCGCCGCGCAGAGAGATGCCGCGGACGCCGCGGGCCGCGCGGCCCATGGGACGCACGGTAGACTCGTCAAAGCGGGTGGCCATGCCGCTGCGGGTGGCCAGCACCAGCTCGCAGTCGCCCTGCGTACGGCGCACAAAGAGCAGCTCGTCGCCCTCGTCCAGGTTCAGCGCGATTTTGCCGCCCTTGCGCTGGTACTCGTACTCCGAGAGCAGCGTGCGCTTGATGACGCCGCGGCGGGTGACCATAACCAGGTACTCGCCCTTGGTAAACTCCTCCACCCCGATGCAGGCGGTCACCTTTTCGCCGGGCTGCAGCTCCAGGATGTTGACCAGGTTCTGCCCCTTGGCGGTGCGGCCGGCCTCGGGAATCAGATAGGCCTTTTTGGCCTGCATCCGGCCGGTGTTGGTAAACATCAGCAGATAGGAATGGCTGTTGAGCGCCAGGACGTTCTCGATGAAGTCCTCCTCCTTGGTGGCCATGCCGATGACGCCCTTGCCGCCGCGGTTCTGGGCCGCGTAGGTGTCGGCCGGCAGGCGCTTGATATAGCCGGCATGGGTCAGGGTTATCACGCAGCTGTGCCGCTCGATCAGGTCCTCCAGAATGATCTCGTGCTCGGCCGCCACAATTTCGGTGCGGCGGTCGTCGCCGTACTTCTCCTTGATGGCCAGCATCTCGTTCTTGATGATCTCCTTGATCTTGCCCTCGTCGGCCAGAATGGCCTCCAGCTCGCGGATCAGGTTGTGCAGGCGCAGCAGCTCCTCCTCAATCTTGTCCCGCTCCAGGCCGGTCAGCTTGCCCAGCGTCATCTCGACAATGGCCTGCGCCTGCACGTCGTCCAGGCCGTAGCGCTCCATCAGCGCCAGCTTGGAATCCGGAATGGACTTGGAAGACTTCATCAGCTGCACAATCTCGTCAATGTTGTCCAGCGCAATCTTGTAGCCCTCGTAAATGTGGGCCTTGGCGCGGGCCTTTTCCAGATCGAACTGCGTGCGGCGGATGATGACCTGCTCCTGGTGCGCAATGTACAGGTCCAGGATGGCGGGCAGGTTGAGCACCTTGGGCTCGTTGTTGACCACGGCCAGCATGTTGATGGCAAAGGTGTCCTGAAGCTGGGTATATTTGTAAAGCTGGTTGAGGATGACCTGCGGGTTGCAGTCGCGGCGGTACTCCACCACAATGCGCATCCCGTCCCGGCCGGATTCGTCGCGCAGCTCGGTGATGCCGTCAATCTTCTTTTCCTTGACACAGGCGGCAATCGATTCGCAGAGCTGGCTCTTGTTGACCCCGTAGGGGATCTCGGTAAAGACAATGCGGCGGTGGTCCTCCTCGATGGCGGAGCGGGAGCGCACCGTGATGTGCCCCTTGCCGGTGAGGTAGGCCTGCTTGATGCCGTTGACGCCGTAAATGATGGCATGGGTGGGGAAATCCGGCCCCTTGATAAAGGTCATCAGCTCGTCCACGCTGCACCCGGGGTTCTCCATGCGGTATACCGTGGCGTCAATCACCTCGCCCAGATTGTGCGGCGGGATGTTGGTTGCCATGCCCACGGCAATGCCCATGGAGCCGTTGACCAGCAGGTTGGGGAAGCGGGAGGGCAGAACCGAGGGCTCCTGCAGGCGGTTGTCGAAGTTGGGCACCATCTCCACCACGTTTTTGTCCAGGTCGCGCATCATTTCGTCGGCAATGCGGTCCAGCCGCGCCTCGGTGTAGCGGTAGGCGGCGGCGGGGTCGCCGTCCACAGAGCCGAAGTTGCCGTGCCCCTCGATCAGGGGATAGCGCAGCGAAAAGGGCTGCGCCATGCGCACCATGGTGCCGTAAACCGCGGCGTCGCCGTGCGGGTGGTAGCGCCCCAGCACGTTACCCACCGTGGTGGCCGATTTGCGGAAGGGCTTGGAGTGCACCAGGCCGTCCTCGTACATCGCGTAAAGAATGCGGCGCTGGCCGGGCTTCATGCCGTCCCGCACATCGGGCAGCGCGCGGGAGATGATGACCGACATCGAATACTCGATGAAGGATTTGCGCACCTCCTTCTCCATGCCGACGTCGAGGACCTTCTGGTTCTCAAACAGCGCCAGCTCCTGCTCTTTGTCAAGCTTGTTCTTGTCTTCCACTGTGTTTATCCTTCTCCTTGCTGTAATATCCGGCCGGGACCGGCTCAGCGGCCGCGCCGGCTCGCTGTGCCGGGCTTTTTGCCCGGGCCGTTCTCACTCCACCTTAAAGCTGATTTTTTGCAGCTTTTCCAGCAGAATCTCATCCTCGGTGGGTTTTTCGCTGCACTCCTCAATCCGGCGGCGGATGTCCAGCATCCGCTGGTCAATGCCCGCCATTTCCTCGGCGCAGGCCTTCAGCCCCGCGGTGATCTCTCCCTCGTCCGGCACCTCCTGCTTGTAGCGCAGCTGGTGCTCGAGCTCTGCCCAGTAATCCATTGCCACGGTGCGGATTTGCACCTCCACCTTCATGTTCCGCTTGCTCTCGGCAAAAAACACCGGAATGCTGACAATCAGGTGCAGGCTGCGGTAGCCGTTGGGCTTGGGGGTGCGGATGTAGTCCTTGGTGCGCAGCAGCGTGACGTCGTCCTGCCGGGTCAGCGCGTCGGCCAGCGTGTAAATGTCGTCCAGGTACGAGCAAATCACCCGCACCCCGGCCACATCGTTCAGCGTCTGCTCCACGTTTGCGGGGGAGAACTTGACGCCAAGCCGTTCCATTTTTTCCATAATGCTGGAGGCCTGCTTCAGGCGGGTGTGAATCGAGACAATGGGGTTGCGCCGCATCCGCACATTGTATTCGGTGTTCAGCACCTCCAGCTTGGTCTGTATTTCCTTGAGCGCGCAGGTGTAGCGCATCAGCAGCTCCTGAAAGTCCACCACCGCCGTTACCAGCCGGCGCGAGGTGTTCATCATGGCCATTGCAACGGTATCCTGAATTTCGCTCAGTGCTTTTTGGTTGTTCAGATGTTCGTTCATTTCTCTTTCCTTCGGTTGGAATCACAAAAAGGGTTGGACGCAGGGTTGGCTTAAGCCGTTCCCGGAGCGCCGGCGGCGGGATCGATCCATCGGCAGAGCTGCCGGACCGGCCAGTACAGGGCCAGGGCAAGCAGCCCCGTGCCCAGCAGCTCGGGCAGAATGACCTGCACAAGAATGCGCGGCAGGCTGATGCTGCTGTAGGTGAGGCAGACCTGAATCAGCGTCACGGCTCCGCGCACCGGCAGCCCCACGCCCAGCACGGCGGCAAAGGCCGAAAAGCGCCGCGGGACAATGGCGCGGGTGAAATGCCCGCACACGTAGCCGCAGAGCAGATAGACCACCGGCAGCAGCGAGACGCCCACCGAGCCCAGCGCCTCTACCGCAAAGCCCGAGGCAATTCCCGCAACCGCGCCGGTCTCCCGGCCGCAGAAGTAGGCCACCAGCAGCAGCGTTCCATAACAAAGATCCGGCACCGTGCCGAACACGCGCAGGTGGGAGAACAGCGTGGTTTGCAGCAGAATCACCACAAGAAACAGCCCGCACAGCGCCAGAATGTACCGCGCCGCCTGCGCCCGGTTCCGCGCAACCCTCCCCCGAATATACTTTCTCACTCCTCCACCTCCCGGCCAGAGGCCGGTTTCAAAAATAGGTTTGACAAATGCGTAAGAACTTCGTTTTCCCCCGGCCCGGCCCGGCCAAGGCCGGTTTCAAAAAGTGATTTTGATAAATGCGTAAAAACTCCGCTCGGCCCCTGATGGGTTCTCTGCTTTGCAGATTCCGGTTTTTTGCGGGCTCCCTTCCATCCAGAGGCAGTTACCCGGGCTTTTT
>CALWQR010000137.1 GCA_944383705.1 uncultured Clostridia bacterium
TCGGGGGCTTTGTGGGCCTTTTGGCATTTTATCGTTGCGCGATTCCGCTTTCCAGAGTTGTGCGGCGGGGCCTTAAGAGGCGGGTCTCTCCAAGGTCTTCTTCTCTGGCGAAGCTCTTCCTCCCGGGGGGCCTGTGCCGGGGAGGTCTGGGCGGGGGAGGCCCCGAGGGACCGGCCTCTCCGGGGGAGGCGGGTCCCTCCAAGGTCTTCTCCAACGGTGGGAATCTTAAGAGGCGGGTCTCTCCAAGGTCTTCTCCCAAACTATCTCAGCATAGAGCGCTCATTGAAGGGGTGTTTTTCGTTGCCGACGAGCTGGTAGCGCTCATGGCCTTTGCCGGCCAGCACCAGGATGTCGCCGGGGCGGGTCAGGCTGACGGCGGTGCGGATGGCCTCGGCGCGGTCGGGGATGCACAGGTAGGGCGTAGTGCTTTCCGCAAAGGCGCGGGCGATATCGGCGATGATTTGCTCGGGGGGCTCGGAGCCGGGGTTATCGGAGGTCAGGATGCAGAGGTCGGCCAGCTCGGCCGCCGCGCGGCCCAGCTCCGCCCGCCGCAGCGCGGTGCGGCCGCCCACCGAGCCGAACAGACAAATCAGCCGGGCCGGGCGGTACTCGCGCAGGCTGCCCAGCAGCTGCCGCAGGCTCACGCCGTTGTGGGCGTAATCAATCACCGCGGTGGCGCCGTTGGCCAGGCGCAGCGTCTCGGAGCGGCCGGCAATCCGCGCATCGCCCAGCAGTCCGGCGGCCTGTCCGGGCGGAATGCCGAAGCATTCCGCGGCGCAGGCAACCGCCAGCAGCGCGTCGGCGACGTTCCCGCGCCCCACCAGCGGCAGAAAGCAGGACAGGCTCCGGCCGCCGGCCAGCAGCGCAAAGCGGACGCCGAAGCCGCCGGCGGCAGCCTCGGGCCGGATGTCCTGCGCCGCATAGTCGGCCGCGCGCCGGGTGGAGCAGGTGACCTGCCGCGCGGCGGAGCTCCCCCGCAGCATGTCGGCGGCGTGGGGGTCGTCGGCATTGCAGACCGCCAGCCCGGCGCCGAAATCGGTAAACAGCCGGTGCTTGCAGGCGGCGTAGTCGGCAAAATCCGGGTGCTCGGTGGGGCCGATGTGATCGGGCGAGAGATTGGTGAACGCCGCGGCGGCCAGCCGGGTGCCGTCGGCGCGGCGCTGCTTCAGGGCCTGCGAGGAGACCTCCAGCACGGCGGCCCGGCAGCCCGCCCGCAGCATATCGTGCAGCACCTGCTGCAGGGTCAGGGGATCGGGCGTGGTGTTGCGGGTTTCGGTCCGGGTCTCCCCCCACTCGATGCCGTTGGTGCCGATATATCCGCAGGGAATGCCGCTGCGCGCCAGAATGTGCCGCAGCAGGCAGGCCGTGGTGGTTTTGCCCTTGGTGCCGGTGACGCCCACAACCCGCAGCGCGCGGGAGGGCTCGCCGTAAAAGCGGCAGGCGGCCAGGCTCAGCGCCGCCCGGGTGTCGGCAACCCGAATCACCGCCGCCCCGGCCGGCAGGTCCGGCGGCCGCTCGACCAGAAAGGCCCGGCAGCCCTGCGCCCAGGCCTGGGACGCCAGGGTGTGTCCGTCGGTGCGGCAGCCCCGGATGCAGACAAACAGACTCCCCGGCCCGGCCCGGTCGGCCCGGTCGGTCAGGCAGGAAATGTCCATGCTCCCGGCGCCGGGGGGCAGCGCGCCGGGCGGCAGCAGCCCGGCCAGCAGCGCGTCCAGCCTCATACCGTCGCCTCCCCCCGCAGGCAGTCAAACGCGGGCGGAAAGCCGACCGGCTCCCGGCCGCAGGTCAGAATCGTGCGGCAGGCCAGCACCTCCAGCGCGTCCACAAACCAGGGCTGATTCAGCCCGGAGCGGCGCAGCAGCGAGAGCTCGGTGCAGCCCAGCACCAGGCATTCGCAGCCCCGGTCCAGCAGGTCCTGCGCCACCCGCCCCAGGGCCGCGGCGTCTGCCGGGCGGTTCTGCTTGACCGCCCCGTAAATGGCGGCGCTGACAACGGCCTGTCCGGCGGGATCGGGCGTCAGGCATTCCAGCCCCGCCACGGCGCACAGCCGGGCATAGGCGCCCGAGGCGACCGTCCCCTCGGTGGCCAGCAGACCGCAGCGCCGCACGCCCCGCTTTTGCAGGAAGGCGACCGTCTCGCGGATGATGTTGAGGATGGGCACCGGGCAGTCGGCCGCCAACCCGTCATAAAAATAGTGCGCGGTGTTGCAGGGAATGACAATCAGGTCGGCTCCGGCCGCGGCCAGCCGGCGGGCCTCCTCGCGCATCACGGGCAGGGGATCGCGCGCGCCGGGGCGCCCCAGGATGTACGCCGTGCGGTCGGGCGTGGAGGCCCGGCTGCTGACCAGCATGTCGATGTGGTCGGCGTCACATGCGGCCCGGGTGTGCGCGGTAACCAGCTCGCAAAAGTAAAAGGTGGACATGGGCCCCAGCCCCCCAAGCACCCCCAGCAGCCGGGCGCTCATGCCCGGCCCTCCCCGGCGGCGCGGTCGCCAAACCACACCTTTTGCATCTCCTGCCGGTTGGCCACCACGTAGCGGCGCTCCAGCTCGGCGCGGTTCTGCCAGACAAAATTGGAGGCCTCCACCGTGCAGGGGATAAGGTACAGGATGATGTCCGCGTTCCCCAGCTGCGCGGCAAAATCGGTCAGCGCCGTCATCATCAGCCGCCCGGTGCGGATGGGGTGGAACCTGACGCAGCAGGTCAGGCGCATCCGCAGCGGTACCCGGGCGCAAAACAGGTGCGATACCACCCCGTATGTGCGGAAAAAACGGCGCGCGGTCTGCATCGCCTCGGGGGACGTCCCCAGCAGCACCGGCACCAGCTCGCCCGACAGAATGTCCTTTACAATAAAATCCATATTCGCAGCCCTCCGCCTTCACTGTCAATATTATAGCACATTCCCGTACAAAAAAAAAGGCCCGGGCGGAAATCTGTACGATTTTGTAAAAAATTTCAAAAGTGCTTGCTTTTGCCGCAAATTTTGTATATAATGTAAGTATCAAAACAGAAGGATGACCGGAATGAAAAAAGAAGTGCTGTATCGCGTGTTTTCGCACCTGCCCGATCTGCTGACCGACCGCCTGACCCTGCGCAAGCTGGCCGTGACCGACGCGCAGGATATGTATGAATATGCCAGCCGCAGCGACGTGACCCGCTACCTGACCTGGAACCCGCACCCCGACAAGGCCTATACGCGGGAGTACCTGCAATACCTGGGCGGCCGCTATGCAGGCGGCATGTTTTATGATTGGGCCGTGGTGTATGAGCCCGACGGTAAAATGGTGGGAACCTGCGGCTTTACATCCTTCAATTGCGCCTCCGACAGCGCCGAGGTCGGCTACGTGCTCAACCCCGAGTACTGGGGCCGCGGCATCGCCGGCGAGGCCCTGGGCCGGGTCATGGCCTTCGGATTCGAGGAGCTGAAGCTGCACCGCATCGAGGCAAAGTTCATCCGGGGAAACGAGCGCTCCCTGCATGTCATGCAGCGCGCCGGCATGACCTTCGAGGGCTACCTGCGGGACGGTATGCTGATTAAGGGCAGCTATGTCACGGTCGGCATCGCCTCCATCCTCGCCAACGAGTGGCGCCAACGCCTCGCCGAACAAAATTCCGAAGACCCTGTGGACTGAGGAGGGGCGCCGAAGGAGAAGACCTTGGAGGGGCCCGCCTAGGAAGGCTCCCCCGGGCGGTACAGGCCGGGCAACTTCTTGCATCTTTTCCGTCATGCATCGCAAACCGCCTACAAGCGTAGCTTGTTGCAATAAGGGTCAACTATTGCCATCGGCAGCTTACTCGCCTGACGAAAAATCTGCTTCGGATTTACCCGGCCCGCCCCACCCGGTGAAGCCTTTCGGAGAGGCCGGTCCCTCGGGGCCCCCCGGCGAGACCTTCCCCAGCGCAGGCCCCCGTAAATGCATACTGTATTGCATATACGGTACGCCCGGGGGCCTGCGCTGGGGAATTTCTTTTTTTGGGGGGGTGGAAGGAATTTTGATGTCTGTGGGTAAGCGGGGCCGGACTATAAAATGCCGGATATCTGGAAACGCGATGGCGGTCTGTGCTGCACAAACAAATATAGCCGGGCAGCAAATGTCGGGCCGAATAATAGACCGTTCGGAACCCGGATACAGTTACAAAAGCAAAACAGAGACAGTTTCCGCCAAAAAAGACAGTCAGATTGGCCGACTGTCTTTTTTGGCGGAATCCAAGTACCCGTAATGGGGAAAATTTCGGCAGTGACTGCCATTTTGTGCGCCCAAAAAGGCAGTCGTCGGACTGATTTACTTTTTCAGCAAATAATTTTCCGTCCGCGCCTGCCAGCAATCCTCAAAAAACGCACACCCCCAAAGAAAAATCAACGGCGGCCGATTCCGGAGCCGCGCCCATCCGCTCCCCATCAAAAAAACTCCAACCCCAAAAGAATTTCCCCGGCGCAGGCCCCCGGGCATACCGGATTTGCAATACAGTATGCATTTACGGGGGCCTGTGCCGGGGAAGGTCTCGCCGGGGGGCCCCCGAGGGACCGGCCTCTCCGGGGGAGGCGGGTCCCTCCAAGGTCTTCGTCTTCAAGAGGACTGTGACTGGTAGAGG
>CALWQR010000138.1 GCA_944383705.1 uncultured Clostridia bacterium
CGGTAGCCCGTAAAAATAAGGGCAAAAGCTGATATGTTACACAGGAATACCCCCATATTATCAAAAACCGGACAACCTATGGCGGCTGTCCGGTTTTCTGATATGCAGGGCAAATCGCATTTCATGGCGATATGCCTTTGTTTTTAGCGCATCTCCCCAAAGAAGACTTCCCCGGCTGCCGCCCGCCGGCGGGATGCTGTCATTCGCGTTTATACCAAATAGGCGGGCGGTGGCTGGGGAAGGTCTCGCCGGGGGAGGTTTGGAGGGACCGGCCTCTCCGGGGGAGGCGGGGCTCTCCAAGGTCTTCTTCCCCAGCGGCATCTATCTCCCACCGGGGGCGGGCGGTGGCTGAGGAAGGTCTCGCAGGGGGAGCCTTCCAAGACGGGTCTCTCCAAGGTCTTCTATCCGGTATAGTCCTGGATGACGGAGAGGAGTTCTTTCCAGGAGGAAACGCTGATGCCTTCCCGCAGGGCGGCCCGGTCGGCCTCGGGCAGGGTATCCACCCGGACGTCAAACAGGCGCACCAAGTATCCGTCCGCCGTATACACGGCGATTTTCCCACCGCTTTCCCGGATACACAGGCTGTCATACAGTACATCGGCCGGGACGCTTTCCGCGGGGGCATTGGTCCCGCCGGCCTGCAATGCCTGTTCCAGCTCTCCGCTCAGGCTATCCAGCAGCTCCTGCGCCTGTACGCGCACCCGGTCGGTCTCGCTGACGGCGTTGCGCAGCACCATCAATGCGGTAACGGCAAATACCAGGCAGACCGACAGCAGCAGGATGCACAGCAGCAGTACAATGCGCGAGCGATCCATGTCAATCTCTCCCTTCACATTTTTTTGCAAACGCGGTAATGATAGCATTTCCGGTTTTGCGCTGATATATTCGCGCCGGGCCGGAAAGACTAACCGCTGAAAAGCAAAAAACGAGGGAGGGAACCGGAATGAAATCCGAAAGGCCGGGGCAACCCGTTCACAAAACGGTGGTACGTGCGCTCTTTGTGGGCTGCGTGGTCCTGCTGCTGGCAGCGTGCGTTGCCGTTGCCGCCGTGGGCTTTTATGTTCATGCCCGCTTTGAGACAGAAGTCCCGGCCGACCTGTTCCGTCCGTCGGCGGGCGGAACACCGCCGAGGTTTTTCATTTACCGTTTTTCCGACCGTGTGAACCGCATCGGAAGCGAAGAAGAGCTGACCACCGGCGCCTTTGCAGTGCCGGAGCAGTCCTATACCCCCTACGGGGAGCTTCCGGAGCCGTTGCTTGATGCGTTTGTTGCCATTGAGGACAAACGGTTTTACCGTCACCGCGGCGTGGATTGGTACCGTACCGTCGCGGCCGGGTTCACGTACGTTTTGGGCTTTTCCGACAGCTTCGGCGCCTCCACCATCACGCAGCAGACCGTCAAAAACGTCACCGGGGACAGCGAGGTGACTCTCCGCCGCAAAATGCAGGAGATTCTCTACGCGCTGGACCTGGAGCGGCTGCTGGACAAGCGGGAAATTCTGGAGCTGTACTGCAACGTCATTTCCTTCGGGGATGGCTGCGTTGGCGTTGCCGATGCGGCGCAGTACTATTTTTCCAAAACCCCCGCGGAGCTCAGTGTGGCCGAATGCGCGGCCATCGCGGCCATCACCAACAATCCCTCCTATTATAACCCGCTGCGCTACCCCGAACACACGCTTGCCCGCCGGAACCTGATTCTTTCGGAAATGCACAATCAGGGATATCTGGACGAGCCTGCGTATACGGCGGCGGTGAACTCCCCGCTGGAGCTCCGCCCATCAACCGAGGGGAAGGTCGAATCGGTGCGTTCCTGGTACACCGACATGGTGATTGAGGACGTCATCGGCGACCTCTGCCGGCAATACGGCATGAGCCGCTCGGCCGCCTCTTTGCGGGTGCACTCGGGCGGACTGCGGATTGAAATTGCGATGGATCCCGACATTCAGAAGATTGTGGAGGACTACTACGAAAGCTCGGTTCACACCCCTGTCAACAGCAAGGGAGAGCAGGCGCAGTCGGCGCTGATTGTGATAGACAGCCGCACCGGGGACATCCTTGGTGTGGCGGGCGCAGTGGGCAGAAAAACGGCCAACCGTGTGCAGAATTTCGCCACGCAGACGCTTCGGCCGCCGGGGTCGGTCCTCAAGCCGGTTACGGTCTACGGGCCGGCCCTGGAAAAGGGAATTGTCACCTGGTCAAGCGTTTACGATGACGTGCCGGTCAATTTCGGTGCTGCGGGCGATCAGGCCTGGCCCCGCAACGCCTCGGGCGTTTACCGCGGGCTGACCAATGTGGCCTTTGCCGTTGCGCACTCCACCAATACCGTAGCGGTCAGGGTATTGGAGGAGCTGGGGCTTTCGGAATCCTTCCGATTCGCCCGGGACCGCTTTCACCTGGAGCATCTGGTGGACGGCGCCGGAGTCACCGACCGCGATGTGGCGGCTCTGGCGCTGGGGCAGCTCAATTACGGGCTGACCCTGCGGGAAATCACAACCGCTTATACGGTCTTTGCCGACCTTGGCAGCTTTCACCGGTGGCATTCCTATTACCGGGTTCTGGATGCAAAGGGAGAGGTGCTGTTGTCCTCTCCCGATACCGCCGAGCCCGTGCTGTCGGCCGGCAACGCGGCCGTTATGACCAAGCTGTTGCAGGGCGTTGTCTCCGGCGGTACCTCTTCCGCGGTCACGCTGGACCGCCTGACCGAGTGTGCCGGAAAGACCGGCACCACGCAGAACAGCTGCGACCGCTGGTTCATCGGTTACACCCCGGATCTGATCTGTGGCGTCTGGTGCGGCTTTGAGTACCCGGAGCCCCTGAGCGGGGACAACCCCTGCACCGGAATCTGGAACACGGTCATGCGCCGGATCGTCTCGCAGAACGGCGGCCGGACGGTCTTTCCGGTGCCGGAAAACGTGGTGCGGATGTCCTATTGCCGGGATTCCGGACAGCTGACCGACGACGCCTGCCTGTTCGACCCCCGCGGCAGCCGCACCGAAACCGGCTGGTTTGTGGTCGGAACCGAGCCGAGGCACTCCTGTGACCGGCACGTCCTCTGCCGGATTGACGCGGAGTCCGGCGGTGTGCTGCACGCGGACTGCGACCCGGGCCTCTGCCGGCCGGCCGGGCTGCTGCGGGTGACGCGGCATTTCCCGGTGCCGGTAACGGTGACCGATGCGCAGTATGTCTGGCGGGGAGACCCCCGCACCCTTCCGCCGAATCCCAACACCGGGCAGGCCTATTTTGAGGCCGGACTGCCGGACCATTGCGGCAGCAGCGGTGTTGCGCTGCCCTTCAATCGTTCCAGTCCAGGCGTCGCACCCGGACAGACCGGGACCGCAGAGCCGCCCGCGCAGCCCCTTCCGCCCGACACGGCGGATGAGACAACCGGCCCGGAGTCCCTACCGCCGCACGTATGGTTCCCGGAAACCGGGGGAACCGATACCGGTCCGGCATCCGGCGGTCGGCATAAACGCCGCTTCCCGCGCATATGGTAGCGTGAGGGGTGCGGGAAAAACACAGCACCTCTTGTGGGAGGTGCTGTTGATGTATCGGAAAAAATACGGGAAAATGACGGTTTCGGCCTGGCTGAACGCCGAAATGGAGCAGACCAGCCTGCCCCTGACCATTTTTGGTGGCGTGCTGCTGGCGGCCGCCTGCATTGCGGTGCGTATGGTCAGCGGGAGCCCCTACCGGATGATGCTGGAGCTGGGGATCTCCGATCTGGTGCCGCCGGTCTGGCTGATGTCGGCGCTGCGCTTTCTCTCGTTCGTCACGGCCGGCTGCGCCGCCGGATTGGTGCTGGGATATCGGGAGCGGGGACGGTATGCCGAAAAATACCGCGGTTGTATGCTGTTTGTCCTGCTGGCCGTGCTGGAACTGTGCTGGTATCCAACCCTCTTTTCGGCCGGAATGGTCTTCCTATCCCTGCTGGAGGCCGTGGCGATGCTCGTGCTGGCACTCTGCGTTACGGTCAGCTTCCTGCGCGTCAGCAAATTTTCCGGCCTGATCCTGATTCTGCATTCTGTCTGGCTCTGCTACCTGCTCATCCTCACCTTCGCCGTTTTCTTCCGGAATTGATTGTGGAGGGACCCGCCTCTTAAGGAGAGGCCGGTCCCTCCAAGCCTCCCCCGGCGAGACCTTCCCCGGCGTGGGCCCCCGCAAATGCATACGGTATTGCAAAACACGGTATTCCCGGGGACCCGCGCCGGGGAAATTCTTTTGGGGGCGGATGAACAATTGGCAATGTGCAATGAGCAATGAGCAGTGAACAGCGGGCAGTGGGAAGTGAACAGCGGGCAATAGTCGGTAGCCCGTAAAAATAAGGGCAAAAGCTGATATGTTACACAGGAATACCCCCATATTATCAAAAACCGGACAACCCATGGCGGCTGTCCGGTTTTCTGATATGCAGGGCAAATCGCTTTGGGCAATATGCTCTTATTTTTCGCTTACCTCCCCTTGAAAAAGGGCTTCCCCGGCTGCCGCCCGCCGGCGGGGCGCTGTCATTCGCATTTATGCCAAAG
>CALWQR010000139.1 GCA_944383705.1 uncultured Clostridia bacterium
TTACAATCCCTCCGTCACGCTGCCGCGTGCCACCTCCCTTTACACAAGGGAGGCTTTTAACGAGCGGTTTGCCTGACTCCTGAAAATCTACGGCGGACGGTTTCAGAATCGCGCCCGTCTGCTGATCCCTGAAAACCCCTGGCGGATGGTTCCGGAATCGCGCCCGTTTGCTGATCCCTGAAAATCCGCGGCGGACGATTCCGGAAGAGCGCCCGTCTGCTGACCACTGAAAATCTACGGCGGATGGTTCCGGAATCGCGCCCACCTGCTCCCCCCAAAAATTCATCCGCCCCCAAAAGAAATTCCCCGGCGCGGGCCCCCGGGCGTACCGTATTTGCAATACCGTATGCAAAACTGGGGGGCCTTGCGCCGGGGAAGGTCTCGCCGGGGGAGGCTTGGAGGGACCGGCCTCTCCTCAAGAGGCGGGTCCCTCCAAGGTCTTCTCCAATGGTGGGACTCTTTACAGGCGGGGCCCTCCAAGGTCTTCTCCTTTGGCGTAGCACCTACCCCCGCGAAAGCTTGCGCAGGGTGAGCATGACGGGGTTTTCGCCGCAGCCGAAGTAATCGTGCAGGCGGCGGTATTCCTGATAGAGGCGGGTGTATACGGCATGGTGCGCGGGGACGGGGCGATAGGTCCGGGGGGAGGGGCGGGTGAGGCGGCCGGCGGCGGCTGACAGGTCGGGGAAGATTCCGGCGGCCACTCCGGCGTACATAGCGCTGCCCAGCGCGGCGGCCTGCACGGTACCGGCGATATGGAGGTCCCGGCCGGTGACGTCGGCATAAATCTGCATGGCCATTTCGTCCTTCTGCGCAATGCCGCCGCCTACGGTGATGCTGCCGATGCGCATGCCGTGACGTTCAAAGTTTTCCAGAATCAGGCGGGTGCCATAGGCGGTGGCCTCAATCCAGGCGCGGTAAATTTCCTCGGGCCGGGTATTCAGGGTCAGGCCCAGCAGCAGGCCGCTGAGGTCGGCGTTCATCAGCGGGTTGCGGTTGCCGTTGAGCCAATCCAGCGCCAGCAGGCCACTCTGGCCGGGCTCCAGCCGCATGGCGCGCTCGCGCAGCAGCTGGTGGATGCTGACGCCGCGGCGCGCGGCCTCCTCGGTATCCCGGCCGGGGACCTGGTACCTGACGCACCAATCAAAGATATCTCCCACGCCGGCCTGTCCGGCCTCGTAGGTTGCGTAGCCGGGAACGACCCCGTCCCGCACATAGCCGCAGATGCCGGGCACCGTATGCTCGGCGCGGCTGTTGATGATGTGGCAGGAGGAGGTCCCCATAATCATCATCAGCTTGCCCTCGCCCACAATGCCCAGCGCGGGCATGGCGGCGTGACCGTCGATTTGCGGCAGGGCCAGCGGCGTGCCGGCGGGCAGGCCGGTCAGCGCGGCTCCGGCGGAGCTGAGCACGCCGGCGGTGCGGTCCATGCCGTACACCGTTTCCGAGAGACGGGTGCCCACAATGCCGTGCAGGCCGGGATGCAGCGCGGTGAAAAAGTCGTCGGAGGGATAGCCGACGCCGGCCCGCCAGAGCGCCTTGTAGCCGGCAAACGAGGCGCTGTGCGTCTCAACGCCGGTCAGCATCCGCGAGAGCCAGTCGGCGGCCTCGGTAAAGCGCGCGGTGGCGGCAAACACCGCGGGGGCCTTTTCCAGCACCTCCAGGGTTTTGGGCAGCGCCCATTCGGAGGAGATTTTGCCGCCGTACAGCGGCAGCCAGTCCTCGCCGCGCTCGGCGGCCAGCGCGTTGATGCGGTCGGCCTGGGGCTGGGAGGCGTGGTGCTTCCACAGCTTGACATAGGCGTGTGGCTCGGCGGCAAAGCGCGCGTCAAAGCAGAGCGGCAGGCCCTGCGCGTCCACCGGCATCCAGGTGCAGGCGGTAAAATCAAAGCCCAGCCCGGCCACCTCGCCGGGGGCTGCGCCGGCCTTTTGCAGGACGTCCGGGATGGTGACCGACAGCACATCCAGATAATCCTGCGGGTGTTGCAGGGCAAACTGCGGGGGCAGGGGCGTGCCGCAGGGCAGACATTCGTCCATCACGCCGTGCGGGTAGGCATAGACCGATTCGGCCAGCTCCCGGCCGTCCCGCGCATCCACCAGGATGCAGCGGCCCGAGAGGGTGCCGAAGTCGATTCCAATCAGATATGGCTTGGACATAACGGGTTCCTTTCCGATGGTTTGCGGTGGGGTATCAGGGCGCGGCGGACGCTCAGTCCTCCCGCGTCAGCCTGCGGACTTCCTCGGTCAGCTCGGCCAGCTGGTCCACGCAGGCGCGCTGATAGGGAGTCAGCGCGGCGCTGTCGGCGCTGCGGGCGGTCCATTCCATCCTCACGCCGGCGTGGCGGTCCAGGTAGTATTTGGCGCAGCAGGGGTATGCGGTTGTGGGCTCAATGGTGGCGGCCAGGCCAAGGAAGTCCTGCAGCAGCGCGGCGCGGCGGCTGTATGGGTCGGCTGCCAGCAGGCGCAGGTACAGGTCGGGGTGAAAGTTTGCCATCACGCCGCAGTAACCGTGCGCGCCGTCCTTCATGCTTTGCAGCAGGGTCTGGGCGTTGGCGTTGAACAGCCGCAGCCGGCTCCCGCGGCAAAGCTCCAGCCGCTGGCGGATCCGGTCGGCGTCGCAGCAGGTGTCCTTGATGAAGTGGAACCGCCCGTTTTCTGCGCACCATTGCAGCATCCGCGGCGAGAGCAGCCGCTTGTAGGGCCTGGGGCACTCATACATTCCCAGCGGCAGCTCCGGGGGCAGCTCGGCCAGCAGGCGCTTGGTGTCGGCAATCCACTGTCCGTCGTCGGTGTTGGCGATGTCCATGCGGTTGGTGATGAGAATCAGGGCGTCCGGCTCCTGCCCGGCAATGGCGTTCAGCTCGCGCACCTGTGCGGCAAAGTCATCGGCCACATGGCCCGAGGCCACAATCATCATGCGCGGGCGGCCGTCCCGGGCGGCCAGCCGGCCGGCCTCGTCCATCACCACGCGCAGCAGCTCCACCCGCTCCTCCAGCGAAAGGAACTGGATTTCGCTGGACTGGCAGTCGGCAAAAATCCCGTCGCAGCCCTGCTGCCAGTACCACTCCACCAGCGCCCGGACCGCGTCGGTATCCACCTGCCCTTGCCTGTATGGCGTGACCATTGTGGGATACACGCCGCGTCGTGCTTCAAAATTCATCTTTTTCCTCCTGTTTTTGCATAAGTGCTTGACATGCGCTATTTTTTATGTTATGATTATAACATAATTTTATCTGTATTACTATGATAATATCGTCCGGAAATATGAAAATTTTATCATTACGGAGAAAAACAATGGATTACAGAGAATCGATTCGGCACGGAGACGAGCGGCTGCCGGTGGCGGTCTACGACATTACGCCACAGCACCCCCGCTATCACATGCATGCGCACTGGCACCCGGAGCTGGAAATCCTGCACGTGCGGCGGGGCCGGCTGCGGCTGCTGCTGAGCGACGTCAGCTACGATTTGTCGGCGGGTGACGTGATGGTGCTGCCCGGCGGGGCGATTCATTCGGGCGAGCCCGAAGAATGCAGCTATACCTGCGTGCTGGTCAACCTGCGGCAGCTGCTCGGATTGGGGAACGACTGCATCGATCTGTGCCGGCAGATTCTGGACGGCTCTCTGCAGCTCAACTGTCATCCCGCCACCGGCGGCGTGCTGGCCAGGCTGTGCCAGCAGATGCTGGAGTTCTCTCTTGAGAAGGGCCCGGGCTATCCGTTTACCATCCAGGGGCTGATTTTCTGCTTTTTCGGCCGGATGCTGGATACCGGACTGTTTACCCGTATCCACCGGGAGAAACGCCCGGCCGGGAGCCTTGCCGACCGCATCCGGCCCGCCATCGCCTACATCGAACAGAATTATAACCGCAATATCCGGGTGGCTGACCTTGCCGCGCAGACCGGCCTTTCCCAGAATTACTTCTGCCGCTGCTTCAGGCTTGCAACCGGCTCCGTCCCGCTGGACTACCTCACCAATTACCGGATGACCAAGGCAAAGTATGCCCTGTGCAATACCAACCTCTCGGTGACCGATGTGGCAATGGAGTGCGGCTATAATGAGGCGAGCCACTTCATCCGCATCTTCCACAAATACGTCGGTATGACCCCCCTCCAATTCCGCCGCACCGCCCTGCGTGAAGGTTAGATTGACCGGAGAGAAAGACCTTGGAAGGCCCCGCCTCTTAAGATTCCCACCGATGAAGATGACCTTGGAGGGACCCGCCTCTTAAGGAGAGGCCGGTCCCTCCAAGCCTCCCCCGGCGAGACCTTCCCCGGCGCAAGGCCCCCTGATGATTGCATACTGTATTGCAAATACAGTACGCCCGGGGGCCCGCGCCGGGGAATTTCTTTTGGGGGCGGTTGAAATTTTTGGGAGAGCGGACGGGCGCGTTTCCGGAACCATCCGCCGTGGATTTTCAGAGGTCAGGCAAACCGCTCGTTAAAAGCCTCCCTTGTGTAAAGGGAGGTGGCACGCGGCA
>CALWQR010000140.1 GCA_944383705.1 uncultured Clostridia bacterium
GGTGTTCCGGCGGTCGGCGCTCCGGCGGTCGGAGCGCCGGCGGGACCGGATTCTGCGGCAGCCCGGGCGCCCCCCTGCGCGGCGGAAGCCTGCGCGCCGGACGCCTGCGCGCCGGCCATGGCCTGCACCCGCCGCTCCAGCGCCCGCAGCTCGGCGCGCAGACGGCAGAACTCCTGCGCCACCGGGTCGGGAATGTGAATCTGGTCAAGGTCGGCCTGCACCCGCATTCCGTCCCGCCGCACCACCTTGGCGGGAATGCCGACGGCCGTGCTGTTCTCGGGTACCTCGCGCAGCACCACCGCGCCCGCGGCAATTTTGCTGTTGGAGCCGATTTTCACCGGCCCCAGCACCTTGGCGCCGGCGCCAATCATCACGTTGTCGCCCAGCGTTGGGTGCCGCTTGCCCACGTCCTTGCCGGTGCCGCCCAGCGTTACGCCCTGGTAAATCGTGCAGTTGTCCCCGATCTCGGCGGTCTCGCCGATGACCACCCCCATGCCGTGGTCGATGAACAGCCCCCGGCCGATGGTGGCGCCGGGATGAATCTCGATACCGGTCAGGTGACGCGCCAGCTGGCTGACCGCCCGGGCAGACAGGAAATGCCCCTCGCGGTGCAGCCGGTTGGCCACACGGTAGGCCATCATGGCGTGCACACCGGAATACAGCAGCAGGACCTCGACGGTGCTCTTGGCCGCGGGGTCTCTCTGCCTGACGGCCAGCACGGTGTCGGCCACGTCCTCCATCCATTTTTGCTTCCGCTCGCGCCGGCGGCGGAAATAGCCGGCCGGGCCGCCGGGGTTGCCGTTGTTCTTCATGCTACGCACTCCTTCCGGATTGGTTCTCTAATTATTATACACAAGCCGGGGGAATTTGTAAATAGCTTTGGGCAAGAAAATTGCCGCGCCCGGCAAAAACATGCGTTTTTTGCCGGGCGCGGGGGGAAATTGCGCCGGCGCTCCCGCCGGTGCGGCCGGCGGCGCTACGGCTCCGGCTCCGGCCCGTCGGGGTCTCCCGGCGCGGGGAGCTCCCCGTCCGGGCGGCCGAGCTCCCCGCGCAGACGGAACAGCAGAACGCCGGCCAGACCGGCGGCCAGCACCGCGGTCCCGGCAAAATTCAGCCAGATGCCGGTCAGCCCCAGGGGCCACAGGGCCGCAATCAGCAACACGGGAAAGACCAGCGCGGTGGAGACCGAAATCAGCGAGGACGGCAGGGGTTTTTCCACCGCCATCAGGTAGCTCTGCGCCGCAAACGAGAACCAGCGCGTCAGATAGGTCAGGCTGAACAGGCGCAGCGCCAGCACCGAGAGCCGCAGCAGCTCCGCGTCGGCCCCGGGCAGAAAGATCAGCGTAATCTGACGCGGCAGAAGCAGCAGGAGCACCGCCGAGAGCAGCGAGACCGCCGCGCTGGCGGCAAAGCAGCATTTTTCAATGGCCCGCACGCGCGAGTATTTCCGCGCGCCCCAGTTGTAGCCGACCGCCGGCTGGAGCGAATCGCACATGCCGTACAGCAGGGGCTGGACAAAGCCGTCGGCATACATCAGCACCCCGTAAACCGACACGGCCGCCTCCCCGCTGATGCGCACGAGAATCGCGTTCATCAGAATCGAGGTCACCCGCCCGGCAATGTTGTTCAGAAAGGTGGGGCTGCCGCAGGAGACAATCTGCCGCAGCATCCGGCCGTGAAAGCGGGGGCGGCAGAAGCGCAGCTGCGCCCGCCGCAGGAAGAACGGGAAAAACGCCGCCACGGTGCAGACGCAAACGCCGGTGCAGGTGGCCAGCGCCGCCGCCCAGATGCCCCAGCGCAGCACCCCGAGAAAGAGGAACTCCAGCCCCGTGACCATCACCGACATGACAATGTTGACAGCCATGCTGCCCCGGATATAGCCGCAGATGCGCAGGTAATTGTCCACCGCATAAAAAATGCTGGTAATGGGAGAGCAGAGCGCGTACACCCGCAGATACTGCGCCGCCAGCGCGGCAAACTCCCCCTCGGCCCCCATCAGCCGCATCAGCCCGGGCGCCGCCGCATAGAGGACCGCGCCGATGAGCGCCCCGGTCCCCACAATCATCAGGCAGGCGCAGGTGAAAATGTTGTTGGCCTCCCGCTCCTGTCGCTTGCCCAGACACACCGAAATCGGTACCGCCGAGCCCACGCCAATCAGGTCGGCCAGCGCAAAATTGATAATGACAAATGGCATGGCCAGATTGACCGCGGCAAACGCGGTCTCCCCCAAAAACTGCCCCACAAAAATGCCGTCCATCATCTGGTAGAGCGCCGAGGACAGCATCCCCACCGCACCGGGCAGCGAGGCCAGAAAGAACAGCCGCACCGGCGGTGTTTTTGCATACAGCAGATTCGAATTCATACGGTTTTCTCCTTGTCACCCTCTCCTTCCGGTATATGCCGCGCGGCCGGGAGTGTGAGCGAGAGCGCCTCGCGCAGCAGCTCCACATGCCGCTGCATCAGCGCAAACAGTTGCTCGGTCTCCCCGGCTCCCAGACCGGCAAACGAGCGCCGCTCGGCCCGCAGCAGCGGGGCAATCACCTCCCGCGCCAGGGCCTGCCCCTGCCCGGTGAGCACCGCCCGCTTGTTTTTGCGGTTGCCGGGGACGGGCTCCAGCCGGACCAGCTCCTGCCGCTCCAGCGCCTTCAGGGCAGAGTTGACGGTCTGCGGCGGCTCGCACCACTGGGCGCACAGCTCGCGCTGGGTGTACCCCGCCTCGCTTTGCCAGAGCGCGTACAGCAGCCACATGGTCATGTCCGAGAGCCCGCAGCGCCGGGCGTATTCGTGATAGGTCCCGTCCAGAATGTTCCACAGCTGATTGAAGCGCTCAATTTGCGGCGTGCTTTTCGGTTCCATCGCTCTTCCCTCTCCTAAATCATCCGAAATCGGACGATATTATAGCATAAAAAAAGAACAAAGTCAATAGCAAAATCAATCGGATTTACAAAAACGTTACAAAGCCCTGCGGCACGGGCACCAGCACCCAAGTCTGGCGGCGCGGGCACCCAAAAATCCGCGGCGGCAAATTATTTTTGCAAAGCGGCGCTCCATTCTGCTTCCTGGAACCCGACCAGAACAAAGCCCTCGCCAATGAGCAGCGGACGCTTTACAAGCATACCGTCGGTTGCGAGAAGCTTCAGCATTTCCTCCTCACTCATGGAGGGGAGCCTGTTTTTCAGGTCCAAGGATTTGTAAAGCAGACCGCTTGTGTTGAAAAGCTTTTTAAGAGGCAGTCCGCTCATCTTGTGCCATTCTGTCAACTCATCCAGCGTTGGATTGTCAAGCCTGATATCCCGGGACTCATATCCGATTGCATTGTCATCCAACCACTTCTCTGCCTTTTGACAGGTGGTGCATTTGGGGTAACAAATCAGCTTCAGCATCATATTGAACTCCTTTGTATGAGAACCGGTACATGGCAGGCAACGGAATGCTCCCGGTATTCGTGTGATACGCGCGTTCCGTCACCGATGGTATGTCCTTTTGGCGACTGTTTGTCAATGGGATTTCTCATCATCAAGGCGCCGGCCGCGGATCCTGCGGTGTTGCCTGAGGGGTTAATCCTCCAAAAGCTTCTCCAGCTTTGAGCCCTTCCGGATATATTGGATGGAGGAAGCACTGTACTGACCGTAATCTATATAGGTAAAGAAATCCTCAGAAAAATAGATTGGAGTTGATATCAGCGAGATGGTACTGCCTTCCGTATGATCTTCGTTATAATGAATATCGGTTTCAAACAGATAGATTGCTCCGTCGGCAGCCTCGCGCCACACAAATTCAACCGTTCCGGATAAAGTTTCGTTATATGATGCATTGGATTTATTGATGTATGAATCATAATACTCACAGATGCCGGTATTGTCGGAATGGAATTGATAGGAGTGCGCAGTCGTTGAACTGCTGGCTTCAGAATCGAACTCCCAGTGATAAACATATTCATCGCCGAATTGAATATAGCTTGAACTGGTGCCTTTTGTCTGATGACAAGCGACAAGGGGGACACAGAATACCGCAATCCACAGTATGAAAATCATCGCTCTGATACAGTTTTTCATGATTTTGCCTTTCCAGGAGACCGGATGTCTCACGATTCAGATTTTTGATTGGCTCCATAACAGGCCGCCGGAGTTTGGGTAAGCAATGCATACAGAAAAATCGACAAGCCCGAATGAGTCTTGCCGATTTTTTTGGCTCCCCCTGCTGGGCTCGAACCAGCGACACCCTGATTAACAGTCAGGTGCTCGTACCGACTGAGCTAAGGAGGAATATGGGCGGCGAGGAGTGGAGGGTGTGACGGCGCGCAGCCGCGGCAGAAACGCACGCAAGCGGAGCTTTCGCCGCACAGATGCGACCGGCGAACCGATGCGGCCGGTATAACCGGCTGCGGTGGTGCGTTGCGCCGTTGCGTGTATCCGTTACAGATGCGTATCAATCAC
>CALWQR010000141.1 GCA_944383705.1 uncultured Clostridia bacterium
CCGCTTCCAACAATCGGGGGATGCACGGCATTGTGCCAGGCTTCATCCCCCGATGTTTTTGTTCGGAAACCGTGTCGGCCTGCCGCAAATAACAAAATCGGGGGATGAAGGCCGGCGGCCGTTCGTCCCCCGATGATTTTGTCCGGTTGATTCCGGTCCGGTACCGGGTATTATGATTCTTTCAGCTTCGGCTTTGCCGGGTTGCTCAGGTCCCAGACGTTCTCGTCCAGCCCGTGGTGCTCCGGGAGCTGCTCGCAGCCCTGACAGTTGGTTGCGGTGTACACCGCATGGTCCGGGATCTCATACAGCTGTGTGTCAATTTCGGTTTCCCCGGTCGATTCCTCGGTTTGCTCCACAAATCCGAACAGATTGCGGAGCCGGAGCTCGCCCGTCACGGTGCCGTCCGGCTGCTTGTACTGGCTGGTCTCCCCGATGATGGCGTTGGCGCGGAAGGCCTCGTAGCCGTGAAAGACATCATGAATTTTGTTGACCGCCACTTTTGAAAAGACGTTGGCAACAGTTACCGTACTGTTGAATGCCAACATGCTTCCAAATGCCCCGAAGCATTTGTCGTAGCCGTAGCAGCCGTCCATGTCGGTGGCAATTTCAACCGACAAATCCGACGCGCAATCCTGAATGCTGCCCGTGCCTTTCAGTGACATGGAACCAATGATGCCTCCGATGAAGTTGTAAGCCCCATACCCGTTCCGGATGGACACCCGGATGTCGGATTGGACGCGCGCCACGGTTACCGCGGATGTGTCATTCGCTTCGGGCATGTTCCGCACGCTGCCGCATACGCCTCCGATGATAATGGTTGCCGGCGAGGATTTCTGCTGGAAGCGGTTTTCAATCACGGCGTCGGAGATCGTGACGTCCGAAAATTCGGCCGTTGTATCCGCCGTCACCGTTCCGGCCAGAACGCCGACCGTCATGTCGCCCTGCTCCGGCGGAGCTTCCAGCGTGATTGCCGCGTTGCGGATGGTCAGATTTCGGATGACCGAATCGGCGCAGCTCCCGAACAGGCCGGTGGCGTACTGCGTCTGCTCTGCCGGGTCGCTCCCGGCCTCCAACCGCGTTCCCACGGTGATGCTGAGGTTGGCGATGCTGTGCCCGTTCCCGTCAAACACACCGCCGAACGGACATTCCCCGTTCCCGATGGGCGTCCACCCGAGCCGGTTCAGATCCAGGTTACAGTCCAGGGAAAAATGCTTTCCTGCATAGCTCTCCCCGGCGTTCACCTCCTGCGCGAGGAAAGCAAGCTGGGCGGCCGAGCGGATGCGGTAGGGGTCGGTCTCGGTGCCCTCCCCGCCGCCGAACGCCTCGGCGGCGCTGCCGTCCCATACGTCGGTTTCGGGGACGGTTTCGCAGCCCGGGCAGGCAATCAGTGCAAGACCGAGCAGCAGGAAGAGTGCAATCATACGCTTCATAGCAGAGCCCTCCTAAGGATGGAAATGTTGATTGGCGCGGCCGGTCCGCCTGCCATCAGACGGCGTTGAGGATGGACATCACCAGCCATACCACGGCCACAACCCCGGCGGCGGGCGTCAGCAGCACCCGGCCGATGCGGCGGGGGTAATCGGCCGGCCGTACCGGCGCGGTGTAATCCGAGCTGAGGTTGTTTCTGGCGTAAAGGTGGTAAATTTTGCGCGCCTCGCCCGCCGCAAACGCCGCAAACAGCAGCAGCAGGACAATCAGGCAGAAGATGAAAATCTCCCCGCTGCCGGCATTGACGTAAAAGGCCGAAAGATAGGGCTGCCCGAACAGGCAGAAGAGATTGTACAGCAGATGGATCAGCATGGAGCCGAGCGTGGAGCGGGTGGCGTACATGACGCCGGCCAGCAACAGCCCCGAAAACAGGTAGTTGACAAACAGCGGAAAGGAGAAATGCAGCATGGCAAAGAAGAGCGAGCTGACCGCTACCGCCACGCCCACGCCCGCGCCCTCGTAATCGGCGCAGAGCACCGAGCGGTAGACCAGCTCCTCGCAAAAGGCGGGGAGCACGGCATAGGCCAGGATGACGTAAACCGTTTCCCATACGCTGCCGTTGATGCGTGCGACAAAAATATCATACAGCGTGAAGTTGCCACCCAGCGCCTCGATGCCGCCGGTCATGATGCTCAGCAGCAGGTTTCCGCTCACCAGCACCACCAGCACGCAAAAGCAGAGCCACAGGTGCTCGGGCCGCAGCGGCCGCATACGGATGCGGGAAGGGAACTGCTCCCCCCGCAGCTGAATGTACAGCACCGCGGGCAGGACGAAAATCAGGAGCTGCAGCAGGATGACCGTGATGTATTCACTGCCGCGCCGGGTGAGCTGCCCGTCGATGAAGCGCGAGAGAATCAGGAACAGGAAGGTGACCAGCACCAGCAGTGGCGGCCCGTGCCGCGGGACCGCGGCGTATGCCGCGCCCGTTTCTGCTGCCGGACTGTCGCTCCCGGTTGCCCGGCCGGCTTTTTTGCGCCCGGCGGGTTCGGTTTGCAGCCAGCGGTTAAAGGCACGGCTCAGGGGGGCCATCCACTCCGAAAGGCGTTCCCATGCCCGCTCTCCCAGCCGCTTTGCGTAGGCGGGAATGCCGTCTTCCTTGGTCTGCCGGCGCCGCTGCCGGGGCGGCTCCGCGCCGTTTGTGCGGGGGGGATCCTCGGGTCTGCCCGTCTCGGCCTGTCGGCTCCCCCGCGGCCGGTTGGCTCTTGGGGCGGCGCCCGGCAGGGCGGCAGAGGCGCCTGCCCGCCGGCGCTCCTTGGCACAGTCAATCCATTCCCGCTCGTTGACCACGTACCGCGCCGGGACGTCGTGCGGTTCGGCCGGAATCTCCCGCATCAGCTTTTCATATACCGTTCCCACCGTCACGCCCGGGAAGTCGGCCAGGAAGCGGTCGTAATACCCGGCCCCGTAGCCCAGCCGGCTGCCGCGCCGGTCAAAGCACAGTCCGGGCAACAGGCAGAGCGTGCGGGAATCGACGGTGCAGAGCGGGGCGTCGGCCGGCGGCTCGGGAATGCCGTATGCGCCGGGTGTGAGCCGGGCCTCTGGCGTCAACTGCCGGAAGCGGATGGTGCGGCTCCCGGTGTCGGTGACCGGAAAGCCCACCTGCTTGCCCTGCCGGCGGCAGAGGCGCACCAGGGGCAGCAGGTCAATCTCGCCCCGGACCGGCGCGTAGAACAGCACGGTCCCGGCCGAGCGAAAGGCCCGGGAGGAGGCGATGCGCCGCCGGATCAGCTCGTCCAGCCGGCGCTTGCCCTCGGGCGGAATGGCGTCTCGCAGGGGCCCCAGCTCCTGCCGCAGTTGCTGCTTGGTCATGTCTCAGTCGGCCAGCACCGCGCTCCGGAGCCCGGCGGCGGTCTGCTCCCCCTTCAGCGCGGCAACCAGCTCCAGCCCGAACTCCAGCGCCACGCCCATGCCGGCCGCCGTAATGATGCGCCCGTCGCGCACCACACGGTCGGCAGCCAGGGTGGCGCCGGTCAGCTCTTGCTCAAATCCGGGAAAACAGACGGCCCTTTTGCCGTTCAGGTAGCCCTTGTGGCCCAGCACCATCGGGGCGGCGCAGATGGCGGCAAGAAAACCGCCCGAGCGGTCCGCAGCCCGCAGCGCCTGTTCTACGGTCGGGGAGGCGTCCAGATTCGAGGCTCCCGGCATTCCGCCGGGCAGAATTACCATCTCGGGGCGGGCGTCCCGGAACATCGCGTCCGGCATGTCCGGCTGTACCCGGATGCCGTGGGAGCCGGTAACCAGCTCGCCGCCCCCTACGCTCACCGTGCTGACCTCCACCCCCGCGCGCCGCAGCAGATCCAGCGGGCAGAGCGCCTCCACCTCCTCAAAACCGTTTGCCAAAAACAGGTATACCATTGTGCTTGCTTCCTTTCGTTTATCCGTTTCTTTCCTGCCCGGCCGGCCCGGCCGTCAACCGGATGAGCAGCTGCCGGTTGTCGGGCTGTACCTTCGCCTCATGCGCGGCGCGGTTGCGCCGGATGGCACCGCACTTCAGGCAGCGGTGTATAATCACATAGCCCCGGCGGGGGTCCGGTTCCGCACGGACGGGCTTCATCAGCCCGCCGCAGGGGTTGGCACGGTCGCCCGGGTTGACGTCCACGTGCAGCGACCACAGGCAAAAGGGACAGTGATTGCGCGAGGTGTAGCCCAACGGCTCCACCGTTTGCCCACAGTGCGCACAGACAAAACCGCTGTCGTTTTTTGTAAAGCGTTTGGAATCCATCCCGTTTTCCCCCCCTTTCCGGCGTATCGCTGCCCTCTCTTCCGTCCTTCCCGGCGCATCGCCGTCCTTTCTTCTATTATATCGCTTTCCCATATGGATGTCAATACCCCCGGCAAAAAAACTGACTTTCGCCAGAGGGAAAGACCTTGGAGGGACCGGCCTCTCCTGAAGAGGCGGGTCCCTCCAAGG
>CALWQR010000142.1 GCA_944383705.1 uncultured Clostridia bacterium
GCTAATTGCTAATTGTTCCATCCGCCCCCAAAAGAAATTCCCCGGCGCAGGCCCCCGGGCATACCGTATTTGCAATATAGTATGCAAAAATCGGGGGTCTGTGCCGGGGAAGGTCTCCCAGGGGGAGGCCCCCGAGGGGTGTGCCTCTCCTGAAGAGGCCAACCCCTCGGGGGTCTTCTCTCCTCTTCGGGATCAATACATCCCGCCGCCCATGCCGCCGGCCGGAGCCGCGGGAGCGGGGGTTTCTTCCTTCTTATCGGCAACCAGAGACTCGGTGGTCAGGATCACCGAAGCGATCGAGGCGGCGTTCTGCAGCGCGCTGCGGGTCACCTTGGTCGGGTCAACAATGCCGTTGTCCACCATATCGCAGTAAACCTCATTATAGGCGTCGAAGCCGTAGCCGATCTTGCCACTGGTCATAATCTTATCCACGACCACGCCGCCGTCGAAGCCGGCGTTCGCGGCGATCTGGCGCACCGGCTCCTCCAGAGCCTTAACCACAATGCGGACGCCGGTCTTCTCGTCGCCCTCGACCTGATCGATCAGCTTGGAGACCGCGGGGATGACATTGAGGTAAGCGGTTCCGCCGCCGGCAACAATGCCCTCCTCCACGGCCGCCTTGGTGGCATTGAGCGCGTCCTCGATGCGCAGCTTCTTCTCCTTCATCTCGGCCTCGGTCGCAGCGCCGACCTTGATCACGGCAACGCCGCCGGCCAGCTTGGCCAGGCGCTCCTGGAGCTTTTCGCGGTCAAAGTCGGAGGTGGTCTCCTCGATGGCCGTGCGGATCTGCGCCACGCGCGCCTTGATGTCGGCCGAGTTGCCCGCGCCGTCCACAATAATGGTGTGCTCCTTATTCACCTTGATCTGGCGGGCATGACCCAGCATATCAATGGTGGTATCCTTCAGCTCCAGGCCGATTTCGGAGGAAATCACCTGGCCGCCGGTCAGGATGGCGATATCCTGCAGCATCTCCTTGCGGCGGTCGCCAAAGCCGGGGGCCTTGACCGCCACGCAGTTGAACACGCCGCGCAGCTTGTTGAGCACCAGGGTGGTCAGGGCCTCGCCCTCCACATCCTCGGCGATAATCAGCAGCTTCTTGCCGGCCTGCACAATCTGCTCCAGCAGGGGCAGGATTTCCTGAATGTTGGAAATCTTCTTGTCGGTAATCAGCAGCAGCGCATCGTCCAGAACGGCTTCCATTTTATCCATATCGGTGGCCATGTAGGGCGAAAGATAGCCGCGGTCGAACTGCATTCCTTCCACAACCTCGGAATAGGTATCGGCGGACTTGGATTCCTCGATGGTGATGACGCCGTCCGAGGTCACCTTCTCCATCGCGTCGGCAATCAGCTGACCAATCACCTCGTCGCCGGCCGAAACGGTGCCCACACGGGCAATATCCACCGATCCGTTGACCTTTTTGGAGTTGGCCTGGAGCGCCTCGACGGCAGCGTCAACCGCCTTTTTGATGCCCTTGCGGACGATCATCGGGTTGGCCCCGGCGGTCACGTTCTTCATGCCCTCGCGCACAAAGGCCTGCGCCAGCAGGGTGGCGGTGGTGGTGCCGTCGCCGGCCGCGTCGTTGGTTTTGGTAGCAACCTCTTTGACCAGCTGCGCGCCCATGTTCTCGGCCTCGTCCTCCAGCTCAATCTCCTTGGCGATGGTCACGCCGTCGTTGGTCACCAGCGGGGAGCCGTACTTTTTGTCCAGCACCACGTTCCGGCCCTTGGGCCCCAGCGTGATTTTGACGGTGTCCGCCAGTTTGTCCACGCCGCGCACCAGCGCGTTGCGTGCCTCAATTCCGTAAAGAATATCCTTTGCCATGATCCTGTTCCTCCGTTATGCTTCTACAATTGCGAGAATGTCGCTCTGCTTGACGATGGTGTACTCGTTGCCGTCCATCTTGACCTCGGTGCCCGAGTACTTGCTGGTAATCACCTTGTCCCCGACCTTGACGTCCATGGGGATGAGCTTGCCATCATCGGTATGTGCGCCGGGGCCAACCGCAATCACCTCGGCAACCTGCGGCTTTTCCTGCGCGGACGCGGTCAGAAAAATGCCGGCTTTGGTTTTCTCTTCGGCTTCGACGAGCTTGACAACCACTCTGTCTGCCAACGGTTTGATGTTCATATCCAGAAACCTCCTTGATTGTTCAGGATTGTTTTTCCTTTTTTCGGTCCGTTTAGCACTCGAAGGCTTCAAGTGCTAAACTTATGCTACTATTTTAACCTTTTTTTTGGAAAAATCAAGTGCTTTGAGCGAATATTCACAGAATTTTAACAATATAAGCCATTTCTTGCCTGCGGGGAGTGCTAATTCCGAGGGATGCCGGACGGAATAGTCGGCCCTCGGCCGGCATAGGATAGAAGCGGAACGACATCCACAGCCGGGAACAGGAGGAAAACCGAAATGCGGGAGACACTGGGCTGGCTTTTGACCGGGGGCGCCGTGCCGCTTTTGCTGGCGGCCGCCGGCGGATTTTTTCTGTTTGATCTGCGCGGGCTGCCGCTGCGTGCGCCCGGGCGGATGCTGCGCGCGATGACCGCGCCCCGGAGCGGCGGGGTATCCCCCTTCCGCGCCGTAACCCTTGCTCTGGCCGGGACGCTGGGGGTAGGCAACATTGTGGGTGTGGCAAACGCCATATGGATCGGGGGGCCGGGCGCGCTGTTCTGGATGTGGGTATCGGCGCTGGCGGCCATGATTCTGAAATATGCCGAGATTGTGCTGGCTGTGCGGCACCGGCGGCCGGCCGCGGGGGGCGGCTTTTACGGGGGCGCGGTCTATTACATCCGCGACTGGCTCTCCTCCCGCCGGCTGGCAGGGCTGGGCGCTGCGCTCTCGGCGGTCTTTGCGCTGCTGATGGTGCTGGACGCGCTGAGCATGGGCTGCGTGATACAGGTCAATGCCGTGGCGTCGGCCTTTGAGGGGGTATCCGGCCTGCCGGCCTGGCTCTGCGGCGGGGTGCTGATGCTGCTGGCCATGCCGGTGATTGTCCGCGGAGCGGGCGGGACCTCGGCGCTGACCGAATATCTGATTCCCATCCTGACAGGCGGGTATATCCTGCTCTCGGGCGCGGTGCTGGTGCTGCGGGCCGGGGAGGTGGGGCCGGCCCTGGCATCGGTGGTCCGCGGGGCCTTCCGGCCCGAAGGCGCGGCCGGCGGCGTCCTTGGCTTTCTGACCTGCCGCGCGCTGCGGGTGGGCACCATGCGCGGGCTGCTCTCCAATGAGGCCGGCTGCGGCACGGCCCCCACCGCCCACGCCTGCGCCAACGCCGAAAGCCCGGCCGCGCAGGGGATATGGGGAATCTTTGAGGTATTTGTGGACACCATCCTGCTCTGCACCGCCACGGGCCTGGTGATTCTGGTCAGCTACCCGGAGGTGGCGCCGCTGGGGGAAAACGCGGTGATGATGAGCATCCGCGCCTACTCGGCCGTGCTGGGGCGGTGGGCAGAATATTTCCTCTGCGCGGCGATATTCTGCTTCGGCTACGCAACGGTCATCTGCTGGGCGCACTATGGCCTTGAGAGCGTGCGGGCGCTCTCGCCGGGACGTCTCTGGCGGCGGGTCTATCTGCTGCTGTTCGGCCTGTGCATTCCGGCCGGCGCCGTGCTGGCCCCCGGCGCGGTCTGGGACATTGCGGATTTTGCCATTGCATCGCTGACCGCCATCAACCTGGCCGCCCTGTTGGCCCTGCGCCGCGAGGTACGGCAGGAAACCCTCCTCTGGCACCCGCCCCGCACCCCCGGGAAGGGATTTCTCCTTGACAATTCTCCCGCACCGTGCTATAATAAGGAGGAAAAGCACGGGAGGAGAAATCGATGGGACTGATTGCAAAAATCAAGGAGCTGTTTTCGGCCGAGCGCTACATCCAGCGTGCCATGGAAGCGATGGACAAAGAATACAGCCGTTACGCGGAACTGTCGGGAGAGGAGCTGTTGGCGCTGCCGGACGACGAGCTGCTCTCGGCGGTACTCTACCGCATCAATGCCCGCCACAGGGAAAGCGGCGGAAAGACGCAGCCGCACCTGTACGAACGGTTTGAGGATATGCCCCCCCACGAGCAGGCGCTTTACGCGGTGTCCGAGCTGGACGCCGTAATGCAGGAGGACGGCGGACTGGGCATTTTTTTGCTTGACCGGGATTACCGCTTTCTGATTCCGCATCTGAGCGAATGCCTGCGGGAGGTGGGAGCCGGAGCCCACGCCGCGCTCTTTGCGGATTTTGTCCGGGACAATCGCGTCGATCCGGTCCGTGCCCGTGCCTTTGCGCAGAATCCGGACAACGACCGGGTGATGGCGGACTTCAACCGGGCGTATGCCGGGCTGCCGTCGCTGGAAGCGATTGCCGTTGCCTACATCCGCCGGAACATCGACCGACTCTGAGAAC
>CALWQR010000143.1 GCA_944383705.1 uncultured Clostridia bacterium
GAAAAGGATTACTATTCGCAGGGCTACAACGAGGCACTCTCCCTGGGCAATGCGCAGTTCTGCGTAACGGGGAAGTTCACCATTTCCTATTACCGGTATATGATTGCCACCTTTTTCAACAAGGGGCTGTTTGACAGCAACCTTGTGGACTACCCCTATCAGACCGTGCGGGACGGCAACTGGACCTTTGAGGAGATGGGCAATCTGGCAAAGGAATTTTACGTTGACCAGGGCGAGAGCGGAAAGGACGCCGACGATATCCTCGGCTTTGCGGGCTTTGTCGGGAACAGCTCCAGCCAGACCGACGGCTATATGTCCTCCTGCAATCTCCGCGTGATTCAGAAGGACGAAAACAATTTCTATCGGATTGATGTGGACCGGGAGGCGTTTTCCAATGCCATTGACAACGTGTTCAAGCTGTACAACAGCGCGGGCACCTATGTCTCCTCCACCTTTACCAATGAGGATACGACCGAGAAGTTTATCAACGGGGAAGCGGCCATGATCAATTACCGGCTGTATTTTGTAGAGGACGGTACGCTCCGCAACAGCGATATGGCCGACAAATACGGCATTCTGCCGCTGCCGAAGAGCGATACCAACCAGGAAAACTATTACTCCTATGTGCAGGACCAGTGCTTTTTGTGGGGAATTCCCCGGGTGTACGGCGGCCAGAGCCTGCAGGACATCGGCGTATTCATCGAGGCCTTTGCGTCTGCCTCCTATCACACCGTGAAGGATGCCTACTACGAGATCTCCCTGACGCTGAAATACGTCAACGACCCGGATTCACGCGAGATGCTGCAGCTGATGGACAGCACAGTTTATGTGGACCCGGTGAACTTCCTGAACAATAACGGGGACAACAGCATCCGTCTTTCCACAAACGCGCTGCGCAGCATTTATGAGAGCGGGTTCAACACCGTTATCAACAAAATTGACAGCGAGCTTGAAGGGGACATGGAGCGCCTGGAGCGGATCAACGGTCAGGTAAAAGAGCTGCTGGGGGTATCCTGACGGGATGAAACGCATGAAACAGTCTGTCAATCGTCCAAAGCGCTGCCCCCGGGCCGGCGCCGCCGCGTGGGTGCTGCTGCTTGCCCTGCTTTTGCCGGGGCTGCTGGCCTGCGCCCGGGAGACCCCCGGGCCGGCCGGCGAGCAGACCGCGCAGGGCGGGAGCTCCGGGCAGACGTCCGTAGAGGAAACCCGCCCGCCCCTGGACCGCCATCCGGTTGAGCAGCTGGTGTTGGCGGAGGAGGGGAAAAGCGACTATGTCCTGGTCCGCTCCGATACCGCCGCGGGCTGGGTTTCGGACGCCATGGTGCGCTTTTCCCGGGCATTTTCGGAAACCACCGGGGTAGAGCTCCCGATGGAGACCGACTACGAGGGCCGCGGGAGCACCTATCAGCGCACCGAAAAAGAAATCATCATCGGGCAGACCAACCGCGAGGATTCCTATGATGTGGATTATTCGCTGATCGGGGACGGCTTCTGGATTGGGGTGTCCTGCGAATGGCTGATTATCACGGCCTCCTGCGAAGGGGGACTGAACGCGGGAATCGAATACTTTTTCAGTGAGTTTTTACAGACCGATCTTTCGGGAACGGTCGCCTTTGTAACCGACACGCTGACCGTCCCGGGCAGCTATTCCTACCTGGGGGAGGTCCTGCTGTACGATTTTCTGGGTGTCTCCCCGGAGCGCTTCCGCATTGTTTACCCGCAGGGAGCGCTGATCGAGCAGAGGTACGCCGTCCGCCTGGCCGAAACCCTGCGCACGCTGACCGGACTGGGCCTGCCGGTAGCCGATGACGGCACGGCGGCGCAGGAATACGAAATTCTGCTGGGAGAAACCAACCGGGGGCAGGGCGGCGCAGGGGCGGAATCGCTCTGCATCCGTACAACCGGGCAGGAAATTTTCTTTGATGGCGATGGCTTTTTCGCCTACGACGCAATGCTGCAATGGGTTGCCTCGTGTATGGACGCCGGCCGGCTGCGGATTTCCGCCGGCCTGGAGCTGACCCTGCCGGCCGCAACCAATGCCGCGCCGGATACCGCGTATGCCCTGGACAGGGCAGGGGACTACCGGGTGATGTTCCAGAATGTTCTGTGGGACAATACCGCCGAAACTCCTGCCGCCGAGCGCAATCTGCTGACCGCTGCCCTGATAGAGGCATATCTGCCGGATGTTGTCGGCCTGCAGGAGGTATCGCCGAACAAGCGCGCGCAGTGCGGGGAGCAGGACATTGCCCTGCTGCTGGCCGAGCTGGGGTACACCGAGGCGGACCCGGGGGAGATCGGCAACGGCTACGGCGTCAATTTTGTCCCGATTTTTTATCGGGCAGACGCCGTTACCCTGATTGACTGCGGCTGGTACTGGTACCGGGCGCAGAACAACCCGATCTCGGCCGACGACAAGGCCTCCAAATCCCTGACCTGGGCGGTGTTTGAAGCTGCGTCCGGGGAACGGTTTGTGGTGGTTTCCACGCATATGTGCACGCAATCCGATGCGGTGCGGCTGCAGCAGGCAGGCGAGCTGACAGAGCTCCTTGACGAGCTGTCCGCGGAGTATCCGTACCCGGTTCTGGTCGGCGGCGATTTCAACGCCAACATGAACAGCGAATCCTATGCGTGGCTGACCGGCCAGGGCGGGCTGAAAAATACGGCCGATCTGGCAACCCAGTATGCCTCCCCCTACCGTGGGAATTTCACCTATCCGCAGTATCGCGGGGAGCTGGGCTTTGTGACCTCGGACAGTACCGTGCAGGACGTGCTGGATTCCCGCCGGGCGGACGGGGTGGACCGGATTCTGTGCCGGCAGTGGGAGTCGCTGGATATCCGGGTATTTGCATTGGTCATTCATGAAATTGCATTGAGCTCGTCCGATCATTTGCCGATGATTCTGGACTTCAGTCTCGGATGACGCCAGCCGGACGAGCTCGGATGGAGGGAAAATGGATTGTTTTGAACATGTTCCGGTCCGCGTTGTCTATTCGTCGCGGGACCGGATGTCCCCGCGGCGTTGCGCGGCCTGGATGGTTCAGCTGCTGCGCCAGTGCGGGACAGAGTCGCTGCTGACCGAGGCCGGAGATCTGCCGTCGGGCCTTCCTGCCGGCGTACGCCTGGGAAGCACCTCCGGCCTGCCGGAGGAAACCCGGCCGGATTGGCTGCACATCCGCCCGGTGAACGGCGGGCTGCTGCTGACCGCCGGCAGCGAAATTGCCTACAGCGCCGCTCTGGATGCCCTGGAAAAGGCCTGGCGGCGGAATCTGCCGGTACAGGCCTTTTCCGGCAGCATTGCGGAGCTTTCCGGCGGGCGGAATACCGACGCGTACCTGGAAAGAAATCCGGGGGAATGGCGGCTGATTTTCAGCAATGTCCTGTTTGACGATCTGCAGCGCAAGCCGAATCCCGAGCGGAACCGGCTTTGCGCCGGGCTGCTTGACCGGTATTGCCCGGACGCCGTGGCGATGCAGGAATGCGGACCTTATCTGCGGGAGCCCTGCGGGCCGGATGACATTGCACGGCTGATGCGGCAGGCCGGATATGCGGAGACCGTCCCGCCCGTGGCGGAGAATCCCGACCGCACCAATTACACACCGATTTTTTATCGCTCCGACCGGCTGCGGCTGCTGGAAAGCGCCTATCACCATTACCGGCATCAGGCCCCGGGCATTTCGGCGGATGATTTCTCATCCAAGGGTATGACATGGGCGGTTTTCGAGCATATCGCGCTGCGTCAGCGCCTGATTCTGCTCAATACCCATTTCTGTACCCAGTCGGACGTCCCGCGTCTGCTGCAGGCCGGGGAGCTGATTGGCATTTGCCAGCGCCTGTGTGAGAAATACCCGGATACCCCGGTTCTGCTGGGCGGGGATTTCAATACCGTGCTGGATTCCATGACCTACCGCCGGTGCATCGAACAGGGCTTTGCGGACTGCATCTTCCTCAGCACCGGCGCCTCCCCGCGGTACCGGGCGCACCATGCCTATCCCAAATTCGACCCGGAGTTCGGTATGATGATGCCCGATGGCGACATCGGCGGCAGCTTTGAGCAGTCGGTCGATCATATCCTGTACCTCGGCCCCACGGACCGGCTTCGGATCAGCACCTACGGTATGATGACCAACCGGATCGCCCGTTCCTTCTCCGACCATTGCCCCGTCTGGCTGGATTTCAGCTTTTCTAAGACCTTGGAGGGCCCCGCCTCTTAAGGCCCCACCGCACAAAGTTTCCTCTTGCAATTCAACGAAAACTGTGGTAT
>CALWQR010000144.1 GCA_944383705.1 uncultured Clostridia bacterium
TTTGTTCTCTGCCCTGCGGGCGGAAATCAGACATTGCTCTGGTAAAAGCGCACGGTAAAGCGGGCGCCGCCCCCGGGGCGGTTTTCGGCCTTGACGGTGCCGTTCTGGCGGGTGATGACCATGCGGCACAGGGCCAGCCCCACGCCAAAGCTGTGCGCGTCGGCGTTTTTCCCCTTGTAAAAGCGCTCAAAGATGTGCGGCAGGTCGGCGGGGTCAATGCCCGGGCCGCTGTCGGTGACAACGATTTCGGAATAGATGGGAGTCTGGGCGGCGGTGATGGTGATGCTGCCGCCCGCGGGGGTATGCTCCATGCAGTTTTTGACGATGTTGCCCAGCGCCTCGGCCGTCCAGGCGGCGTCCCCCTCAAACCCGCCGGAGGCTCTCACCGTCAGCTCCTGCCCGCGCAGCTCGATCGGAATCAGCAGGGGCTCGCAGGCGCGGCGGATCAGGTCCTCCAGCTCCAGCCGTTCCCGCTGAAAGCTGACCGTTCCGGCGTCCAGACGCGAAATTTTCAGCAGCGTGGTCAGCAGCCAGTCGATGCGGGAGAGCAGCCCGGCCAGCTCGCGCGAGAGCGCCTGCCGGCGCTCGGGCGGCAGATCCGGCTCCGAGAGCAGCGACGCCAGCAGATTGATGGAGGTCAGCGGCGTGCGCAGCTGATGCGAGATGTCGGCCAGCGCGTCGGCCAGATAGGCCCTGTCATCGGTCAGGCGCTGCTGCTGCTCGCGCAGGCGGACGGTCAGCTTGCCGATCTCGCTCTGCAGCACGCCCAGCTCCCCCTCGGCGTAGCGGTCCAGCGAGACCGCGTCCTCCCCGTGCAGGATGCGGTTGATGTCGGCGGCAAAGGCGGCAAGGCGGCGGTAGCGGAAGTATGAGAGCCCCAGGAAGACCCCCAGCAGCGCGGCGCAAAGCAGCAGGACCAGCAGGCCAAAGCCTGCGTCCCACACGAACGCGGCGCATACCCCGACCGCCGAGACGGCCAGGAACACCAGCAGGCTGCGCCGCAGCTCGGAATTGCGGAGGAGTCCCATGGCTCAGTCCACCCGGTAGCCCAGCCCGCGCACGGTGCGGATGAGCCGGGGGTTCTGCGGGTCGTCCTCGATTTTTTCGCGCAGACGCTTGATGTAAACCGTCAGGGTATTGTCGTTGACAAAATCGCCGGCCGCGTCCCAGATCTGCTCCAGCAGCTGCGCGCGCGAGAGCACCGCGCCGCGGTTGTTGAGGAACACCAGCAGCAGCCGGTACTCCAGCGCCGAAAGGTAGAGCTCCCTGCCCGCCTTGGTGGCGCTCCCCTTGACGGTGTCCACCAGCACGTCTCCCAGCGGGATGACCGCGCCGCCCCCGCCGGTCAGCCGCAGGATGTTTTTGATGCGGGAAATCAGCTCGCGCGGGCGGAAGGGCTTTGCAATGTAGTCGTCCGCCCCGACGTCAAAGCCGGTCACGGTGCTGAACTCATCCCCCGACGCGGTCAGGAAAATCACCGGCAGCCGGGACTGGGCCTTGATGGCCGAGCAGACCGCAAAGCCGTTGCCGTCGGCCAGCGAAATATCCAGCAGCGCCAGGTCAAAGGTTTCCTGCGCCAGCAGCTCCAGCGCGCCGGCCTGTCCGGGGGCGCTGCGCACCGAAAAGCCCTCGCGGGTCAGAAATTCGGTCAGGCCGGAGACAATGCTCCGGTCGTCCTCCACCAGCAGAATGTTTGCCATCGGGTTCCTCCAGTCTACCGGCCATCTGCGGCTGTGCCGCGGATCTGGCCGGGTTGCGGGTTGTCCCCATTATACCACACCCGGCGCAAAAGTGCAAGCCCCCGGCCGGAAATTGCGCGCCGCAGGGGCGAAAAACGCGGGTTTTCCAAAAAACAGTTGACATTTTTGCGTTTCTGTTGTATCATATAGGGACAGGACGGAGGGCAAGGGTATGGATTTGTTTTTGACGCTGGCTTTTCTCTTTTTTCTGGGCAGTCTGCTCGGCTGGGTGCTGGAGCTGCTGTTCCGGCGCTTTTTCTCGGCCAAAAAATGGATCAATCCCGGCTTTCTGGTCGGCCCGTATCTGCCGCTCTATGGCTTTGGCACCTGCCTGCTCTTTCTGCTGGCATCGGTTCCCATCACCTTTCTGCCGGGAAAAATTCTGCCCGAGGTGCTGCGCGTGCTGATGATGGGAGCCGCCATGACGCTGATTGAATACATTGCGGGCAAAATTTTCATCGTCGGTATGCACATCAAGCTGTGGGACTACAGCAAAAAGCCCGGCAACATTCAGGGCATCGTCTGCCCCGAGTTCACACTGTACTGGACGCTGCTCGGCGCGCTGTATTGCTACGGCATTCACCCGTTTCTTTATGAGGCGGTGGGCTGGCTGTTCGACAACCTGGCCTTCTCGTTTGTGGTGGGCATGTTTTACGGCGTGTTCCTGATTGACGTGGCGTGGTCCTTTCAGCTTATGGCGCGGGTGCGCAGGTTCGCCACCGAAAACCATCTGGTCATCCGGCTGGAGAACCTGAAAAAGAGCATTGCCGAGCGGAAGGAGCGCTGGCGCTTTTCGCACTTTGTGTTTGCCCTGAAGGATGCAAGGCCGCTCCCGGAAACCCTGCGCGAGTATGCCGCGCAGCTGAAGCAGAAAACCCAGAACCGCCGGCGGGAGGAGACCCAGGTGGAGCCCGACGACCGGGACCGGAAAGGAGATACATAACAGATGGAGAATCTCGAACAGATTGTAGCCGCCAACCTCACCGAGCTGCGCAAGGCGCAGAAATGGACGCAGGCCGAGCTGGCCGAAAAAATCAACTACTCGGACAAGTCGGTCTCCAAATGGGAGCGCGGCGACGCGCTGCCCGATCTCAAGGTGCTCAAGCAGATGGCCGACCTCTTCGGGGTGACGATGGACTATTTTGTCACCGAAAACGCCGCGGCCGAAAAGGAGAAATTCGATTTTCCCAAAAGCGAGCGGGGTTACCGCATCGGCGTGGAGCTGCTGGCGGTCTGCATTGTCTGGCTGGCGGCGACCACCGTGTTCGTCTCCACCTCGCTCTACTCCACCGGCGTGTGGATGGCCTATGTCTGGGCGGTGCCGGTCTCGGCGCTGGTGCTGGCGGTATTCAGCCGGCACTGGAAATTCCGCATCTGCGCCATTGTGTTCCGCTCGGTGTTCTGCTGGACGCTGCTGGCGGCCATTTATCTGCACATCCTGATTTACAGCGCGTTCACCTACAACGTCTGGGTGCTCTTCCTCATCGGCGCCCCGGCGCAGGCCGCCATTGTGCTCTGGGCGCAGATCCGCCACAACCGGACATAACGGCGGCGCGGACGTCCCCGGTCCTTCCGGAAAATCCCCGCGCGGATTTTCCGGAATTTTTTTCGATTTTTTGTGAGATTCCGGCATTCCGGTTGTCTGATGGGTGTACGGACGCGAAAGGAGGAACGTCGTGGAAGACTTTGAGAGCATATACCGGGACTATTTCGGCGATGTGTTCCGCTACCTGCGCAGCCTGACGCTGGACGAATCCCGCGCGGAGGACCTGACACAGGAAACCTTCCTGCGGGCCATGCGGTCGCTTTCCTCCTTCCGCGGGGAATGCGAGGTCCGCGTGTGGCTTTGCCGGATTGCCAAAAACCTCTGGCTGAACGACCGGAAAAAGCGCAGCCGCGAGGGCGGAGAGCTGCCCGAGGAGCTGCCCGACGACGCCGACTTCATCGGGGCGTTTACCGACCGCCAGACCGCCATGGAGCTGCACCGGATTCTGCACCGGACCGAGGAGCCCTACAAGGAGGTCTTCTCGCTCCGGGTGTTCGGGGAGATGTCCTTCCGGGACATCGGAGAGCTGTTCGGCAAAAGCGAGCATTGGGCCTGCGTCACCTATCACCGTGCCCGGGAACGAATCCGCCGGGAGCTGGACCGGCCAAAAGGAGGAATGTAACGAATGAACAACCAATTGCAATGCCCGGTTGTGCTGGACCTGCTGCCCCTGTACAGCGAGGGGCTGCTGCGGCCCGAGACAAGCGAGCGCGTGGCCCGGCACCTGCGGGAATGCGCCGGCTGCCGGCGGGCCTACGAGGACATGAGCGGCGGGGCGCTCCCCGGATCGTCCGGCGAAGCCCGGCGGCAGGAAAACCTGAAGCAGGCCGCGCCGCTGCGCAAATTCCGCTTTCATTTCTGGATGAACGTCATCGGCGCGCCGCTGTGGCTGCCCCTGCTGGCCGCCGCGGTCTGCGTGGCGCTGGCGGTCTGGGTTGCGCTGCTCTGCGCCCTGGT
>CALWQR010000145.1 GCA_944383705.1 uncultured Clostridia bacterium
ACCGGGCAATCCACCAAGCACCAAAGATTTTCCGCTCTTCTGTTCCCCGACCGCGCGCCCGTAAATGCCGGGCCATGCGCTATGCTCTCAAACAGCGTTGGCCCCCTACCGCGTCCGTCCGTACCCTATAGAAATTCATCCGCCCCAAAAGAAAAATCCCCGGCGCGGGCCCCCGGGCATACCGTATTTGCAATACCGTATGCATTTGCGGGGGCCTTGCGCCGGGGAAGGTCTGGGCGGGGGAGGCCCCCGAGGGACCGGCCTCTGCGTAAGGAGTAGTACCTTCCAGCCGTTTCAAGGAATAATATACACCGTCCCGACATCGCTTCGCGTCCATCTGTAACTCCCAATCACTCCATCCGCCTCAAAAGAAAATTCCCCGGCACAGGCCCCCGGGCATACCGCATTTGCAATACCGTATGCATTTCTGGGGGCCTGCGCCGGGGAAGGTCTCGCCGGGGGAGGCTTGGAGGGACCGGCCTCTCCTTAAGAGGCGGGTCCCTCCAAGGTCTTCTCCAATGGTGGGACTCTTCACAGGCGGGGCCCTCCAAGGTCTTCGCCATCGGCCAGAGATTTATTCCGAGGGCTTATCCTCTGAGGAGATTTTTTTGTAGTCGTCTTCCTCCACGATGCAGCCAAACTTCTCGCCACAGGCGGGGCAGGTCAGGTTTTCGGGGTCCAGTTCCTTGTCAAAGCAGATGGTCTCGCCGCAGGAGGGGCAGACAATCTCGTAGTACTCGTCGTCATCGCACCCGTCGCAGCCATCGCAGTTCCCGTCGCATTCGTCATCATCGTCATCGTCATCTTCGTCTTCATCTTCATCATCGTTGTCCCCACCCAGGAATTCCTCCACGGCGTCCAGGTCGTCATCCAGTTCTTCCACGTAATCGTGCAGGTCATCCATGCGGGTCTTCATGCCGTCCAGCTCGGCGCGCAGATCGGTGACCTCGGCGGCCAGGGCCTCGGTCAGCTCCATCAGTGCGGCAATCAGCTTGCCCTCCTTGGTGGTGGCGTCAAACTCCATTCCGTTGGCCAGCCCCTTGAGGTAGGCCGCTTGCTCTGTCAGCTTCATTGATTGCTTCCTCCGTATTCAGATAGATGCCGGCAGCGGAAGCGGGGGAGCCCCGGTCGGGCTCCCCCGCCGGCCTGCCGGGGTGCGCTTATGCGCGGGAGAGATACTCCCCGGTTCTGGTATCGATTTTCAGCACGTCACCGACGTTGATGAAGAGCGGCACCTTGATTTCGGCCCCGGTCTCCAGGGTGGCGGGCTTGAGGGTGTTGGTGGCGGTGTTGCCGGCAAAGCCGGGATCGGTATCGGTCACGGCCAGCTCGACAAACGTGGGGGGCTCCACGCCGAACACGTTGCCCTTGTACGAGATGATTTTGCACATCATCTCCTCCTTGACAAAGCGGAAGTTTTCGCCCACCTTGTCGTGCGGAATCAGGGTTTCCTCCCAGGTTTCGGTATCCATGAAGTGGTACAGATCCCCGTCGTCATAGGAATACTGCATGTCCTTCCGCTCGATATAAGCGTTTTCGAACTTGTCGGTGGGGCTGAAAGTACGCTCGGTCACCGCCCCGGAAATCACGTTCTTGAGCTTGGTGCGCACAAACGCCGCGCCCTTGCCCGGCTTGACGTGCTGAAACTCGATGACCTGCAGCACGTTCCCCTGCCCGTCGTCAAACGTCACACCGTTTTTAAAATCACCAGCTACTACCATATTTTACCTCCCAAAAAGCAAAGCGTTGGATTTGAGCCGGCACAGCGGGTCCCGACTCCACAGTTACATATTATTTTACACCAAAACCGCCGTTTTTGCAATACTTTTTCTCGCTTTTTTCCGGTTTCCATGAAAATTTTTCCCACGGAAAGGGGGTTTTCGGCCAGATTTATCGGAAACCGGCGGCAATTTGCGGCATCCGCCCGCCGAAAAACAGCGGACCGGCGTCTGGCCCCGGCGCCCCGGGGGCGGCCGCCGTCTCCGGAGCACCGGCCGCCATTCCGGGCACGGCTCCCCTCGCCGGCCGGGCGGCGGATTCCCCGCGCCCGCACAGCAGAGCCCCGCCTGTTGCCCATCCGGCGCGGGTTGTGCGGACAAATCCGCGAAAAAATGCGGATTACCCTTGACAAATGCGAAAAAAAGGTCTATAATAATAACAGTTATCCAAAATCAATACCACCGGAGGCAAATCATGTCAAAATCCAAGAGCAAGTTTTCGATTGACGGCAACCTGCTGCAGGCCATCCTGTACATTGCCGTGGGCCTGCTGTTCTGCATCTTCCGCGCCAGCGCGCTGAATTGGCTGCTGACCATTATCGGCGTCCTGTTCATTGTCCAGGGCGTGCTCAGCCTGATGCGCAAGGACACGGTGGGGGGCGCCGTTGCCCTGGTCATCGGCCTGATACTGATTCTGGGTGGATGGCTCTTCCTGCAGTTCATCCTGATTGTGTTCGGCATTCTGATCATCGTCAAGGGTGTGCTGGATCTGCTGGAAGCCGTCAAGCGCAAGCACAACCTGGTACCGCTGCTGTTTGCCATCCTGACGCTGGCTGCCGGCGTGCTGTTGATTGTGGCGCAGAACCTGATGCTGGATTGGTTCTTCATCGTGCTGGGCATCCTGTTCCTTGTGAACGGTGTGCTGGCGCTGGTGGGCAAGCGCATCTGAGCGTCCGCCCAAGGCGGGCCTGCGGAACGGCTGCCTCAAATGCCCGGTTGCGTGCATTTGAGGCAGCCTGCTTTTCTGCCCGGCGGCGCACGCAGCCGGACGGGCGCCCCGCCCGGGCCGCCCGAAAACCCATACCTGTATGCAAACAAACGGGGACAGCTGCCGGAAAAGCCGGCAGGAAAGCGGCGGTGCGGCCGCGCCGCCCGCATTCCCTGCCGCCTGCCCGGGCCACTCCCCCATTCTCTGCCCGGGGCGGCAATGCCCCGTGAAAGGAGCCGATATGACCAATCTGCTTGCCCGCCTGTTCGTGCGGGATTACCGGAACACCGCCTCCCCCGCCGTCCGCCGGGCCTACGGCACCATGGTCAGCGTGGTGGGCATGGTGCTCAATCTGCTGCTGTTCGGCGCGAAGTTCACCGTGGGGATGCTGACCGGCTCGGTGGCCATCCGCGCCGACGCCATCAACAACCTGTCGGACGCCGGCTCGCAAATCATCTCCTTCATCTCCTTCCGCATCTCGGCCAAGCCGGCCGACCGGGAGCACCCCTTCGGGCACGCGCGGATTGAATATGTCGCCTCGATGATTGTCTCCTTCCTGATTCTGCTCATCGGTGTGGAGCTGCTGAAGGAATCGGTGGCGAACATCATCACGCCGCAGCCGCCCGAGCGCAGCTGGGTCTCGGTGGCCGTGCTGGGCGGCTCGATTCTGGTCAAGCTCTGGATGGCGCTGTTCAACCGCACGGTGGGGCGGCGCATCGACTCAGCCGTCATGCGCGCCACGGCGGCCGACTCGCTCTCGGACGTTCTCTCGACCGGCGCGGTGCTGCTCTCGACACTGGTGCTGATTCTCTTCCCCGACCTCAGCCTCAACCTGGACGCCTACATGGGCGTGCTGGTGGCGGTGCTGATTCTGCTTGCCGGTGTGAAAATTCTGCGGGAGGCGCTGAACCCGATTCTCGGGGAGGCACCCTCGGAGGAAATCGTCCGGCAAATCAACGAGGTGGTCCGGCAGTACCCCGCCGCGCTGGGCATCCATGACCTGGAGGTGCACAATTACGGCCCAGGGCACATCATTGCCGCGCTGCACGTGGAGGTGGACGGAAAGGTGGATGTGTTTGCCTCGCACGACATGATCGACACCATCGAGCAGCGGCTGCGCCGGGAATACGGCATTGCCGCCACCATTCACATGGACCCGATTGTCACCGACGATGCGGTCATTGCCAACCTGCGCGCCCGGGTGCTGGCCGCCGTGCGGCAGATCGACCCCGGCATCAATCTGCACGACTTCCGGCTGGTTTCGGGCACCACCCACTCCAACCTGATTTTTGACGTGGCCGTCCCGTATGAAAACAAAACCCCGGATGACCGGCTGCGCGCCGCCGTTGCCGAGCAGGTGCGCAAAATTGACCCCTCCTACTGCGCCGTGGTCACCATCGACCGGGTGTAGTGCGGCAGAAGAATCCCAAAGCT
>CALWQR010000146.1 GCA_944383705.1 uncultured Clostridia bacterium
GGCCCCCTCGTGACATGCCGCGGCGCAGGCTCCGCAGCCGTTGCACTTTTCGCGGTCGATCTGAATGACAGTCCGGATCATTCTGTTTTCCTCCTGTTTTCCGGCCGCGCCGCACGGGTCAACCCGCAAAAGCGCCGCCTGTTTTCGCTGTCATTATACCAGAAAGGCCGGCACGTGTCCGTTGTCAAAACAACATATCGGAAATTCCCGACACCGCCGATGGATGACAGTGCCGGAAAAAACAGCCGGACCACATCATCAAAAACCGCTTTCTGCCGCCTCTGGCGGCGTTTTTTTGGCTTTTTGATTGTGGAAACTTGACAAACCGGCCGAAATGTGGTATACTATGATACATGGATACACATAGGATGCGATTGCGGAAAAGGAGAACCCAATGAAGTTTCTGTTCCGATATCTCAGGCCCTATCTCGGCATCATGTCGGTGGGGCTGGTCATCAAGACGGTCGGCACGCTGGTGGAGCTGGCGCTGCCCTACATTCTCAGCTACATTCTGGACGAAATCGTGCCGAACAACGGCCGCCTCTCCACAATTATCCTGTGGGGCGGCGTGATGGTGCTGTGCGCGCTGATGGCCCTGATCTGCAACGTCAAGGCCAACCGCATGGCCTCCAAGGTCGCCCGCGACACCACCGAGCGGGTGCGGCACGATTTGTTCTCCCGCATCCTGACGCTTTCCGGGCGGCAGATTGACGCCTTTACCATTCCTTCTCTGGAGTCGCGCGTTACCACCGACACCTACAACGTTCACAGCTTTACCGACCGCATCCAACGCCTGGGCGTGCGTGCGCCGCTGCTGCTGATGGGCGGGATTGTGGTCACGCTGGTGATGGACAGCTTCCTGTCGCTGGTGATGCTGGCTGCGCTGCCCCTGATTTTTGTGGTGGTCTACTTTGTTTCGGCCTACGGTGTGCGGCTGTATACCCGGGTGCAGAAATCGGTGGACGGTATGATCCGGGTGGTGCGGGAGGACTCCCAGGGCATCCGGGTCATCAAGGCGCTCTCCAAGGTAAAGGCGGAGCATCAGCGGTATGACCGCGTGAACCGGGGACTGGTTCATGACGAAAAGCGGGCAAGCCTGACCATGGGCGTGGTCAACCCGGTGATGAACCTGATTATGAATCTGGGAATTACCTTTGTGGTGCTGGTGGGCGCTTACCGCGTGATGGGCAACCAGACCGAGCCCGGCAAAATTGTGGCGTTTACCCAGTACTTTACAATGATATCGACCGCTACCATGTCGATTACCCGCATTTTTATGATGTACACCAAATGCTCGGCCTCCTGCCGCCGCATCCAGGAGGTGGTAGACGCCGAGCCCGACCTGATTCCCCGCAGCCAGGAGGATTTCCCCCCGCGCAGCGGGCCGGGCTACATCACCTTTGACCATGTGAATTTTGCCTACGACCGGAGCCGGGACACCCTGAAGGACATCAGCTTTTCGATCTGCCGCGGCCAGACGCTTGGCGTCATCGGGGCAACCGGAAGCGGCAAAAGCACGCTGATTGCGCTGCTGATGCGCATGTACGATGTGGACAGCGGCGCCATATACATCGGCGACCGCGATGTGCGCACCTATCAAAAAGCCGAGCTGAACGCCCTGTTCGGCGTGGCAATGCAGAATGATTTCCTGTACTCCGATACCATTGAGGAAAACATCCGCTTCGGGCGGGAGCTCTCGCATGAGCAAATCGTTCACGCCGCCACCGTGGCACAGGCCGACGACTTCATCACGGCTTTCCCGGAGGGCTACGGACATATGCTCTCGCAAAAAGCCACCAACATCTCGGGCGGACAGAAGCAGCGGCTGCTGATTTCCCGCGCGCTTGCCGCCCAGCCCGATATTCTGATTCTGGACGATTCCTCCTCGGCACTGGACTACAAAACCGACGCCAACCTGCGCGCGGCCATTGCGCGGGAGCTGCGGGATACCACGCTGGTGGTGGTGGCGCAGCGGGTCAGCTCGGTGATGAGTTCCGACCTGATTCTGGTGCTGGACGAGGGAGAAATCATTGGCAGCGGCACACACGCCGAACTGCTGCAAAGCTGTCCGGTTTACCGGGAAATCAGCGAATCGCAGATGGGGGGTGCTTTTGTTGAATAACGCGCGGAATATGGGCGGCCTGCCCATGCGGGGCGGGCGGAACGCCGGCGGAGACGGTACACGGCCGCGGAATGTGGGGAACATCATCCGCCGGCTGCTGCACTATGTGGTCAGCTATTGGTATCTGGCACTGCCCGCGCTGGCCTTCTCGCTGCTCTCCAATCACCTGGCCCTGCTGGGGCCGCGCTACCTGGGCACCGCCATTGACGCCATCTCGGACGAGCGCGGCGTGCAGATGGATATTGTGATGGAAAATTTTGTGTATATGCTGATCTGCTACGTCGCCTCGGCCATCCTTGCCTATCTGCTGACGCTGACCATGGTAACCCTGAGCCAGCGCATCACCTACCGGATGCGGCGGCAGCTGTTTGAAAACCTGACTTCCCTGCCGGTTTCCTATTTTGATACGCACGCGACCGGAGATATCATCAGCCGCATTTCCTATGATATTGACACGGTCAACGCCTCGCTGTCCACCGATATGGTGCAGGTGCTCTCCAGCATCTACACGGTGGTGGGCTCGCTGTACTTCATGTTTGTCATCTCCAAGCCGCTGATTCTGGTATTCGTCATTACGGTGCCGATTTCCATCCTCTTCACCCGACACAAGGCCAAGCGCATCCAGCCGCTGTTCCGCAAGCGGTCCCAGAAGCTGGGCGAGCTGAACGGCTTTGCCGAGGAAATGCTCTCGGGCGCAAAAAGCATCAGCGCCTACGGGCGGGAGGGTGTAATCACCGGCCGCTTTGACCGGCACAACCAGGAGGCCGTGAACGCCTATTACGCCGCCGACTATTACGGCGCGATGATCGGACCTTCGGTCAACTTCATCAACAACCTGTCGCTCTCGCTGGTCATGATTTTCGGCGGAATCCTGTATCTGTATTCCCAGAACGGCACCACCCCGCCGGGCTCCGCCTGGTTCATCACAATCGGGGGGATTACCCAGTTTGTGATGTATTCCCGCAAGTTTGCCGGACCAATCAACGAGTTCGCCAATATCCTGAGCGAATTTCAGTCGGCCTTTACTGCCGCCGAGCGCATTTTCCGCATCATCGACGAGAAGCCCGAGGAGCCGGACGCACCGGACGCCGAGGTGCTCACCCATGCCGCCGGGGATGTGGAGGTGCGGAACGTGCACTTCGGTTATACCCCCGACAAGGTGATTCTGCACAACCTTTCGCTGCACGCCCGCCCCGGACAGACCATTGCGATTGTCGGCCCGACCGGCGCCGGCAAAACCACCATCATCAACCTGCTGATGCGCTTTTATGATGTGAACACCGGGCAGATTCTGGTGGACGGGCGGGAAATCCGCGACATCACACGGGACAGCCTGCGCGCCGCCTATACCATGGTCCTGCAGGACACCTGGCTGTTTTACGGCACCATCTTTGAAAACATTACCTACGGGCGCGAGGACGCCACGATGGAGGAAGTGGTGGCCGCTGCCAAGGCCGCCAAGATCCACGGCTTTATCGAGCGCCTGCCGGACGGCTACAATACCCTGCTATCGGACGACGGCATCAACATCTCCAAAGGGCAGAAGCAGCTGATTACCATTGCGCGCGCCATGCTGCCCAAAACCTCCATGCTGATTCTGGATGAAGCCACCTCCAATGTGGACTCGCGCACCGAAATCAAAATTCAGGAGGCCATGGCCTGCCTGATGGAAAACCGTACCTGCTTTGTCATCGCACACCGGCTCTCCACCATCCAGAACGCTGACCTGATTCTGGTCGTCCGCGACGGCAACGTCATCGAACAGGGGAATCATGAACAGCTGATGCGACAGGGCGGCTTTTACGCCGCGCTCTACCAGTCACAGTTCTCTTGAAGACTTCACCAACGGAGGAGGCCCCCGGAGTGGGGAGTTCCGCCAGAGAAGAAGACCTTGGAGAGACCCGCCTAGGAAGGCTCCCCCGGGCGGTACAGACCGGGCAACTTCTTGCATCTTTTCCGTCATGCATCGCAAGCC
>CALWQR010000147.1 GCA_944383705.1 uncultured Clostridia bacterium
GCCAATTGTCCATCCGCCCCCAAAAGAAATTCCCCGGCGCAGGCCCCCGGGCATACCGTATTTGCAATACCGTATGCAATTGGGGGGCCTGTGTCGGGGAAAGGTCTCGCCGGGGGAGGCTTGGAGGGACCGGCCTCTCCTTAAGAGGCGGGTCTCTCCAAGGTCTTTTCCTCCGGTGGGAATCTTAAGAGGCGGGTCCCTCCAAGGTCTTTCCCTTTCGGCAAGTACTTTCCCGTCAGTCGTCCTCGCCGGAGAGCAAGCGGGCGGCGCGGCGGATTTCGGAGGAGGTATAGCCGTAACGGATGAGGGCGGCCATCACCCGGTTGCAGCCGGCGTGGTCGGAAGGGATATCGCCGTACCGGCGGCGCACCAGCTCCGCGCAGTTGGCGGCAAAATCCACCTCTGCCAGCAGCTCCGGCAGAGCGGAGAGAGCTTCTTTACTGAATCCGCAGGTTTGCAGATGCACCCGAATGCGTCCGGCGCCCCACAGTTTGCGCAGGCAGAGCTCGGTCTCACGGCGCAAATCGGCCTCCTCATCAATGATGCCCATCTGGCGGAACCGATCGACGGCCGTTTCGGCCTCCTCGCGCGTAAACCCGCGCCGGCGGAGTTTTTGCACCAACCTCCAGGGCGTGTTGGGAGCGTAGGCCAACAGCCGCTCCCCGAACCGCATGGCCTCACAAAGGCGGGATTCCTGTTCGAGCTGCGCGAAATAGCCACGGGAAATCGGGCCGCGGACCGGCGTCAGGTCGCAGTACTGCCGGGTGTTCAGGCGCAGCGTGCGGGTTTCAGAGTGCTGCCCGTCGGTCAGCTCCACGGTCACAACCACCAAGCGGCCGCTGTCGCTCGTCCGCAGGCCGGTGATGGCAGCCGTGCAGCCGCGCCCGGCCCTTGGTTCAGGCGTCCGATCCGTCATCGCTCAAACGGAGGTCGAAGTCATCGGCATCGTCCTCCTCCACCTCAAATTCCTGTTCGCCGGCCAGCGCGCCGTCGGCCTGCGCGGCCCGCACCTTTTCCTCCAGCTCGGCAAGCATTGCCGGGTTGGCCTCCAGCAGCTTGCGCACGTTTTCCTTCCCCTGCCCGATGCGCTCGCCGTTGTAGGAGAACCACGAGCCGCTCTTCTTTACAATGTCCAGACGGATGGCAAAATCCAGAACCTCGCCCGAACGGGAGATGCCCTTGCCGTACAGAATGTCAAACTCGGCCACCCGGAAGGGTGGCGCCACCTTGTTTTTGACGATTTTGCACTTGACATGGTTGCCGTAAATCTCGTTGCCGTCCTTGAGCTGGTCGGTTTTGCGGATATCGATGCGCACCGAAGCGAAGAACTTGAGCGCCCGGCCGCCCGGCGTGGTTTCGGGGCTGCCGTACACCACCCCCACCTTTTCGCGGATCTGATTGATGAAAATCACCACACAGTTGCTCTTGGAAATGACGCCGGAGAGCTTGCGCATGGCCTGCGACATCATCCGGGCCTGCACGCCGACAATCGACTGGCCCATGTCCCCCTCAATCTCCTGCCGTGGGACCAGCGCCGCCACCGAGTCCACCACAATCACATCGACCGCGCCCGAGCGTGCGAGCGCCTCGCAGATTTCCAGCGCGTCCTCTCCACAGTCGGGCTGGGAGACCAGCAGGTTGTCAATGTCCACCCCCAGCGCCTTGGAGTAAACCGGATCCAGCGCGTGCTCGGCGTCGATAAAGGCGGCAGTGCCGCCCGTCTTCTGCACCTCGGCGACAATCTGCAGGGCCACCGTGGTTTTACCGGAGGACTCGGGCCCGAAAATCTCCACAATCCGCCCGCGCGGAACCCCGCCGATGCCCAGGGCAAAATCCAGCGCCAGCGAGCCGGTATGCACGGCCTGTACCTCCATGTGGCGGTTCTCCCCCAGCTTCATAATAGAGCCCACGCCAAAATCCCGCTCGATCTGTGACATGGCGGTGGCAAGGGCCTTCTTTTTCCCTTCCGCGTCCAGCTCGATGGGGACGGGGGCTTTGGTCTTTTTGGTTGCTGCCATTGTTGTTTCCTTTCCTGCGGCGGCGCCGCGTGTGTGTTCTGACAATATCATAGCATATTTTTCCGTGTTTGTCAAGTCCTTTTGCAAATTATTCAGTTCCAAAAATGGAATTATAAAACGCATTTTTTCTGTTTTGCTATGTTTTTGCTGCCGCTTTCGCTTCTTTTTGGAAATGTCCGAAAAGCGCGCGTGCGCTGCGGGAAGGCGGTCGGAGGACCGGATTCTGCGGGCGGCAGCCCCCAGCGGACGGCAGCGGGCACACCGGCGGGCAGGCAATTTGCAAAAAGTTGTTTTTTGCCCTTGCAATCTCCGGCCGGACATGTTATAATATAATAAGATGGTGCAACCGGCCGCAGCGCCGCGCCGCCCGATTCCCGGCCCGCAAGGCCGGAAAATCCAAACCGAGATACCCGGGTCAGCCCCGAAGAAAGGATACAGAAACAACATGACAAACGACGAACACAGACAGGACATGCCGCCGGCCGGAGCCGGCGGGCAGACGCCTCCCCCTCCGCCCCCGCCAGGGGAGGAAGGGCCGCGGCCGCAGAGCGCGCCGCGGCAGCGCGCCTCGTCCGCCCCGCGCAAGGGGGGGAGCGGTGCGGGGGGAGACCGCGTCAGCTCCTCCACGGCCGAGGCGGCCGGCACACGCACCGCTCCGCGTTCCGCCGGCGGCGCGGCCCGGAGCAGAACCGCAGCGCCGCCAAAAAAGGAGCCCCTGCGCTCCGCGCGCCCCGCGCACCGGGTCATTCCCTATCTGCTGACGGCGCTGGGCATTTTCATCGCGGTCTGCCTGGTGCTCAACCTGTTCTGCAACATCGGCAACCGCTGCGAGAACAACCCCTCCGAGCACATGATGGGGAGCGTTGGCTACTATATCTGCTACGCGCTGTTCGGGCTGTTCGGACCGGCGGTATTCCTGCTGCCGGTGCTGATTTTTGCGCTGGCCGGCTTCTGGAGAAGCTGGATTGACCGCCGGAACGAAATTCTCACACGCAGCGTCAGCGGCCTGGTGCTGCTGTTGCTGCTGAGCACAATGATTCATGTGTTTTGTCTGGCCGCCCTGCCCGAGGCCGACCGGGCCATGAGCGCCGGCGAGCTGATGGTGCACGGCGCCAGAATGACCGGCGGCGGGCTGTTTGGCGGCGGCATCGGATATTTCCTGGTGCGCTACCTCAATGTGGTGGGGGGCGTGATTGTCAGCATCTTTCTGACCCTGCTTGCCCTGTTCTGCTACCTGGGCATGACCCCGCGCTACCTGATGGAGCACATCCGCGCCAACCGTGCGCTGCGCCGGCCGGTCGAGCCGCCCGACATCACGGTAGAGGAAAAGCACATTGAGGGCGTGCGGCAGAAGATCCGCCGGGCAGGCAGCGGGGAGAGCACGGCACGGGCCGAGGCCGCCGACCGCCCACCCGAGGGTGCCGTGCGCTATGCGGACGGCGATGCCCCCGACAGGGGCGACAAGGGCGACCGGCGCGCCGACAAAAAGGCCGGTCCCCGGCTGGCCCCGATGCCCCACCCGATTCTGGACGCCACCGACGAGACCGGCGCGGAGCCCTGCGCCCCGGTGATTCCCGAGCCGCTGCAAAACGGCCCGGCTCCGGCGGCCGGACGCACAGGGACGGCGCCGGCCGCACAGCCCGCACCCCACCCGGCACAATCCGGCGCCGCTGCACAGCCCGGCGCCGCTGCGCGGCCGGCCTCCCCCATCCTGCGCCCCGCGGCCGGGCAGACAGCCCCGGCTCGTCCGGAACAGACGCCGGGCGCCGCGGCTCCCGCCGCGGCGCGCAGCGAATCCATCGACCCGATTTTCCCGCGCGGCAATGCCGACTTCAAATCGGCGGCGCGGGTGCAGAAGGCCGACCGGAACTTTGAGCTGGGCAAAATCTTCATCAATCTGGACGACCACGATCAGCCCGCCCCGCGCACCCATGCGCCGGTGCCGCCCGAGGTGCCCATGCCCGGCTCGGCTCCGCGCCCGGCCGTCGCGCCGGCGCCCGGGGCGGCAGCCCCCCGCCCGGCTGCGCCGGGCGCGCCGGGTACTCCGGGCGCACGGCCAGGCGCTG
>CALWQR010000148.1 GCA_944383705.1 uncultured Clostridia bacterium
CTGCGATGTGAAATCGGCGACACGGTGGATCTCCGGGCGATCCGGTTTTTCGGCTCGGTTGCGGATGCCAACGAGCAGCTGGGGCTGAACGACTCCCAGGACGTCACCGGCGAGACTGCCGAAACCACGGCTCCGGCAGGCGACGGCGACAAAGGCTGCGGCTCGGCTTTGCCGGCCCTTCCGCTGGTGATTCTGGCGGTACCGGCCGTTGTATGGAGCCTGAAGCGCGGCCGGAAAACGTAACGCTGCCGCCTTTCTGCCAACAAAGGCTGCGGAGCCTGCAACGCCGGCCGCCGGTGGGAGCGATTGGCGGTCGGAGAAAGGGAACGGATATGGATGAAATAAACACCTCTTTGGTTTGGTCGCCGACGTCGGACGGCGGCAGGTATCCCCGTCACCGCATTCCGGGCATTGTCGTAACCCGCCGGGGGACCGTGATCATCTATTGCGAGGCGCGAACCGGCATCACCGAATATTCGCTTTACGACAAGAACGACTGGTGCCTGATGGACATTTACTGTCAGCGTTCCACCGACGGTGGAGAAACCTTTGGCGAACCGATCTATCTTGCGCGCGGAACCGAGCGCTTTGCCACCGTCAACAACCCGGTGATGATTGTGGGGAACGACAATGTCCTTCACCTCCTGTTCTGCAGGAATTACGGGATGCACGGAGCCGGGATCTGGTACCGCCGGAGCACGGACGACGGTCTGACATGGTCGCCGGAGCGGGAGCTGACCGAATTTGCCGCCTCCACACCCCACAACCGCATTGCTTTTGGCCCCACACATGGCATCTGCACGCGGGACGGACGCCTGATGACGGCGGTCTGGATGACCGAGCCGGCGCACAGCTATGTATTCTACAGCGATGACAACGGCCGGACCTGGGCGGTCAGTGCCCCCGCCGACGCGAATACCAACGAAACCAATGTGGCCGAGCTTTCGGACGGCTCGATTCTGCTCAACTCCCGCGCCACCCCCTTCCGTCTGGTTACGGTCAGTCCGGATGGCATTTCCGGGTGGTCCCCCACGCGTCCGGTCCGCCAATTGCCGGATCCCTCCTGCTGTGCCGGGATGACCACCGTGCGCGTGGAGGGGTTGCAGGAGGCGCTGCTCTTTGTCAATTGTGCGAGCACCGAGGGCAGAACACATGTCACCCTGCGCTGCAGCTTTGACGACGGCAACACCTATCCGAAGTCGGTCCTGATCAGCGAACAGGAGGGGGGCTATGCCGATGTTGCGGTGGACGGAAAGGGCTGTATTTATGTGCTGTATGAGAGCGACTGGGGGAGACGGGTGTTCCTCGCAAGGCTGGATTTTGAACAGACCTTTTGTGCCGATGAGGCCGACGCGATGCGCGGAACCCAGACCGCGTTTGCCTTTGATTCGGAGCAGGCGCTGACTCTGGTGCGCCGCAGAATGCATGTCGACTGCAGCTGCAGCGAGGGTGTGCTGCGCATGGCTGCGGGCGGCCCGGGAGCGCATCGGGTGACATTGGACGTCTCCCCGCGGAACCGCAATCTCAACCTTTCGGTCTATCGTGCAATCGTGCTCCGACTGCGCGTCTCTGCCGCGAAGCCGGAGATGTTCGGAGTGGAGTTCTGTCTGCGGAGCGGACGCGCGCTGTGCGGCGAGGGCGGCCGTCTCATGGCGGTGGAAATTCCGGCGGACGGAGCGTTTCACACGGTGCTTCTGGATCTGTGCGACCTGCCTGCCGTGAGGGGAATGCTGCGCTCCATTCAACTCCGTTTTTTTACCGATGTGTTTATCTGTTCCCCTGGGGATGCTCTTGAGCTGGCCTCTCTCGAATTTTTTCCGACCCTGCAAGAGGCCGAACAAGGAAGCATCGGGGTGAGGAATGCCGGTGCCATCCGTTATGGAGCGCCCATTGGCGCGCGTGCGGTTGCTGCCAAGGGCACGGCGCCTTTTGCCGCTGCCGATGGCATCGGTCAGAATTTCAATTGTAATTAGGAGAAATGAGTCATGAATTCCAAGCTGCAAGGAATTTTTCCTGCGCTTCTTACGCCGTTTGACGGAGAAGGACATGTGAACACCAGATCATTGGAGCGACTGGTGGAATACAACCTTGAAAAAGGAGTCAGCGGCTTTTATGTCGGCGGCAGTACCGCCGAGGCCTTTCTGCTCTCGCCTGAAGAGCGCAATCTGGTATATGAGGTGGTTGCCCGCGCTGCCGGCGGGAGCGCGGTGCTCTTCGCGCATGTCGGCTGCATTTCCACCGAGCAGGCGATTGCCTTCGGCAAAACCGCCGAGCGGCTGGGCTACACGGCCATTTCGGCCATTGCGCCGTTCTACTACAAGTTCAGCTTTGCGCAGATCAAAAAATACTATTACGATATTGTGGATGCAATCGGTCTCCCGATGATCATTTACAATTTCCCCAATTTTTCCGGGGTCAATCTGACGGTGGAGCAGGTGGCGGAGTTCTTCTGCGATCCTCGTTTCATCGGCATCAAGCACACCTCCAACGATTTCTTCGCGCTGGAGCAGTTCAAAAGCAATTTCCCGGATCGCGTGGTCTACAACGGCTTTGACGAGATGTTCCTGTCCGGCCTTTCCATGGGAGCCGACGGAGGCATCGGGAGTACCTATAACTTTATGGCCGAAAAGTTTTTGAGCATTGTTCGCCTCTATCGGGAAAACCGGATGCAGGAGGCGCTTGCGATTCAGGAGGAAGTCAACCGCATCATCCGGGCGCTCTGTCAGGTTGGTGTGATGGAGGGGGAGAAGGAGGTGCTGACACAGCTCGGCATTCCGTTTGGCAACGCCCGCGCACCGTTCTCGGTTCTCACCGATGAGCAGAAGCAGTTTATCCGCACCAACATTACCGAAACATTGTAACGCAGGCAGGAGGGTTTTACAGGATATGGAAGCAAAGTTTGAGTTGTATGATGTCTGGCAAGGGACGCAGGACGGGAGCGGATATGCCAAGCACCGCATTCCGGGAATGCTGGTGACCGAGCGGGGAACGCTGATCATTTACAACGAGGCCAGGGACGAGGGCAGCGATTGGGCCCGCATGGACATTTTCTGCCAGCGCTCGACCGACGGCGGCCGCAGCTTTGGGGAGCCCATTTATCTGGCGCGCGGAAACGAGGCGCATAAAACCGTCAACAACCCGGTGATGGTGCAGGACAGGCGGGGCAGGATTCATCTGCTGCACTGCGAGGACTACGGCGTGAACGGCGGGCGGATTCTCCGCCGGTACAGCGACGACGACGGCCAGAGCTGGAGCGACCCCATCGACGTCACGCCCTTCACCATGCCCTGGTTCCGCAACTGCATGGCATTCGGCCCGGGCCACGGTATCTGCACAAAGGACGGGACCATTCTCACTCCGATGTGGATGATCCCCAAGCTGTATGAATCTCCCGTGCGCGCACACGGCCCCTCGGTGGTCAGCACCTTTTACAGCCGGGACAACGGCGAAACCTGGGCGGTGGGGGACATCCTCGGCTCCAACTTTTCGCTGCAGTCCCCGAACGAATCGGTCGCGACGCTGCTCCCGGACGGCCGGGTCTACCTCAACTGCCGCTGCGCCAACAGCTGGCGCGCCAAGGCCATCAGCCTGAACGGCTGGTCGGATTGGTGCGAATACACGCCGGAGAAAAACCTGATCGACCCGAAATGCTTCGGCTCGGTGGCGGCATATTCCGCCCCGGACCGGCCGTATACCCTGCTGTTTGCCAACTGTGAGAGCAAAACGCAGCGCAAAAACGTGGTGGTCAAGGGCAGCCTGGACTGCGGACGCACCTGGCCGCTGCGCCGCGTCATCGACGCCGACCGGGGCGGGTACGTCGAGATCAATACCGATCCCCGGAACGGCAACATCTATGTGCTGTATGAAAACAACGCGGGCGAGACCGACCATCTTGCCGTGTTCAACTACGAATGGCTGGAGGCGGGCGAGCCCACCTGAGGCAGGACATACGAAAGGGAGAGCCCTGGCGGGGCAGCCCACGGCTGCCCCGCCAGGGCTCTCCTGCCCGCCGC
>CALWQR010000149.1 GCA_944383705.1 uncultured Clostridia bacterium
CCCCGATACAATAATACCATAAACCGCCGGATTTGTCAATATAAAATTTCAAAATTCTGCAAATTTTATTCTTCATTTTTAGATTATTCGGACTATCAGGCTGCAGTATCACAGTGCGACAGAGGGAAATTGCCGGCCAATAAAATTTTGGCTGTTCGCAAACCTCAAAACTTTATCCGATAACAAAAAACTTTCCCGGCGCAGGCTCCTAGGCGTACCGTATTTGCGATACAGTATGCAAAATTGGGGCCTGTGCCGGGGAGGGCTGGGCGGGGGAGGCCCCCGAGGGACCGGCCTCTCCGAAAGGCTTCACCGGGTGGGATGGGCCGGGCAAATCCGTAGCAGATTTTTCGTCAGGCGAGCAAACCGTTGATGGCAATAGTTACCTCTTATTGCAACAAGCTACGCTTGTAGACGGCTTGCGATGCATGATGGAAAAGATGCAAGAAGTTGCCCGGTCTGTACCGCCCGGGGGAGCCTTCCAAGGCGGGTCCCTCCAAGGTCTTTTCCAACGGTGGGAATCTAATAGGCGGGGCGCTCCAAAGCCTTTCCATGCGGCAGTGATTTCCGCCGGCGGCTGTATGATTACGCCTGTTCGCGAATGTTGGACAACTCACCGCACCTTGCAAACGGCGTTTTGCTGTCCGCGCGTGCCAATCCGTAGCCCCCAAAAATTCATCCGCCCCCAAAAGAAATTCCCCGGCGCGGGCCCCCGGGCATACCGTATTTTGCAATACCATATGCATGGATGGGGGCCTGTGCCGGGGAGGTCTGGGCGGGGGAGGCCAACCCCTCCAAGGTCTTCTCCAACGGCGGGAATCATTCTTTCGGCGATGTTTTGATCCCGTATTTTTCGCAGCAGCGGGCGACAATGGCGGCCATCCGGTCCATTTTGCCCTCGATGTCGGAGACCAGCTTGAATTGGGTGCGGCAGCGGTCCAGATTGTGGTTTTCACGGTGAATCCGGAAGTAAGTATCCCCGTTGAGGTGGTCGGTCAGAAAGCGCATTCCGCACTCCAGCGTCAGCAGCTTAGCCGAGAAGGGGAGCAGCTCCACCTCGCGCGGCGTGACGGTGCTGCCCAGCTCGGCGAGGAAGGCGTCGGTATAGGCCTCAAAATAGGTCAGGTCAAACGAAATTTTGGAAAGATCCCGCTCGTCCTCGGCGCCTGTCGAGGCGCCAAAACGCAGCGAATCGCCGTAATCGTACAGCAGGGAGCCGGGCATCACGGTATCCAGGTCAATCACGCAGACCCCCTCGCCGGATTCTGCGTCCAGCATCACGTTGTTCAGCTTGGTGTCGTTGTGCGTCACGCGCAGCGGGACGCTGCCATCGGCAATCGCATCAGTGACCACGTTGACCTCCCCCGCACGGGCCAGCACAAAGGCAATTTCGGGCTGGCAGGAGGCCGCACGGCCCATCCGATCCTCGGCCAGCGCCTCGCGGAACTGCCGCAGCCGGTCGCCGGTGTCGTGGAAGTGGGGGATGGTTTCGTGCAGCTGCCCGGAGGGGAAGTCGGCCAGCATCCGCTGGAATTTGCCAAAGGCGTGCGCCGAGGCCGCAAACATCTCGGGCGTCTCGGCGGCGTCGTAGGAGACCGCGCCCTCAATAAAGCGGTACAGGCGGTAGCAGCTGCCGTCGGGGGCCCGGTAATAGCTCTTCCCGTCCACTGTGGGAATCAGGGTCAGGGTCTCGCGCTCGGGGTTGCCGCCCTCCTGCACGATTTTTTTGCGCAGGTGCGCGGTTACGGCCTGAATGTTGGCCATCACCTCCCCGGGGTTTTTGAAGACCTCGGTGTTGATGCGCTGCAGGATGTAGCGGGGGGTGGATTCCACGAGATAGGTGGTGTTGATATGGCCGTTCCCGTATATGTCTGTGGGAAGGTCCAGATCAAAGTGACGGAGTACCTCGCGGGCCGATGCCGAATTTGCCATAACTTTTTTTCCGAAAATGCAAAAAAGGACTTGCATTTTTTCCTTTCTTGTGGTATGATTATATTATAAGCTATCCAAATATAAATAGATATAGAGAAACGGGTCTGATTTCTTTGAAGAAAGATATTTATTACAAAAAAACCGCCTGGGAACCCATGACCGACGTGCCGGTCCCCCGCTGCCCGGATATTCTTTCGTTCCATTTCTCCCTGGATCGCATCTTCGGGGACCAGTACGAGTTTTCGGGGGAAACCCACCCATTTTATGAGCTGGTGTATGTGCTCAGCGGATCGGTGGGCATTACGGCCGGGGAGCGTGTGTACGGGCTGGACGCCGGGCAGTGCCTGATTCATCCGCCGGACGAATTTCACCGCATCTGGTCCGAAAAGGGCACCGAGCCGCACGTGCTCAACCTCTCCTTTCACGCCTCGGCCATGCCGGATTCCGCCGGCCGCATCCTTGCGCCCGACCTGCGCCTGCAGGAGCAGTTCCTGGAAATCAGCATGGAGGTGCGGGACGGCCTGCGCCGTTCGGACACCGAGCTGCTCAACGAGCAGCGGCTGCGGCTGGAGCTCTGGCTCCTGCGGGTCATGCGGAACGCCAGCGAGGCCGGCATCACCGAAAGCTCGGGCGCGCTGCGCTATGCCGAAATCGTCAGCGTCCTGCGCGAGCACATCAACGAGCAGCTCAGCGCCGGGGAGATTGCCGTGCTTTGCCGTATGAGCCTCTCCAACCTCAAAAAAATTTTTACCAAGTACGCGGGAATGGGCGTATCCCGGTACTTTACCGAGATGAAAATGCGCCGGGCCGCCGAGCTGCTGCGCACAGGCAGCCGCGTGGGCGAGGTGGCCAACGAGCTGGGCTTTGCCGACCAGAACTATTTCAGCACGGTATTCCGCCGTATCATGGGGGTCCCGCCGGGCCAGTATCGCGCCTGAGCGCCTTCATGCAACAGCAAATACATATATTATACACCAAATTTACAAAATGTCAAGAGGGAAGGGAAAAATCATGAAATTTATTACCACCGCTACATACGAAAAGCTCAGCCGTCAGGCCGCAAACATCATCTCCGCGCAGGTCATCCTCAAGCCGGACTGCGTGCTTGGTCTTGCCACCGGCTCCTCGCCCGTCGGTATTTACCGGCAGCTGATTGACTGGTACCGCAAGGGGGATATCGATTTCTCGCGCGTGACGTCGGTTAACCTGGACGAGTACGTGGGACTGAAGGGCGACCACCCCCAGAGCTACCGCTACTTTATGCAGCAGAACCTGTTTGACCACGTGAACATCGACCCGAAAAACACCTACGTGCCGGATGGCTGCGCCGCCGATTTTGCGCTGGAATGCGCCGCCTATGACGCGCGGATTGCCGGCATGGGCGGGATCGATTTGCAGCTGCTTGGCATCGGTCTGGATGGCCACATCGGCTTCAACGAGCCCGGCGACTGCTTTGTGAAGAATACGCACGTGGTGGAGCTGCACGAGTCCACCATCCAGGCCAACTCCCGCTTTTTCGACAGCCCGGACGAGGTGCCGCGCCGCGCCGTCACCATGGGTATGATTTCGATTATGCAGGCCAAGAAGATTCTGCTGGTTGCCAACGGCCCTGCCAAAAAGGAAATTCTGACCCGGGCCTTTGAGGGACCCATTACTCCGCAAATCCCCGCCTCCATCCTCCAGCTCCACCCCGATATCACCGTCATCTACAGCGAAGTCTGACAGACTTGCCAAAGGAGAAGACCTTGGAGGGACCCGCCTCTTAAGGAGAGGCCGGTCCCTCCAAGCCTCCCCCGGCGAGACCTTCCCCGGCGCAGGCCCCCAATTTTCGTATTCTGTATTGCAAATACGGTATGCCCGGGGGCCTGCGCCGGGGAATTTTTGGGGGAGGAAGGAATTTTGATGTTTGTGGGCGGACGCGATTCTGAAACCGGCCGCCGGGGAATTTCTTTTGTGGGCGGATGGGCAATTGGCAATTAGCAATGAGCAATGAGCAGTGGCCAGTGGTCGGTGGCCCGTCAAAAGCAAGGGCAAAAGCTGATATGTTAC
>CALWQR010000150.1 GCA_944383705.1 uncultured Clostridia bacterium
TCTACAGCTTCCGGAAGGACCGGGGCGTGCTCCTGACGGCCGAAATTCCGGCAGCCTACTCCTACGGAGAGCAACATAAAACCACAACGGAGGTCTGAGCCATGAAAACGATACGTTCGCGCTCCCGTGGCAGTCCCCACGGCTCTGCTCTCGGGCAGCATTCCGCAAATCCCGGGAAAGGAGGATACAATCATCCCGAATAGCAGCCTGTGAGGCTTCCCTCACCACCCGTCACCGGGGCGCCGTGCCGGCGGAGCCGGCCTCCCGGGCACCGTATCCAACCATCCACACAACACGCCGCCCCGCCGGACATCCGCACCGGCAGCCCGGCGGCAGAAACAGAATGGAGAATGAATGATGAAAAAAACATGTGCTTTTGTATTGATTCTGTGTCTCGTTCTTATGCTTCTGGCAGTCCCCGTGGTCCTGGTTCCGGCCTCGGCCGAATCGATTTCCATCGGGGCGGACGACACCACCGTCACGGCTGACGGCGTCACCTACAACGTCCTGCGCACGGCCGAGGACTTCAAGGCCATCACGGGCAACAACAACTACATCTTTGCAAACGACATCGATCTGGCGGGCGCCGTCATCGACGGCAGCAATGCCAGCCTCATCAAAGGCTGGAGCGGCGTGCTGGAGGGCAACGGCCATTCGCTCACCGGCTATTCCATCATCAACGCCAACGGCACGGGCCTGATCAACTGCCTCAACGGTGAGGTGGTTACCATCCGGAACCTGACCGTCGGCTCCGAGGCCGCGCCCATCAGCGCGCTTTCAACCGGAAACGGCGCCACCGGTATTGTGATTGGCGGCGTCAACAACAACGGCGGCGTGACGTTTGAGAACTGCACGGTCTGGGGCAATATGGACGAATCGGTTGCCGATGGCGCCCTGTACAGCAAGGCCCAGAAGGGTCTGTTTGTGGGGAAGGTAGATAAGGCCAGCCCTGACTCGGTGCTGACCTTTGTCAACTGCACCGCCAACGGTGTGGTCAAGGGCAACAACAAAATCGGCGGTTTTCTTGCCTGCAACTACTCTGCCGCAACCCTGATTTTCACCAACTGCACCAACAATGCCGCGGTCAGCGGCCGGCAGTTTGTGGGCGGCTTTGTCGGCATTGTCCAGGCAAAGGGTCCCTCCAGCTTTGAGTCCTGCGTCAACAACGGCGCGGTGGACGGCATCACCCTGGATGCCGGCGACACCGACCCGACCGGTGACGCCACCGGCGGCTTTATCGGCAAAAACACCGGCGACTCCACCATCAAGCTCTGCACCAACAACGGCACGGTTGTCGGCAACGCGACCAAAACCGGCACCCTGGTGGGCCTGCAGTCCGAGGGCGCGCAGCTGACGGTCATCATCCCCGCCGGCACCACCATCAACGCCGACTACTGCGGCAAGGTGGACGAGGACACCCCCGCTCCGATTGTGTACGACTATACCGTGACTCCCATTGAAACGGTTGACGACCTGAAGGCCATCAAGGCCTCGGGCAGCTACACCCTGGTTGCCGACGACCTGGTTCTGACCGAAAAGCTGACCCTGAATGTGGAGGGGCTGGATGTGACGCTGGCCCTGAACGGCATGACCCTGACCGGCCAGCTGGAGTTCACCGGCGCGGGCAGCGTCAGCCTCAGCGGCGGTACGCTGGCCAACGAGGCCGCCGGCGCCACCCTGACCGTGGCTGCGGGTACCACCGTGACCATGAGCAATGTGAACGTAACGGCGGCCGACCTTGCCGTGTCGGTGGCCGGAAGCCTGACCTGGGCCAAGGGCAGCATCACATCGTCCGGTGACGGCATTGCCTTCACCGGCGCGGCGGTGGCCACGCTCAGCGAGCTCAATGCATCGGCAGAGGGCAGCGCCCTGGTGGGCGACGGCGAGGGCACGGCCGAGATGGCCGTGACGGTTTCCAGCGGCGTGTACGCCTCCAAGACCGGCGATGCGGCCGTCTGGGAGAGCCTTGGCAAGCTGACCGTTGTGGCCGGCGAGTTCACCGGCGCGGCCGAGGCTGCCGGCCTGCGGCAGACCACCGGCGAGGTGACCGTCAACGGCGGCACCTTTGGCGGGCAGGACGCTCTGGCCTTCTCGGCTGCCGATGCGGCCATTCTGGCCACCGTCAACGGCGGCACCTTCAAGGGGACCCGCGCGGCGGTTGCGGTTGCGGGCAACAACGATTCCTATACCGTGACCATCACCGACGGCTCCTTTGACAGCGACGGCGACATCTTCTTCAACGACAGCAGCAACGCCGCGGTGGCTGCCACCGGCGGAGAGTTCAGCAAGGAGTTTGCCGAGGAGTTTGTGGGCCAGTACTACGTGCTCACCCAGAACGCCGAGAGCGGCCTTTATGAGGTGGTTTATCACACCTGCGACTACACCGACATGCCCTGGGAGTATATGAACACCGGCTCGCACAAGCAGGCCTGCAAGATTTGCGGCGAAACCAAGACCGAGGCGCACGACTGGAGCGACGAGGTGGACAACGGCGACGGTACGCACTCCCGCGTCTGCTCGGTCTGCAACGGCAAGTCCAGCCCGATGGAGCATGAGATGGAATACGTTGACAACGGCGACGGCACCCACTCCGCTACCTGCCCGGACTGCGGCCTGGTGGATTCCGGCGAGTATGTCTTTGACACCGCCACCTCGCTGGGCGACGGGCGGCATGAGAAAATCTGCTCGGTCTGCGGCGCCAGCGTGATTGAAGCCTGCGTGGAGCAGGACGGCAAATGCGCCACCTGCGGCGCGGAGATCGACGGCGGCTGCGGCTCCTCGATTTCGGTTGGCCTGCTGGCCCTGATTCCGATGATTTCGGCTCCTCTGTTCTTTATCAAAAAGAAGAAAGAGCAGTAATACCGCATTCCCGCAGCCTGCCGGCGGCGCCTTTGGCTGCCCCGGCAGGCCCTGCGGGCGCGCATTGCGGCGACAGTTTCTCGGCTGACATCTCGGGTTTTGCATCGGGTGTCAGCCGAGCTTTGAAAGGAACGCTTATGAAGCTCAGAATTTCTTTGTTGCTTACCTGCGCCCTGCTGGGGGCGCTGCTGGCAGTGGGGCTTTGCTCCTGCGCCAAGGACAACCCGCCCGCCGACACCGGGACTGTGGAGAACACCGCCCCGGCCACACCCGGGTTTGACGAGCTGATTCTGGTCCGTCCGGCCGACTGCTCCTCCTCCTTTGCCGAGCTCTGCGCCCAGACCCGCAACTATCTGTCCCGGAACACCGACCTGAAAATCAGCGTCAAGGGGGACGATGTATGCAGCTATGAGACAAAGGACGGCGTGGCCTACCTGCTGCTTGGGGACACGAACTTCCCGCTCTCGCAGACCGCCAAGAGCGGCGCCGCTGCGGGCGCGGTGGTCTACCAGGCCCAGGACGACTGCTTTGCCGTTTACGCGGCGGAGGATACCCTGATGTGGGTTGGCGTCCAGCAGCTGCTCTCGGACTGCTGCCGGGACGGCAGCTTCCGCATGGAAGGGAAGTACCAGAGCCTGACCGAGGACCGCCAGAGCTGCCTGCGCAGCGGCTGGAGCCAGCCCATCCCGGCCTACCCGGACGGCGAGCTGGACGAGACGGTGTACTCCTGCGGCACCGGTCTGAAGGATACCGAATCCCCCAGCGTGATGCAGATGACCACCGGAACCACCGAGCAGACCTATTACGCCTATATCGATCTGCTGCGGGATCTCGGCTACACGGTGGAGTTCAGCAATTACATTGACGGCAACGGCTACACGCTCTTCCCCGGCTGCTGCCCGCCGGCGTGGCGCTTTTCTTCGCGATTCTCTCAACAGGCGGGCGGCGGCTGGGGAAGGTCTGGGCGGGGGAGGCCCCCGAGGGACCGGCCTCTCCGAAAGGCTTCACCGGGTGGGGCGGGCCGGGTAAATCC
>CALWQR010000151.1 GCA_944383705.1 uncultured Clostridia bacterium
CCTATGCGGGCGGTGTCTTCGGCATTCTTCAGATTGCCGGCACGCTGCTGACGGTCAATCTTTCGGACTGCGTCAACCGCGGGGAAATCAAAACAGAAAATCTGGCTTTCAGCGCCGCAAACGAATGGTACGGCGTGGGCGGACTGATCGGCATGGCGGATGTGCGCTCCGATGCTCCGCTGACGCTGACCGACTGCGTCAACACCGGAACGGTGTACGGTCCCGAGGCGGGCGGCCTGATTGGCAAGGCATATCGCCACAGTGCCGGGACGGGCGTTGTCAATTTCTCGGGCTGCGTCAACACCGGCGCGCTGAGCCCGACCGGCGGCTCGAAGGCCGGCGGCGCGGTGGGGGTCAGCTTCACCAAAAACCCGGTGCAGCTGAAGCTTGAAAACTCGGCCGTCAGCGGCGGAGCCTGGATTGGCACCGACAACTACGCAAAGCTCACCCAGCTGTCGGAGGACAGCCTGCTGCTGCCCGAGGGCTGGCTGCCCGAGCTTTGGGCCTGGCAGGACAACAGCCAGGACGCCGATAAGGAGGAATCGCTGCGGATGCGCTTTGTGGCCACGGTCATGCCCAAGGACCTGAGCACCTACAGCGAGGTCGGCTACCTGATTACCGCGGTGGGGGCCGACGGCACGGTGGTGTGCGCCGACAAAAAAATCAGCATCCGGACGGTTTACCAAACGCTCAACGGCAGCAAATCCGGTCTCCCGGAGAAGTACCATGCCGCGGATGCCGGCGCCAGCTATTTCATGGCGCTTGCCATTGACGGCATTCCCGCGGGCGCAACCATTACCGTCACCCCCTACGCCGTGGCCGGCGGCGCCTGCACGGCAACCGCCACCGGCGAGAGCGAGAGCTTTATCATTGAGAACGGAATGGTAAAAAAAAATTGACACTGCGTGTACTGAGCTATAACGTGTACTACCGCCAGCTGACCCCCGAGCGGATGCGGGCCGTAGAGGCAAACATCCGCGCGGCGGCGCCAGACGTCTTCTGCATTCAGGAATGCACCATGGAATGGTACCGCTATTTCCTTGAGGCGTTTGCGGGGGAATACGCCGCGGTTGGCATTGGCAGATACGGGAGCACCGTGGACCATGAGGTGGACCAGGTGGACCAGAACGGCAACCCCATTGTTTATCAGGGGCAAAAGGAGCCGGATATGGCAAACCCGGTGTTTTACCGGGTGGACCGCTTTGAGCTGCTGGAGGGCGGCACACTCTGGCTTTCGGACACCCCCGAGACCCTGAGCTGGAGCGAGAACGAGGGGAAGTCGCTGTTCCCCGGCATTCTGAGCTATGCCAGGCTGTGCCGCAGGAGCGACGGGGCGGTGTTTACCGTCGCCAATACGCACCTGTATTTTGACAGCGAGTCGGTGCGCCTCATTCAGGCCGGGCAGCTCAACGGCCTGCTGTGCAATCCGAACTATTTCGATGTTTCCCACCCGGTTTTCCTGACCGGCGACTTCAACGCCGAGCCGACCTCACAGACCTACGCCTACCTGACCGGCACGGCGGGCATGACCGATGCGCGGGTGGCCGCCGCCGACCGGACCGACCCCTGGGGCGGCACCTACAACAACGCCTTTTTCGGCGGGGCGGGGGCGGATATGACGACCTGCCGGCAGTTTGACTTCTGCTTTTCCAAAAGCAACGGGGCCGCGCTGACCGTTGACCGCTATGTGGTGCGAACCGACGCCTGCGCGCCCTTCGGCGCCAGCCCCTCGGACCATTTCCCCGTGTACGCGGATTACACCCTGCGGTAACACCCGGAACCGGGAAGGCGGAAAAACAGGCGCCGTGCGCAGGCAACGGCCGCTGTACATCGGAGACAGACGATTGAGGACAGGCCGTCCGAGAACAGACCATCGGGGACAGACCACAGAGCGGCGGCCCTGGGAACCGCCTGTCCGCCCGCGCCGGACGCCCCCCGGGCAGCCAGAAGGAACCCGGGAGAACCCTGGGGATTCCGGGGAACACGGGAGATTCCGGGAGATTCCGGAGGATTCCGGGGGCGGGCCCGGGTGCAAAACGCACCCGGGCCCGCCCTTTTTTGTCGCTCTGTCGCCGTGCGCAGCCCGGCGGGCGGCCGCGTCAGTCGCAGCAGTGCCAGCCGCTGTCCAGGTAATTGGCCATTACCCGGACGCGCAGGCTGCGCGCCCGGCAGAGCCCGCCGCAGGAGCAGCCCGCGTCGGCCGGCTCGGGCAGGACAAAGCGAACGCAGCGCAGGGTCACGTCCCGGCAGGAGGCCCCGGTGTGCGCGGGCAGGGTAAAAAAGCGCAGGCCGCGCTGGCATTCCCCGCCGTTCCCGTCGGGCTCGCTCAGGGCAACGGCAAGCGCCACCCGGCGGTTGGGGCATACGCCGCGCAGGGTCACGCTCAGCTGCACCATCCGGCCCAGCCCCTCCAGTGCAAACGTGCCCGCGTCAAAATCCACGCTGTCCTCACAGGCCGGCAGGGTCAGCTCCACGGGCTGGGGGCAGGCGTCGCCCTCGGCCTCGGTGCCGCATTCCACCTCCACAACCGGGGAGGGGAAGCTGACGGTATTGCCGTCGTCGTCGCTGTAGGACACCGCCTCGTTGACCGGCACCGGGCCCGAGCAATCCCCCACGTGCTGCACCGTAAAGCGCAGCGCCGCCGCCTCGCTGCCGCTCACGCCAAGCCTGTCAATGCGCCATTGCAGGCTGTTGGCGTCCAGCAGCCCGGCGCTTCCCTTATCCGGGGCCTGAATCGAGAGGATGCGGAAGCAGGGGGAGACCTGCTCCCGGATGACAATTCCGGTGGCGCCGGGGCGGGCGATGTTGGCGGCAAGGTCGGCAAACACCTGCTCCAGCTCGGCGTCGTCCGGCGTAATCAGCACATAGGCCGAGTCCGGGTCGCTGGACCATGCGTCCAGCGCCGGCACGTCCAGCCCGTCGCGGCCCTGCAGCCCGACGCAGTAAATCACAATCCCTTCGGCCTTGGCGCGCTCGGCCATGTCATAGGGGTTCCCGCCTCCGGTGTTTCTGCCGTCGGTAAACAGCACCATGATTTTACCCTTTCCGTCCGAGCCGTCAAACAGCTCCAGCGCCTTGGCAAAGCCGTCGGACTGATTGGTGTACCCCCCGGCCGTCAGCCCGTTGACGGCGGTGTGCAGTGCATCAACCGAGGCCGTCAGCGCGGCGTCCTGCGTGGCCGTGGTGGAAAAGCTGACAATGCCGATGCGGCTGCCGTTGCCGATTTGCCCGTCCGAGCCCCCGGAACCCTGGTAAATGATGTCGATGAAGCGGTTGGCGCCGTTTTTGAGATTGGCCAGCGGGCTGCCGGCCATGCTGCCCGAGCGGTCCAGAATCATGACGATATCAACCGGATTGGAGAGGATATCGGGCTCGGCGGTCAGGGCAAGCGTGACCTGAAAGCTTTCGCCGCAGGCAATTTGCGTGGCGCTGACGGTTTTGTTGGATGCTGCAATTCCCATACTGTGTTTCCTTTCTGATCCTGCGCGGCGGACGTCCGGACCGGTTGCCCCGCGACAGGCCTCCGTACAGCATATGCGCGGCGCCGGAATTTGTCAGAAATCGGACCGGGAACGCCGACAAAGCATTCCGCCGTGCTTCCGGCCGCCGCGCCTTGAATTGCTGCGCTTTGGGATGTCGCGCCCCGGGTTGCCGCCTCTGGGCTTGCTGCGCTTCGGATTGCCACACATCAGACTGCCGCGCATCGGGGTGCTTCGCCACACCTTGGATTTGCCGCGCCTTTCCCCTTTTGCGCCGGCGCGGGGGCGGAGGAGCGCCAAACCGCGGCAAAAAAATTCCGGGGTGAGGGAAAATATTTGCAAAAAGCCCTTGACAAACCGGAGCGGGTGTGGTATAATATATGAGCTGTGTGGGCGGAGAGGCATT
>CALWQR010000152.1 GCA_944383705.1 uncultured Clostridia bacterium
TTTGAAGCGGGTCATGGTGGTGATGGGCACCCGGCCGGAGGCCCTGAAGCTCTGTCCGGTGGTGCGGGAGATGAAACGGAGGCGGAATCTGTCGGCGGTGGTCTGCTCCACCGGGCAGCACCGCGAGATGCTGGAGAGCACCATGCGCGTGTTTTCCATCCGGCCGGACTACCGCCTGGACGTCATGCGCGCCGGACAGAGCGCCGCCGCGGTGACCGCCCGCATTCTCTCGGGCATGGACGCGGTGCTGGAGCGCGAACGGCCCGACCTGGTGCTGGTGCAGGGGGACGCGGCCACCGCCTTTGGCGCGGCGCTGGCGGCCTTTCACCACGGGGTCCCGGTGGGGCATGTGGAGGCCGGTCTGCGCACCTATCAGATGCGCTCTCCCTTTCCCGAGGAGTTCCACCGCGAGGCGGTCTCGCTGCTGGCCGATTTTCATTTTGCCCCCACGCTGACGGCCAAGGCAAATCTGATTCGGGAGGGGAAGCCCGAAAAGTCGATTTTCCTGACCGGCAGCACGGTGGTGGACGCGCTGCGCTGCACCCTGCGGCAGCAGCCCCCGTCCGGCGGCCCCGGGCTGCCGGACGGCGCGCGGGTGCTGCTGTTCACCGCGCACCGCCGCGAGAGCTTTGGGGAGCCCCTGCGCGGAATGCTGCGCGCCCTGCGCCGGATTGTGGAGAGCCACCCCGATGTGGCGGCGGTCTGCCCGCCCCATCACAACCCGGCGGTCCGGCAGGCGGCCGACGAGGTGCTGGCGGGCTGCGGGCGGGTCTGCGCCTGGGAGCCGGAGGACATCGTTGCCTTTCACCATCTGCTGGCCGGCTGTACCCTGGTGCTCACCGACAGCGGCGGCCTGCAGGAGGAGACCACGGCGCTGGGCATCCCCACGTTGGTCATGCGCTATTCCACCGAGCGCAGCGAGGGCATCCGCGCCGGATGCCTGAAGCTGTGCGGCAGCGGGGAGCACGGCATTGTGCGGGCCGCGCAGCGCCTGCTGGAGCCCGACTCGGCCGAATACGCCGCCATGCGCCGCCCTTCGCGGGTGTTCGGGGACGGCCGCGCCTCGGTGCGCATTGTCAACCTGCTGGAGCGGCTGCTGGCCTGAGCGGTGCGGAAAAAAGTTCTTTGGGAAAATTGGAAAAATATCTTGCAATTGGGCGGCAGGTGTGTTATAATGAAAGGACAGATGTGTCAGATACAGGAGGGGGTGTTTCCTACGAAAATCGATTGGAAGAAATGGCTGCCCAGGCTTTTGCTGGTGGTTGGGGTAATTTGTCTGGTGTCGGCCGTGCTGCTGTTTGCCATTGCGGCGCCGCGGGCGGACCAGACCTACAAACGGGTGTTCAGCATCATCTGCGGCATACTGCTGCTGGTGCTGGCCGGGCTTTGCGCGCTGTACTGCTGGTTTTCCAAGGACGTATACCAGAATTATTTCCTGTTTGATCGCAAAAAAGGGCGCAACGCGCCGCTGGACAGCCTGAAATTCAGCACGGTCAGCGAGCGGTTGACCTTTCTGCTGACCGAGCTGGCCGAAAAGCCAGAGCAGCTCTGGCTGAGCGACGTGCTGCTGCACGAGGACGATATGTTCGGCTATCGCAGCGTTTACAAGCCCCTGGCTGCCTATAAAATGCTGTACAATCTGGCCGAGCTGAGCGAGGATTCGGCCTACTGGAAGGCCTTCCGCGCGGCGCCCGAGAGCAACATCAACGCCTTTTGCGAGGCGCTGCGGCGCGCGAAGGAGGATCAGATGGTGGATGCCTTCCGGGGCTTGCTGGAGCGCTACCCGGACGACAACGCCAAAATCAAGGAATTTCTCTGCAAAAATCTGCGCTATCTGCGTACCCGTATGATGGCGTATATCCGCAAGCATATCGAGCTGTTTTACTGAGGCCGGGCAGCGGAGCCCGGTCCCGCCGCCCCGGTGCGCACAGGCGCACCGGGGCGGCTTTTTGCCGGCGTCGGTTCCCGCTTTTTTGAAAAAAGCCTTGACGGCGGGCGATCCGTATGGTACAATAAAGACAGAACGGACGGAAACACCGCCGGCGCGGGACGCATCCCCGCCGCGGCGTCCGGGAGCGCCGGGGCCGGACAGGTGCCCCGTGGCAAAGGGAGGTTGCAAAATGAAGCAGCAGTATCTGATGGCGCTGGACCAGGGAACCACCGGCTCCCGCTGCCTGATTTTTGACCGGGAAGGAAAGATTCTCTCGCAGGTGCACCGCGAGTTCCGGCAATACTACCCGCAGGACGGCTGGGTGGAGCAGGACCCGACCGAGATCTGGGCGTCCCAGATGGGGGTGGCCGTAGAGGCTATGCTCAAAATCGGGGTCGGCGCGGCCGACATCGCCGCGCTGGGCATCACCAATCAGCGCGAAACCGTGATTGTGTGGGAAAAACAGAGCGGTGCGCCGGTCTGCCCCGCCATTGTCTGGCAATGTCGCCGCACGGCCGGGCAGTGCGCCGAGTGGAAGCGGGCGGGGCTGGAGCCCGATATCCACAGCCGTACCGGCCTGCTGCTGGACCCGTATTTTTCGGCCAGCAAGCTGGCCTGGATCCTGGACCATGTCCCCGCGGCCCGCACCCGGGCCGAGCGCGGGGAGCTGCTCTTCGGCACGGTGGACGCCTGGCTGATTTACAATCTGACCGACGGTCGGGTGCACGCCACCGATCCCTCCAACGCCTCGCGCACCATGCTGTTCAACATTCACGACATGCGCTGGGATGGGGAGCTTTTGCGCCTGTTCCGCATTCCCGAGGCCATGCTGCCCGAGGTCAGGCCGTCCTCCGGAATTTTCGGCTACACGGCTCCGCACCTCTTCGGGGGAGAAATTCCGATTGCGGGCGTTGCCGGCGACCAGCAGGCCGCGCTGTTCGGCCAGTGCTGCTTTGCGGCCGGGGACGTCAAGAATACCTACGGCACCGGCGGCTTTTTGCTGATGAACACCGGGGCAGAGCCGGTCAGCTCCCGCCAGGGGCTGCTGACCAGCGTGGGCTGGCAGCTGGGCGACCGGGTCAGCTATGTGCTGGAGGGCTCGGTGTTCACCTGTGGCGCGGTCATTCAGTGGCTGCGCGACGGGCTGAAGCTCTTCTCCAAGGCCTCGGACACCGAGCGGATGGCGCTCTCGGTGCCCGACAGCGCCGGGGTGTACCTGGTGCCGGCCTTTGTCGGTCTGGGCACGCCCTATTGGGACGCCTTTGCGCGGGGGAGCATTCAGGGCCTGACCCGCGCCGCCAACGCCAATCACATTGTGCGCGCCGCGCTGGAGGCCATGGCCTACCAGACCGCCGATGTGCTGGCCGCCATGCGCCGGGAGGCTCCCTTTCCGGTCGGCTCCCTGCGTGTGGACGGGGGCGCCGCCGCCAACAATTTCCTGCTGCAGTTCCAGGCCGACCTGCTGGGTACTCCGCTGGCCCGCCCGGCCTGCGTGGAGACCACCGCCAAGGGGGCGGCCAGCCTGGCCGGCCTGGCGGTGGGGTACTACCAAGGCCTGGCCGACCTGCAGGAGGCCTGGCGTGCCGACCGTACCTTCCTGCCCCGCATGGAGGCCGGGCAGCGGGAGGCACTGCTGGCCGGCTGGCATAAGGCCGTGGAACGCTCCCTGCATTGGGCGGAGTGATCCATTGGAGGGGAAGACCTTGGAGGGCCCCGCCTGAGAAGATTCCCGCCAAAGAAGAAGACCTTGGAGGGGCCGCCTCTTTCGGAGAGGCAGTCCCCTCCAAGCCTCCCCTTGCGAGAACTTCCCCGGCGTGGACCCCCATTATTGCATACTGTATTGCAAATACGGTATGCCTGGGGGCCCGCGCCGGGGAATTTCTTTTGTGGTCGGATGAACAATTGGCAATGTGCAATTAGCAATTAGCAATGAACAAGAAACAA
>CALWQR010000153.1 GCA_944383705.1 uncultured Clostridia bacterium
GTGACGGTTTACCTCGAGCCGGGCGAGGCCTGTGCGCTCAACGCCGGGTTTCTCTGCACGCGGGTGCTGGATGTGCTGAAGAACGGCGGAACCGACATCGCCATCCTGGATATGAGCGCGGCCTGCCATGCGCCCGACGTGCTGGAAATGCCCTACCGCCCCCCGCTGCTCGGCGCGGGCGAGCCGGGCGAGCTGGCGCACACCTACCGCCTTGGCGGGCCGACCTGCCTGGCCGGCGACGTCATCGGGGATTACAGCTTTGCCGCGCCCCTGCGCGTCGGCGACCTGCTGGTGTTCGGCGATATGGCGATTTACACCACCTGCAAGAACAACACCTTCAACGGGATGCCGCTGCCCGACATCTGGGTGCTGCGCGAGAGCGGGTGCGCCGAGCGGCTGGCGCATTTCGGATACGGTGATTTCAAGTGCCGGCTGGGGAGATAGCCCGTTGGTTTCACGACCGCGCGCTCTTTTCGTACAAAAATATAAATAATCAGTTTTGTAACAAGGTCAGGTTTGATTGATATGCGTCAGAATACATCCGTTGTCCGTGCGGCATGCTATATGTCCAATGTATCCATGTCGGCAGTGGCGAGCCTGTCGCCGCTGCTCTTCCTCACATTCCGTGAGCTGTACGGCATCTCCTATACCCTGCTGGGCTTGCTGGTGCTGGTCAATTTCTGCACACAGCTCGGTGTGGATCTGTTGTTCTCCTTTTTTGCCGATCGGTTTGACATGCAGAAGACCGTGCGCCTGATGCCGTTGCTCACGGTGCTGGGCTTGCTGGTTTACGCCATTCTGCCGGCGGCAGTACCGGATGCGGCCTATCCGTTCCTGCTGCTGGGAACCGTGATTTTTTCGGCTTCGGCAGGATTGGCGGAGGTGCTCATCAGCCCGGTGATCGCGGCGCTCCCGTCCAAAAACCCCGAACGCGAGATGAGCCGCGCGCACTCGATTTATGCCTGGGGCGTGGTCGGAGTGGTTCTGCTCAGCACCCTCTTTTTGCAACTCTGCGGACGGGAGAACTGGTTTGTGCTTGCCATCCTTTGGTCGGCGGTTCCGCTGACCGCGTTTGTGCTGTTCCTCCTCTCCGACATTCCGCCGCTCGAAATAACTTCCGGCAAAGGGGAAAAGAGAGGCAATCCGCTGCGGAACCGCACGCTGTGGCTGTGCATTGCCTGCATTTTTCTGGGCGGTGCGGCCGAGAATACCATGTCGCAGTGGTGTTCGGGATATCTTGAGGTCGCGCTGGGCATTCCGAAGCTCTGGGGGGATATTTTCGGCGTGGCGCTGTTTGCGCTGATGCTGGGGCTGGGGCGGACCCTGTATGCCAGGTTCGGCCGGAGCATCTCCCGCTTTCTGCTGCTCGGCTTTTTGGGAGCGTCGGTCTGTTATCTGACCGCGGCGCTCTCGCAGAACGCCATTGTCGGCCTTGCCGCCTGCGCGCTGACCGGCTTTTGCGTCTCCATGCTCTGGCCGGGAACCCTGATTTACGCGGCCGAGGTGCTGCCCCATGCCGGCGTGGCCGTGTACGCGCTGCTGGCTGCCGGCGGAGACCTCGGTGGCTCGGTGGCCCCGCAACTGGTGGGGAGCATTACCGACGCGGTCGCGGCCAGCCCGCACCTGCAGGAGCTGCTGGGCGCCGGGGCGACGGCCGAACAGCTCGGTTTTCAGGTCGGTATGCTGACAGCCGCGCTCTTCCCCCTGCTCGGCATCCTCGTTGCCATTCTCATGCGACGCATACAGCGCCGGAAAAGTAACCCACTGTTGGGAAAGACCTTGGAGGGACCCGCCTCTTAAGGAGAGGCCGGTCCCTCCAAGCCTCCCCCGGCGAGACCTTCCCCGGCACAGGCCCCCATCAATGCATACTGTGTTGCAAATACGGTATGCCCGGGGGCCTGCGCCGGGGAATTCCTTTTGGGGGCGGATGGGGCTTTGAAGTCGGCGGACAGGCGCGGTTGGATAGCGTGACTCCGGAATACCGGCCCTTTTGCGTGTTTGGCGGAATGCTTTGAATGGAACAATTGGCAATCAGCAATGAACAATGAGCAGAAACATCAGGTGGTGGCCAGTAAAAGGGAAATGGCAACAGCTGATATGTTATATATTACATATTTTACATGTGAATACACCTATACCATCAAAAACCGGGCAACCCATGGCGGCTGTCCGGTTTTCTGATATGCTGGGCAAATCGCTTTGTATGGTGATATGCCCTTATTTTTTGCCTTCCCTGAAAAAGGGCTTCCTCGGCCACCGCCCGCCGGCGTGACGCTGTCATTGGCGATTTTCCAAACAGGCGGGCGGTGGCCGGGGAAGGTCTCGCCGGGGGAGGTTTGGAGGGACCGGCCTCTCCTTAAGAGGCGGGGCCCTCCAAGGTCTTCTCCATCGGTGGCGCACCTATCCCAGGGTAGAGACGGTGTTGGTTGAGACAAAGTGGCGCATGTGGGTGTAGAGGTCGGGGAGGTGTTGGATGTTGCGCAGGGAGAGGGTCTGCTCGTTTTTGCCGCCGGCCATCATCAAAAGGCTGCTTTTATCCAATGCAAAATCCACATCCTGCCCGCGCACCCGGATGCTGATGTCAATGCTGTCGGTCTCCGGGGTCAGGTCCAGCCGGAGGATTTCCCACTCGTCGGCAAATTCCCGTTCCCATTCGCCCGACGTGCAGGCGGTCCAGAGCTCGCCCCAGACGCCCTTACGGAGCTTGTGCGCGGATGTGTCGGGCGCGGGCTGCGGAGCGGAGGCCGGGGCAGGGAGCCCCTGCGCGCGTCTGCGCGCGGACCGGAGCCGCCATATCAGCAGCAGCCCGGCGTCGGGAATCCGCACGCGGAAGCCGTTGCCGGACAGCAGAACGTCAGACCTCTTGCCCCGGGGGTACCGGCGCATGACCTCCCGCTCGGCTTTCCGGACATCCGCGTAGTGCACGCTGCCGTCGCAGTTCTCGGTTATGATGGTGCAGCAGGAGTTTTCTTTTGTTTCCTCCACCCGCGCGCCGAAAAAGCACAGCCGGTCGGGCGTGAGAATACATCGGACGGTCCGGAAGGCGTACATCGCCCAGCCGAAGACCGACAGAGGGATCAGTCCCAGCAGATACATCACGGCGCACAGGAAAAGGTCGCCGTGGATGAGGGTGGGTATCGGGAACAACAGGACGGCGCACAGCACCAGACTGAACGCAAAGCAGCCGGCAAAGGTATAAAATGCCCGCTCCCGGATTCTGACGCCTTTGATTGGTTGATCTTCCGTTTTTTTAATCAGCATATGCGGTCTCCGTACTGAGGAAATTTGCCCGGCGGCCGGCAGAACCGGCCGCCGGGGAATCGGTTGGCGCCGCGCGGGTGCGGCGGCTTACAGGAACGCGACCATCTCCCCGAGCGGCTTGGAGAGGGTATGCGCCGCGGCGGGAACGGCGTCCTCGGCCTTGTAGCCGATTGGCATCACCAGCACGGCCCGTTCGCTGGGCGGCAGCCCGAAGGCGGCCTCCAGCGCGCTGTTGGGGAAGTAGTTGCACCAGGTGGTAGACAACCCCAGCTCGGTTGCCCGCAGCATGACATAGGTCGCCGCAATGCTCACGTCCTCCACGCCGGAATGAATGCCGGCCTGCAGCGGATTTTTCCATTCGGCATTCTCGTCATAGGCAAACAGCAGCACCGTCCGCGCGCCGTAGGCGCAATGCGTCAGCGTTGCCAGTTTGTCCAGCGCTTCCGGGCTTTGCAGCACGTAAATCCTTTGCGGCTGCTGATTTTTGGCGGTCGGTGCCAGCCTTGCCGCCTCCAGCACCTGCTCCAGCTTTTCCTTTTCCACGGGACGGTCGGTGTATTTCCGCACCGAAAAACGCGCCTGTGCCAATTGGGTGAATGTGGTCATGATTGCA
>CALWQR010000154.1 GCA_944383705.1 uncultured Clostridia bacterium
CTGATGCAGGAGGACGACCTGGCCGCCCTGTTCGGCCGCAGTGGCGCCTATACCGACCTGCGCGTCAGCGTGACGCCGGAGGCCGACGCCGGGCAGCTCTGCTCGCTGCTCACCTCGCTCTACGGCTGGGCGCAGACCCATCCGGTCAACGACAGCCGCCCGGTGCTGAACCAGACCGGCGCAGCCTGGGACGCCCTGCTGATTTCCGGCTTCCGCTATGACCAGCTGCTGACCGCCATTGCCGTCCTGCTGCTGCTTGCCGCCCCGTTTATCTGGTTCTGTCAGCAGTACAGCCACTACCGCAAGCGCAAGAGCGATCTGGAAACCCTGTTGCTGCTGGGGCAGACCCGCGCCGGGCTGCGCCGCGTCTTCCTCTGGGAGGGGCTGCTGCTGGCGCTGCTGGCCGCACTGGCCGCGCTGGTCATCTGCCCGCTGCTCACGCTGGCCGCCTACGGTCTGCTCGCCTTCAACGGCTTCCCCTTCGCCTATTCCGCCTTCGACTATGTCGCTCTGGCGGTTGCCGCCCTCTTCTCGGCGCTCTGCGCCCTGGGCTCGGCTCTGCTCAATCACCGCATCCTGTTCCCGCCCGCACGGCGGAAAAAAGGCCAGCCGTCCGCCGGCGGCCCCGGCGCGGAAGCCCCCGAAGCCAACGCCGAATGACCCCCAACCCATTCCCCGCCGGAATCCCCGGCAGAAAGGAGACCGTTATGCCGATTCTCGAAACCGATCAGGTCATCCGCCAGTTCCGCCAGTACGACCGTGTGGTAACAGCCGTCAACCGCGCCTCGGTACACATTGAGGAGGGGGAGTTCGTCGCCATCATCGGCTCCTCCGGCTCCGGCAAGAGCACCTTCCTTCACCTGTGCGCCGGGCTGGATCTGCCCAACTCGGGCAGCATCCGCATCCAGGGCCGGGACATCACCCGTATGAAGCCGGATGAGCTCTGCGCCTTTCGCGGCAAGTACATCGGCTTTGTGTTTCAGTCCTGCCGGCTGGTGCCCTATATGACCGCGCTGGAGAACATCACCCTGCCCCTGACGGCCGCCGACCGGAGCTTTGAACGCTACGAGGAGCGCCTGAAGCTGCTGATATCGCGGCTGGGGCTGGCCGACCGGCTGCATCACCTGCCCTCCGAGCTCTCGGGCGGGCAGCAGCAGCGCGTGGCCATTGCACGGGCGCTGATTCATTACCCGCAGATTCTGTTTGCCGACGAACCCACCGGAAATCTGGACCGCGACAGCGCAAACGAGGTCCTGGAGCTGCTGCTTTCGGTGCGGGCCGAGCTGAACCAGACCCTGATCATCGTCACGCACGACCCGGCCATTGCCGACCGCGCCGACCGCATCCTGCGCATGGACAACGGCGTGCTGTCGGTCTGGCGCGGGGAGCGGGGGCAGGCCTCGGGCTGAAGCCCTGGCACCGGCCCGGGCATCGGATGCGCCCGGGCCGGGTATACTGAAAGCAGAAAGGAGGTCCGCCGTGTTCGGCTATATCAAACCCCTCACCCCCGAGCTGCGCATCCGGGAGCACGAGTGCTACCGCGCCTATTACTGCGGGCTGTGCCGCGCGATGGGCAAATGCACCGGGCAGTGCTCCCGCATGACGCTGAGCTATGACTTTGTCTTTCTGGCCGCTGTGCGCTGCTGGCTGGCCGGCGAGACTCCGGAGTTCCGGAAAATCCGCTGCCCGGCGCATCCCGTCCGCCGCAGGCGGGCGGTGGAGCTTTCCCCCCAGCTGGCCTATTGCGCCGACGTCTCGGCGCTGCTGGGACACCACAAATGCCTGGACGACCTGGCCGATGAGTGCGGGATGCGGCGGCTGCGCGCGCGCTGCTCCGGCCTGTTGCTCTCCCGCGCCTACCGCAAGGCACGGCGGAGGCACCCCGAGCTGGACCGCGCCGTTGCCCGGGAGCTGGACCGCCTGCGGGAATTTGAGCGGCAGAGCACGCAGGCCAGCGCCGACGTCCCGGCCGAAATTTTCGGCGACCTGATGAAGGAAATCTTTGCCGACGGCCTGGAGGGCGCGCAGGGGCGGATTGCCGCCGGCCTGGGCCGCGCCGTGGGGCGCTGGATTTACCTGGTGGACGCGGCCGACGACTTGACGCAGGACCGTGAAAAGCAGCGCTTCAACCCCTATCTGCGCCTGTTGGGGGACGCCCCGACCCCGCAGGACTGGGAGCTGGTGCGCACCGGGCTGACCGCCATTCTGTGCGATGCCGAGCGCGCCTTCCTGCTGATGCCCCAGCCCCCCTGCCCCGAGCTGAAGGAGATTGTGGCAAACATCCTCTACCTTGGCCTGCCCGCGGTTGCCAACGCCAAGGTGGGCGCAGCCGGGCAGACAAACAAACCGTGCAAAACCAAAAAGGAGTCGATACATGAGTAACCCGTATCAGGTGCTGGGGGTATCCCCCAGCGCCAGCGATGATGAAATCAAGCAGGCATACCACGAGCTGGCCCGCAAATATCACCCCGACAAATACCGCGACAGCGAGCTTGCCGACCTTGCCAGCGAAAAGATGAAGGAAATCAATGCCGCGTATGAGGAAATTCAGAAAATGCGCAGCATGAACGGCAAGGGCAGCGCCTCGGGCCAGGCCGGGAGCGGCGGGGCCGGACGGCAGTACGCCGGCTCTGCAGACGCCGCAACGTTCGCTCAGATACGGATACTGATCAACCAGAACGAAATCCGGGAGGCCGAACGGCTGCTTTACTCAATGCCCGAGAGCGCGCACAGCGCCGAGTGGTTCTTCCTCAACGGCTGTGTGCTGGTGAAAAAGGGCTTTTATATGGACGCGCAGAAGATGTTTGAGCGCGCCTGCGCAATGGACCCCTCCAACGCCGAATACCGCTCGGCCCGGGAGCGGCTGCAAAACCAGGCCAATCAATACGGCGGGAGCTACCGGACCGCCGAGCGGGGGGGCTATTGCTCGGGCTGCGACTGCTGCGCCAACCTGATTTGCGCCGACTGCTGCTGCGAGTGCATGGGCGGGGATCTCATCCCCTGCTGCTGAGGTGCCGCCATGCGTCCGCAGCGTCAAAAAACCCGCTTCCTCACGGTCAGCGCCATGCTGGCGGCATTGGGAGTGGTTCTGCTGGGCCTTGGCGCCTTTGTCGAAACGCTGGACCTGACCACCGCCGCGCTGGCCTCCATCCTCTGCGTCTGGGCGGTCATTGAAATGGGGGGCGCCTACCCCTGGATGATTTGGGCGGCCACCGCGCTGATCGGTCTGCTCCTGCTGCCGCAAAAGTCCCCGGCCGTGTTCTACCTCTTCATCGGCTGCTACCCCATGATCAAGGAAAAGCTCGAAAAGCTCCCCCGCCTGCCCTGCATTCTGCTGAAGCTGGCGGTGCTGCATGTGATGATGGTGCTGGCGTGGCTGGTCATGCGCCTGTTCTTCCCCGCCGAGGCACAGCTCGGCTTTGGCTGGATGCTGCTCGCGCTGTACGCGCTCGGCCTGGCCGCCTTCGTGATTTACGACCTTGCCCTGACCCGCCTGATTACCTTCTACCTCCGCCGCCTGCGCGACCGCCTCGGGCTGAAGAAGAAGTAAATAGTTGAAGGCCTTGGAGGAACCCGCCGGTTAAGATTCCCACCGTTGGAGAAGACCTTGGAGGGGCCGCCTCTTTCGGAGAGGCAGTCCCCTCCAAGCCTCCCCTTGCGAGAACTTCCCCGG
>CALWQR010000155.1 GCA_944383705.1 uncultured Clostridia bacterium
GCCACAAACTTGGGTGCGTGCAGCGCGCCCCACTGGCTGAAGAGATGGGGAATCTCGAAATATTCCACGCCGACCTCCAGGCAAAGGTCCACCCAACGCTCCAGCTGCGAAAAATCGAACCGGTAGCACCCGGGAGATTCCACGGTGATACCCAGCAGCTGCGTGGTGAGGCGCTCGCCCCCCACGCGGGTGTCCAGCTCGGGGGTGAACAGCGGGGTGAGAATCATATTGATGCCGTTTTGCACCGCCGTGCACAGAAAGCGCCGGATGATGCGCCAGTGACGCGCGGAAAAGGCGCGCGTATGGTAGTAATTTGCCAGACAGTCGGTGTAAAACCACTCGGTGTGCATCAGCCGCTGCGGGGGCAGGGCCGCCTGCAGCACGCGCACCGATACCTCCCGGGTCCCCAACGGCGTGCCTGCCTCGGCATCCTCCAGCGTCACGGCCAGCGGATAGGTGCCGGCGGGCAGCGCGGCAGGGACCTCGGCCGTTATCCACAGCACCTGAGGCTGCCCGTTGACCAGCTGCAGCGCGCCACCGTAGTTCAGCGGGCGCAGCAGGTCGGGATACAGCCCGGGCGCGCGGCGCAGGTATCCGGAGTCCTCGGGCGTGGGCAGGCATGGGAAAATGCTGGGCAGGCAGGTCACGGCGCGGGCCGAGGCTCCCGCGGCCAGCTCGCCCGCAAAGCGCACCCGGCACAGCAGGCGCAGCCGCGCCGCAGGCAGCCGGCAGCACATCCCCAGCTGAAAGCAAAGCCGCTGGTTGCGGAAAACCGTGAACTGCGTCTGCTCCGGATGGTTGGCCAGGGGCTCGTCCGGAAAGCATTTTTCCAGAGAGGACATGGCCCTGAGTTCCAGTGTGTTCTGCATTTGACATTCCTCCGTTTGCCCCCGCAGCGGGGGAGATGGGGTGCGGGAGGCCCGGCAACCGGGCCCCCGCCCGATACCATAATTATAACATATCCGGCGGCGGAAAGACAGTGTGAATTTGTCCCGTTTTTATTTGAATTCCGCCCCATCGGACGCAAGCCCCACGGGGCGGCAATCCCAACAGGCGGCAACCCCGCCGGGCTGCCGCCGTCCCGGATGCGCCCCGGCGCATATGCGCCCGGCAGACAACCGCCGGGCGCACGGATTTGTATTCAGGCCGTCTCCAGCGCGCGCAGGTAGGGGCTGCCCTCGCTGCGCTTGAGGAACAGGGCGGTGTACGCGGCGCTGTTCCCCTCGCTGTCGGTCAGGGTAAAGCGCATACGGTAGGTGTGCTCGGTTTCGGCAATGTCCACAGGGACAACCGAGACCTCCCCGCGGGGGAGCCGGGAGGGGATGGTGTAGCAGTCCGCGCACGACAGATAGGTGAAAAACCGGCCGCTGCGGTTGGAAACCGAGCCCGCGCCGAGATACTGCGCGGCGGCGTTTTCAAAATCGCTGTCCGGAACCAGCACGGCGGCGGTCAGGTGGGGGTAGCTCCGGCTCACCTCCTCCATCAGCGCGGCGTTGCCCACATAGGCGGCGTAATTGCCGGAGAGCAGCGAGCCGAGAATGGCGTCCCGGTACAGCCGCACGGCCTTTGCGGGGGAACGGAAGACCGGCATGTCCACCGAGCCGCCGTTGAGGAAGGCGACCGCCTCGCAGAGCCCGGAGGCCACCGGCCCGTCCGCCGGCAGCTGCGCCAGGACCGGCTCCTGCGCGTAGACCTGCAGGTCGGCCCCGAACAGGCTCAGCAGCCAGAGCGAGCCACCCCCGGCCACGCAGGAAACCAGCAAAACCGCCAGCGACAGCAGCAGCACCAGCGCCACGGCCAGCCGCCTGTGCCGCCGCCTCCCGTACCGATACCGAACCATGACACGGTCCTCCCCCATCCATCAGAATCCGGCAAAAATTTACCTTCTTTATTGTACCAGATCGCGGGAAATTTGTCAATACCCTGACGCAAATTTTTACTATATCTTGTGGAAACAATCGGGTTTTCACCACATTATATGCGAAAATGTCGTCCATCCGGCGGGTTTTGTCGCATACGACACGACCTGCGACATCCGGAAAGGGCCGCGCACAAAAAAAGGAGGGCTTTGGGGAAAGCCCTCCCGGCTTGACCGGAGCAAAGACAGAGCCGGCAAAAACCGGCCGCATGGGCAACCGAACCCGGCCGCATGGGCGGCGGAAATCGGCCGTATAGCCGGCGCCCGGATATGCCGCGATGTGGCCGGCGCCCGGCCACAGGCCTTATTGCAGGCTTGACGGCCGGCGGGCCCTGCGGACCGCCGCAACCGCAAACAGCGCCGCGCAGGCCAGCGCAAACGCCGCGCCAATGGGGTAGGCAAGGCTTTGCGGGAGCCGCAGGCCCTCCTCCGCCATCAGAATATAGGTACACGAGACCCCCGACATAAAAGCGGCCGGCACGGCGCAAATCACCGAATGCCAGGGCCTTGCCGCATGGCGGACCAGGTACATGGCGGCGGCCCAGAGGGTAATCATGGCCAGCGTCTGGTTGCTCCAGGAAAAATACCGCCAGACCACGTCAAAGTTCAGCTGGGTCAGCAGCGCGCCGACGGCCAGCAGAGGGAGCGTGACCGCCAGACGCAGGGGCAGCCGGGACTGGTCGATGCCGAACCAGTCGGCAATGGTCAGCCGGGCACTGCGGAAGGCCGTATCGCCCGAGGACACCGGGCAGACCACCACACCGACAATGGCCAGCGCGCCCCCGAACATTCCCAGCAGCCGGACCGAAATATCGTATACCACGCCGGACTGCCCCAGGTCGGCCAGCGCCTGCTGCAGCCCGCCGGTGGCACCGTAAAAGGCCACGCCGGCCGCCGCCCAGATCAGGGCGATGACGCTTTCCGCCAGCATGGCGCCGTAAAACACCCGGCGGCCGTCCTTTTCCCGCCGCAGGCAGCGGGCCATCATGGGCGACTGGGTGGCGTGAAAGCCCGAGACCGCGCCGCAGGCCACCGTAACGAACATATACGGCCAGACCGGCTGCCCCTGCGGGTGCCGGTTGGCAAACGAGAGCTCGGGCAGGGCGTATCCCCCCGCGAGCAGCCCGCCCACAATGCCCACCGCCATCAGCACCAGCACCACGCCGAAGACCGGGTACAGCTTGCCGATGATCTGATCAATGGGCAGCAGGGTGGCCAGAAGATAGTATACCAGAATCACCACCACCCAGAAGGTGGTGTTCATCCATTCGGGCGTGAGCCGGGCAAGCAGCGCCGCCGGGCTGGTGGTGAACACGGCCCCGACCAGAATCAGCAGCACCACCGAGAACACCCGCATCACCTGCTTGGCGGCCCGGCCCAGGTATTTCCCCACAATTTCGGATATCGAGGCGCCGTTCATGCGCACCGAAATCATCCCGCTCATATAGTCGTGTACCGCGCCGCCCAGAATCGAGCCGAAGACAATCCACAAAAACACCACGGGCCCGAACACCGCGCCCATCAGCGCCCCGAAAATCGGGCCGGTGCCGGCGATGTTCAGCAGCTGAATCAGGAACACCCGCCAGGTTTTCATCGGCACATAGTCCACCCCGTCCGGGTGGGCGACGGCCGGCGTCGGCCGGTCGTCCGGGCGGAACACCCGCTCGGTCAGCCTGCCGTAAAGAAAGTAGCCGCCAATCAGCAGCGCAAGCGCGCAAAGAAACGTTATCATATTCCTACACCTC
>CALWQR010000156.1 GCA_944383705.1 uncultured Clostridia bacterium
CGGGATGCGTCAGAGCCGTTCCGGATTGGGCAGAAAAAGCTTTCTGCGATGGGTTCTCACCCAGCCGTCACAATTTTCAGCGGGGCACCCTTCGGATGCCCCGCTGGAAAATGGTGGAGACGGTGGGATTCAGAACCCAAATCCGTGCCGCAGATATCGGGATGCGTCAGAGCTGTTCCGGATTGGGCAGAAAAAGCTTTCTGCGATGGGTTCTCACCCAGCCGTCACAATTTTTCAGCGGGGCACCCTTCGGATGCCCCGCTGGAAAATGGTGGAGACGGTGGGATTCGAACCCATGACCTATGCGTTGCGAACGCATCGCTCTCCCAACTGAGCTACGCCCCCTGGCAGGAAAAGGCGAAACCCCAAACGGGTTGGGGCTTCGCGGATGGGGTGAGATATGGGACTCGAACCCACGGCCTTCAGGGCCACAACCTGACGCGCTAACCAACTGCGCCAATCCCACCATGTTGCTGTTGGCGTGCCTTGGGGGATTCGAACCCTCGACCTACTGCTTAGAAGGCAGTTGCTCTATCCAACTGAGCTAAAGGCACACAGGAGCACGGCTCCCCGCTTCCCGGTTGCGGGAAGCAGGAATGCCTTGGAGCGAGTGATGGGAATCGAACCCACGCGACCAGCTTGGAAGGCTGGGATTCTACCATTGAACTACACTCGCATCTCCTTGGCAATCCCCGGACAGCTACTTGGATATTATATCATATCCGACCGCTTTTGTCAAGACGTTTTTACAATTTTTTTCCCGCCGTCTCAAAAAAGAGAATGCGCGGAGGAGGGAAGCGCCTGGCGGTCCGGTCTCCCGGACGGACCTGTCCCACGCCTCATCCGGAAAAAAGCGCCGTGGCATTCACCGGACACCCGGTCCGCCGCATATATTGCTAACAAACCGATTGCAAAGGAGTGCATCACAGATATGGATCAGAACAACGGTACCGCCCCCGTAACCCCGGAGCTCTCCGGGACCGGCTACCTGATTGTTCAGGTAACCACCGCCCGCGGCGCCATTCCGCTGGAGGGCGCGCAGGTCACGCTGCGCAGCTATGAGACCGGGGAGGACGCCGACCCCGCCACCCGCGGCGATGTGCTGGCCACCCTGACCTCCGGCCGGGACGGCAACACCGCCCGCGTTCCCCTTCCGGCTCCGCCCCGCGCCGCCTCCGAGACCCCGGGCAACGGCCGGCCCTATGCAATGTATCAGGCAGAGGTGACGCTGTCCGGCTACTTTACCGAGGCCTATACCGGCATTCCCATATTCGACGGCATCACCGCCATTCAGCCCGCCGTGATGATTCCCCTGCCCGAGGACGGCACGGGCGGCCGGCCGCGCCCCGGTGAGATCCGCTATTACGAAGGCTCCGCATCGGATCTGTAACCCGTGGAAAGGAGACTCCCATGCCAACGCTTCCGGTCATTCCCGAAACCATCACCGTGCACCTTGGGGCGCCGGGCAGCAGCGCCGAGAACGTCACGGTCCGCTTCCCGGACTACATTGCCAACGTCGCCTCCAGCGAAATTTACCCCACCTGGCCCGAGAGCGCCATCCGCGCCAATATTTATGCCCAGACCTCCTTTGCCCTGAACCGCGTATACACCGAATATTACCGCACCCGGGGCTATGACTACGACATCACAAACGATACCGCCTACGACCAGTCCTATGTCAACGGCCGGGATATCTTTGAAAACATCCGGCAGATCGCCTCCGAAATTTTTGACAGCTATATCCGCCGGGTCAGCAACATCGAGCCGCTGTTCGCGCAGTACTGCAACGGCACCACCGTCACCTGCAACGGCCTTTCTCAATGGGGCAGCGTGGAGCTGGCCAACCAGGGGTATACCCCGTTTGAAATTCTGCAATATTATTACGGAGACAACATCGAGCTGGTGCGCGATGTGCCGATTACCGGTCCCCAGCAAAGCGCCCCGACCTATCCGCTGCGGCTGGGCAGTGTGGGGGACGATGTGCGCACGGTGCAGATCCGCCTGAACCGCATCTCCAACAACTATCCGTCCCTGCCTAAAATTTTGCTGACCGATGGTATTTTCGGCACCGATACCGAGGCGGCCGTGCGCCGGTTTCAGGAAATTTTTGGCCTGACCGTGGACGGCGTGGTGGGCCGGGCTACCTGGTATACCATTCAAAATATTTATCTGGGCGTCAAGCGCCTGACCGACCTCAACGCCGAGGGCATCGGCCCGGACGAGGTGACCCAGCAGTTCCCGTCGGTGCTGCGCGAGGGAGATACCGGCAACGCGGTGTTCAATCTGCAATACTACATCAGCTATCTGGCCATGTATTACAGCACCATTCCCGCCGTGGCCATTGATGGGATCTACGGCCCCGCCACCGCCTCGGCCGTGCGGGCCGTGCAGCGGACCTTTGGGCTGTCTGCCGACGGCATTGTGGGCGAGGACACCTGGAACGCGCTGTACAACGCCTATCTCGGCATTGTGCGTACGGTTCCGCCGGAGTACACCGAGGGGGCCGCCATTCCGTTTCCCGGCGTTACGCTGCGCATCGGCGCGGATTCCGAGGATGTGCGGATTTTGCAGGAGTATCTGAACTTCATCGCGCAGTCCTACCCGAATATCCCAACGGTCAACCCCACGGGGTATTTCGGCCCCCGGACGCAGGAGGCCGTAATCGCCTTTCAGAACCAGGTCGGCATTCAGCCCACCGGCGTGGTGTCCGCCGTCACCTGGACCGCCATTGCCGAGCTTTACGAAGACCTGTATCTCGGCTCCCGTCTGGGCGAGGGACAATACCCCGGCTATGAGGTGGGCAGCTGACACCGAAAGGAGAAATACCTATGCCACAGAATCCCAACGAGCGGACCGCCGTCCGCAATCTGCAAACCTATCTGCGCCAGCTGTCCTATCACAACCCCGAAATTTCCGCGCCGCCGGTGGACGGCATCTTTGATTCCGCCACAGAGACCTCCCTGAAGGACTTCCAAAAGGTCTACGGCCTGCCGGTTACCGGAAGCGCCAACCAGTATGTCTGGGAGCTGCTTTATGCGCTCTATCGCGCCTCCCGCGCCGAGCATACCGGTCCGCAGCGGATGGAGGTTTTCCCTCCCTTGCCGCCCGACGATACCATCGGTCCCGGCGCATCAGGCTTCCCGGTGGCGGCTGTCCAGTTTATGCTGCGCGAGCTGGAGACCCAGTACGGCGGATTGCTGGATACCAAGGTCACCGGCAGCTTTGATGAGGATACCGCCCGCGCCGTGCGGGAATTCCAGCAGCAAAACCGACTGCCGCAAACCGGCGCCGTCAACCGCACAACCTGGAATGCCCTGGCCGACCAGTACAACACCCTCTACACCCGCTTTCCCAAGCAATAGCCATAAAAGACCTTGGAGGCCCCGCCTGAGAAGATTCCCACCGATGGAGAAGACCTTGGAGGGGTTGGCCTCTTCAGGAGAGGCACACCCCTCCAAGCCTCCCCCTGCGAGACCTTCCCCAGCCACCGCCCGCCTCTTTGGCGTAAATGCGAATGACAGCGTTCCGCCGGCGGGCGGCAGCCGGGGAAGCCCTTTTTCAGGGGAGGTAAGCGAAAAATAAGAGCATACCGCCATACAAAGCGATTTGCCCTGCATATCAGGAAACCGGACAGCCGCCATGGGTTGCCCG
>CALWQR010000157.1 GCA_944383705.1 uncultured Clostridia bacterium
CGCGGGAGCCCTTCCCCATTGACGGCAGCTACCGGTATCTGCACAAAAGCCCGCTCTGGAAGCTGGCGGAATTCCTGGTCTACCGGGTGGTGATGACGCCGTTTGCATATCTGTACTGCCGCTTCCGGTTTCACACCCGCATCGTCAACCGGCGGGCATTGAAACAGATTGGAAAGCAGGGCTGCTTCATTTACGGAAACCACACCCTGATGGCGGGCGACGCCTTTCACCCCTCGCTGGTCGCGTTTCCCCGCCAAACCCGGGTGGTGGTCAACTCGGAGAACCTCGCCCTTCCCCTGCCGGCCCGCAAATGGGTTGAGCTGTCGGGCGCCGTTCCGCTGCCCACCGCCTACAGCGCGTCGCGCTCCTTCCTGAATGCGCTGGAAAAATCGGTTCTGCTGGGCCACGCCATTCAGATTTACCCCGAGGCGCACATCTGGCCGTATTACACCGGCATCCGCCCGTTCGGCCCGGCGTCCTTCCGCTACCCGGTGCGCTTCGGCGCCCCGGTCTTCTGCACCACAACCACCTATCAGCCCCCGCGGCACGGCAGAACGCCGCGGGTCACGCTTTACGTGGACGGCCCGTTTTACCCCGACCCGAGCCTGGGCGACCGGGAAAACGAGCGCCGCCTGCGGGACGTGGTTTACCGCACCATGTGCAAGCGCGCCGGGAGCAGCAGCTATGCGGCTGTCCGCTATCTGCCGCAGCAGGACTGAGCGCCCCGCGCCGGAAAAGGAGGCACCCATGCATTCCATCTCATCCGAAGTCCATCCCGCCCCGCCGGCCGGGGAGGGGCGCTCCGTCCCGGTTCTGTACGCCGGCAATGCCCGCGTGTTCGACGGCATGGTCATCTCGCTGCTGTCCATGCTCAGGCACCATCGCGGCCCGCTGAACGTGTTTCTGTTTACCATGGACCTGCGCGACGTCAGCCCGGATTTTGCCCCGGTTACCGAGGCGCAGCGGCGCTACCTGGAGGAGCTGTGCCGGGGGACCAATCCCGCCAGCCGTGTAACCCTGACCGACGTCGGTTCCCTCTACCGGCAAACCCTGCTGCACGCCCCGAACCAGGATACCCAATACACCCCATACACCTTTTTGCGCCTGTTTGCCGACCGCTTCCCCATCCTGCCCGACCGGCTGATTTATCTGGACACCGACACGGTGCTGTGCGGCGACATTGCCCGGCTCTATGAGCAGGAGCTGGGCGACGCCGAATTTGCCGGGGTGCGCGACCGTTACGGCTGCCGTTTTTTCGGCCTCAATTATCTCAACGCCGGCGTGCTGCTGCTCAACCTGGCAAAAATCCGGCAGACGGGCCTCTTCCGCCGGGCGCTGGAGGCCTGCGCGCGCAAGAAGATTTTTCTTTCCGACCAGACCGCGCTCAACCGCTGCGCAGCCCGCAAAAAGGTGCTTCCCCGCCGCTTCAACGAGCAAAAGGCCGTGCGGGGGGACACCGTCATCCGCCATTTTTCCATGACCATTGTCTGGTTCCCCCGGTTTCACACGCAAAACGTCAAGCCCTGGCAGGTGGAGCGGGTGCACGACATTCTGCACGTCACCGAATTCGACGATATCCTCAACGATTACCTCAGCCGCAGGCCCCATTTCCCGGCCGTATAAACGCATACATGAGAAAAGGAGACACATGATGCCAACCACAACCGATACCATTCCCGTATTCTTTTCCTCGGACGACAATTACCTGCCCTTTCTGGCGGTTTCCATGCGCTCACTCATCGACAACCTCGCCCCCGGTACGCGCTGCGACATTCACATTCTGAACAGCGGCCTCAACCCTTCCCGCGCCCGCCTGCTGCTGGAGATGGCCACCGACACGGTGCGCGTACACCTGGTGGACGTCAGCCGGCAGATTGCCCCGCTGACCGAGCAGCTGAACCTGCGCGACTATTACACAGCCTCCATCTATTTCCGCCTGTTTATCCCCTCCCTGTTCCCGCAGTATCACAAGGCCATCTATCTGGACGCCGACATCGCGGTCAACGGGGACCTCTCGCGGCTCTATCGCATTCCGCTGGGCAGCCGTCTGCTGGGCGCGGTGCCCGACGGCATCATCGCCAGCCACCGGGATTTCCGGGAATACGCCGAGCTGGGGCTGGGCATTCCCTACCGGCGCTATTTCAACTCGGGGGTGCTGCTGATGAACCTCGATCAGTTCCGGATGCAGCAGATCGAGCGCAAATTCGTCTGCCTGCTCAACACCTATCATTTTGACACCGTTTGCCCCGATCAGGACTACCTCAACGTGCTCTGCCGGGGGCAGGTGCTCTATCTGGATCAGGGGTGGAACAAAATGTCGATTGACGAATGCTATCCCGGAACCCCGGATCTCATCCATTACAACATGTTCTACAAGCCCTGGCAATACCGCAGCATCTGCTATCAGGAGTACTTCTGGAAATACGCGGCGGCTACTCCGTTTTATGAGGAAATCCGCCGGATGCAGCGGGCCTTTGGCTGGAAGGAGCGCTACGGGCATATGACGGCCAACCGCGCCCTGCACAGGAACGCCCGCCGCATCAGCCGGGCGGACAACAATTTCCGCTGTGTGCTGTCGGGCGGTACCGCCAGCGCGGCGCCCGAATGGAGCCGGGCCTATGAAGCGTAAGCAGCCATCCCCCGAACGGCTGGAAATACTGGAAAAAATCCGGGAGCTGGAGGCCGCCGGCGGGGAGAGCTTTTATACCGATGTGGAGCCCGACCCGCCCGGGCGCCCGCTGACGCCGGAGGAGGTGGACTACCTGCAGGTCCGGCTCTCCAGCAAATGGCACGCCTTCTGGGCGCGGCGCCTGGCCGCGCTGGCCCAGCTCCACTACCGCCGGGCGCTGCATATGCGGGTGGTGGGGGCCGAGAATCTCGCGGGCGTCCGGGGCGGAGCCATTCTCACCAGCAACCATTTCAGCAAGTACGAAAATCTTGCGGTAAAGGAGGTTGCCGACCGCGTGCCGGGCAGGCACCGGTTTTACCGGGTTGTCAAGGGGAGCAATTTCTTTCTCCCCGGCATCATCGGCTACCTGATGCGCCACTGCGATACCCTGCCCCTGAGCTCCAATATCAAAACCACCCGCCTGTTTTCCGAGGCGTTGGCCGAAATCCTGCGCCGGGGCGACCTGGTGCTGATTTACCCCGAACAGGCCATGTGGTGGAACTACCGCAAGCCCCGCCCCTTCAGGCCCGGCGCCTTCTTTTACGCGGCCAAGTGCGGCGTGCCCGTCATCCCGGTTTTCGTCACCATGCAGGACCAGGACAGGCCAGATGAATACGGCTTCCCGCGGCAGTCCTATACCATCCACGTCATGCCACCCATCTACCCCGACCCGAACGCCTCCCTGCGCGAAAACGAACGCCGCATGCTCTCCGAAAACCAACGCCTGTGCAACAACAAATACCTCGAAATCTACGGACTCCCGCCAGAGAATGGTTTGCCGATGGAAAAGACCTTGGAGGGACCCGCCTCTTAAGGAGAGGCCGGTCCCTCCAAGCCTCCCCCGGCGAGACCTTCCCCGGCACAGGCCCCCGCAAATGCATACGGTATTGCAAATACGGTATGCCCGGGGGCCTGCGCCGGGGAATTTCTTTTGGGGGCGGATGGAACAAT
>CALWQR010000158.1 GCA_944383705.1 uncultured Clostridia bacterium
GAGAAGACCTTGGAGAGACCCGCCTCTTAAGGAGAGGCCGGTCCCTCCAAGCCTCCCCCGGCGAGACCTTCCCCAGCGCGGGCCCCCCGATTTTCGCTCACTGTATTGCAAATACGGTATGCCCGGGGGCCCGCACCGGGGAATTTCTTTTGGGGGCGGTTGAAATATTTGGGAGAGCGGGCGGGCGCGTTTCCGGGACCATCCGCCAGGGGGTTTCGGGGATCAGCAAACGGGCGCTCTTCCGGAACCGTCCGCCGTGAATTTTCAGGGGTCAGGCGAACCGCTCGTGAAAAGCCTCCCTTGTATAAAGGGAGGTGGCACGCGATAGCGTGACGGAAGGATTGCAATACAGAGAAAGCATAAGAACAATCCCTCAGTCAGCTTCGCTGACAGCTCCCTTTACACAAGGGAGCCTTTTTTCGCTTCTACGCTGCCCTCTGCCAGTCACAGTTCTCTTAAAGGCGAAGACCCTGGAGAGACCCTCTTGGGAAGAATCCCTTTGTTGGAAAAGACCTTGGCCGGCCTCTCCGAAAGGCTCCACCGGGCGAGCGGGTGTTGTCTGACCAGACGCTCCGGAATGATGCTGCCCGTCCACGCCGGCCCGCAGTTGCCGGGCAATCCGCCGAATCTTCAAAAGAGGCGCGGACTTCTTTTCTTCCGCGCCCAGTCGCAAACATCATAAGCCCTGCCGCCCCCCCAAAAGAAATTCCCCGGCGCGGGCCCCCGGGCGTACCGTATTTGCAATACAGTATGCAATCATCAGGGGGCCTTGCGCCGGGGAAGGTCTCGCCGGGGGAGGCTTGGAGGGACCGGCCTCTCCTTAAGAGGCGGGTCTCTCCAAGGTCTTCTCCAATGGTGGGAATTTTAATAGGCGGGTCTCTCCAAGGTCTTCTCCTCTGGCGGAACTCTTTCCAAATTCTTCCTCATATCACAGCTTCAAAATAAGCGGAGAGTTGTTCGGGGGATTCCTTCATGCCGTGGCGGAGCCACCAGCTGACGGTTTCGGCGAAGGAAGCCGAGACATGGTTGACGAGAAAATCCAGGGGCAGGCCCGGGTGGGCGGCGGCCAGCTGGTCGGCGAAGCGGGTGCGCACGAGCCTTTGCAGATTGGTTTTGAAATATTGCAGAAAAATCTCATTGCTGCGGGAGGAGAGGAGCGACAGGATATTGCGGTCGTTTTCGGTCAGGTGGCGGATGAGGTGCAGGAAGACCGGGTCGCCGGGGCCGCCGCAGGTATAGTGCCCGTGCGCGGGGGCGTGCCCCATGGCGGTATCGATGATGTGGTTGAACAGCTCCTCGCACAGCTCGCGCAGCAGGTCGTCCTTGGTCTCAAAATGCGCGTAAAAGGTGGCACGGCCCACGTCGGCCGCGTCGATGATTTGCTGCACGGTAATACGGTGGTAGGCCTGCTGCCCCAGCAGGTCGGCAAAGGCGTTGAAAATGGCGTCGCGGGTTTTGCGCTGCCGGCGGTCCATCGGGTGTCCTCCTTCTTTCCGGTACAATTCGGATGGTTTGTTCGGTAACGGACATTCCGTATCGATTGCCTCTTGCAAATCGCGCGCAAATGTGGTATCCTGATACTGTACAAACCGTTCGGTACTGTATTTATTATACCGGAAAACGGGAAAAAAGTCAAGCGACGGAGGACAAAACATGAAAAAATTGCAGGCGGCAATGGATTTTCTTGCGGGCTGGCCCATGACGCTGGTGGGCGGTGTGTTTCTGCTGGCCAGCTTTGTGCTGGGGCTGCTGGAGGTCAGCCTGCCGGTGGACCCGGCATGGGCAACGGTGCTGGTCAGCGGGCTGCCGCTGGTGTATCTGGCCGTGCGGCGGCTGGTGTGCAACCGGGGAATCAGCAAAATTTCCTCGGCGCTGCTGATCAGCGTGGCCATGGTGGCGGCCGTTGCCATTGGCGATTTGTTTGCAGCGGGCGAGGTGGCATTCATCATGGCGCTGGGCGCGCTGCTGGAGGACATGACCACCAACCGCGCGCGCAAGGGGCTGCACAAGCTGATCAGTCTGGCGCCCACGCAGGGCCGGCGGCTGCGGGACGGCCGGGAGGAGACGGTGCCTGCGGCCGAGATTCGGCCGGGGGACATCCTGCGCGTGCTGCCCGGCGAGGCCATTCCGGTGGACGGAGTGATTGCCGCGGGCGAGACATCGGTGGACCAGTCGGTGATGACCGGGGAATCGCTGCCGGTGGACAAATCGGTAGGGGACGCGGTTTACGGCGGGACGGTCAACCGCTTTGGCACGGTGGACGTGCGGGCGACCAGGGTCGGCGAGGACGGGTCGCTGCAAAAGCTCATCCGCATGGTCCGGGAGGCCGAGGAAAAGCAGGCCCCCACCGCCCGCATTGCCGACCGCTGGGCCAGCTGGCTGGTGCCCGCGGCCATGCTGATTGCCATTATTGCGGGGCTTGTCACGCAAAACATCACGCGGGCGGTCACGGTGCTGGTGGTCTTTTGCCCCTGCGCGCTGGTTCTTGCCACGCCAACCGCCATTATGGCTGCCATCGGGCAGGCCACGCGGCAGGGGGTCATCATCAAGTCGGGGGAAGCGCTGGAGCGGATGGGCCGGGTGGATACCGTGGCCTTTGACAAAACCGGCACGCTGACCTACGGCCGGCTGGAGGTGAGCGACCTGGAGCCGCTGGCGCCCGGACTGGAGCCGATGGAGCTGCTGCGGCTGACGGCGGCCGCCGAGGCCAAAAGCGAGCATCCGCTGGCCCGCGCGATTGTTTCGCACGCCCGCGCGCAGGGGCTGGAGCTGCCCGAATCGGACGGCTTCCGCATGAGCGCGGGCAGAGGAATTGAGGCCGTGGTGGAGGGCCGGCGGCTGCTGTGCGGCAGCGAGGCCTTTCTGGCCGGGCAGGGCGTCCGGCCCGGGCCGGACGCCGCCGCACGGCTGGCGGCGCTGCGGGAGCAGGGCAAGGCCGCCGTGCTGACGGCCGAGGGCGGGCGCTGCCTGGGAATCCTGGCGCTTTCCGACGTGCTGCGTCCCGGCGCCGGGGAAATGGTGGAGCGCCTGCACGCCATGCATACCTCTACCGTGCTGCTGACCGGCGACAACGACCGCACGGCCGCCTGCTTTGCCGGGCAGGCCGGCATTTCCGAGGTGCGGGCCGGGCTGCTGCCCGCCGAAAAGGTGGCGGCGGTGGAGGAGCTGCGCGCCGCCGGGCGGACGGTCTGCATGATTGGGGACGGCGTTAACGACGCGCCCGCCCTGAAGGCCGCCGACGTGGGAGTCGCCATGGGCATCATGGGCAGCGACATCGCCGTCGAGGCGGCGGATATCGCCCTGATGAGCGACGATATCTCCCGCATCCCCTACCTCAAACGGCTTTCGGTCGCCACGGTGCACACCATCCAGCTCAGTATCACGCTGTCCATGTGCATCAACCTGGCCGCCGTCACGCTCTCGGTGCTGGGACTCCTGAATCCCACCACCGGCGCGCTGGTCCATAATGCCGGCTCCTGCTTCGTCGTCCTCATCGCCGCCCTCCTCTACGACCGGAAGTTCTGAGGAAAAGCCCGGCCGGAGGGGAAGAAAGACCTTGGAGGGACCGGCCTG
>CALWQR010000159.1 GCA_944383705.1 uncultured Clostridia bacterium
GAGGAGACCGACACAAAGTGGTTCGGCTTGTAGTAGAACTTCTTGTTCTTCTGGAGAATGCGGCAGAACAGCACCGAACCGGAGATCATCAGCAGATAGGTTCCGACAATCACCATGATTACCGCGACAAAAAACATCACCAGCGCCGTGATGGGGTCCTCGATTTTCAGCGCGATGTAGTACGCGCCTCCCAGAATCAGCACGCCGCAAAACCCGAAGAACCAGTTGCCGCGCGGGGGCCTGTCGCCGGTGCTTTCACTGCGCATCAGGGCGACGGTATCCGAAACCCTGACCTGCAGCAGCGAGTTGAAAAAGAGCAGCAGGAAGATGCCGCCGAACACCGCGGCGGTCTTGCCGATGCCGGCAGGGGAGACCTCCAGCGTGAAGGTGACGTCCGCGTGCATCACGTTCACCAGCCCCAGCTCGGCCAGCTTGGAGAGCGCAAGGCCGGCGGCAAGCCCCAAGGCCAGAGAGACGACCGCCACAATCAGCGCCTCCCAGAACAGAATGCGCCCGATGTTCCACTTGCTCATGCCGAGCACGTTGTAAAGCCCGAATTCCTTCTTCCGGCGGCGGATCAGAAAGGAATGCGTGTAAAACAGGAAGATGACCGAGAAGACGGCGATGACCCACGAGCCAAGATCCAGCATGGGTTGGATGGTGCCTCCGCCGGGCATACCGGTGATGGCCCGGCTGTCCTTCAGGAAGAGGACAATATAATACATGGCCACCATGCCGATGCAGGTGAGCAGATAGGGCAGATACAGGCGCTTGTTTTTGCGGATACCGTCCAGCGCCAGCTTGGGGTAAAATCCGGCCTTCATAACCGATCACCGCCTGTCGCAAGCAGGGTCAGCGCATCCGAGACCTTCTGGTAGAGCTGCTCGTCGGTGCTGTTCCCGCGGTAGATCTGGTGGAACACCTCGCCGTCCTTGATGAAGAGCACGCGCCCGGCATGGCTTGCGGCCTTGACCGAGTGGGTCACCATCAGAATGGTCTGCCCGCTCGCGTTGATCTGGCTGAACAGGCGCAGCAGCTCGTCGGTAGACTTGGAGTCCAGCGCGCCGGTCGGCTCGTCGGCCAGTATCAGGCGGGGGCCGGTGATCAGCGCGCGCGCCACCGCCGCACGCTGCTTCTGTCCGCCCGAAACCTCGTAGGGGTATTTTTTCAGCAGGTCGGTAATGCCAAGCCTGGTCGCAATCGGCTCCAGCCGGGTGCGCATATAGGAATACGGCCGCCCCGCCAGCACCAGCGGCAGGTAGATGTTGTCCTCCAGCGTAAAGGTGTCCAGCAGGTTGAAATCCTGAAAGACAAAGCCGAGGTGATCCCGCCGGAAGGACGAGAGCGCCGACTCCTTGATTTTTGAAAGATCGGTTCCGTCCAGCCGCACGCTGCCGGCGGTGGGGCGGTCGAGCGCCGCCAGAATGTTGAGCAGGGTGGTTTTGCCCGAGCCGGATTCGCCCATGATGGCCACATATTCGCCCTGCTCCACACTGAAATTCACATTTTTGAGCGCCTCCACCTGGTTGCCCCCGAAGCGGGTGGTGTAAACCTTGCGCAGGCCGCTCACTTCCAACATACTCATCAGAAAATTCCCTCCAATCGGTTTTCTGGGCATATTGTATCACAAAAAACGCCGGCATTCCATCGATCCGGCTTACATTTCGGGCGAAAAACTTACGTTTTTGTAAGAAGTCACCTTCAAAAACTTTCGCGGGCATCTTTTGCCCCTGTGTTGAAGGTTTTTGAAAAGGGTGTGGGGAACACTTTTTTCAAAAAGTTTTCCCCACAAAAAACGTTCCTTTTATTCGGCCTGCAGCGGGTATTGGTTGAGGTCAATGCGCACGACCGTTCCGCTGTCGGGGGAGGATGATGCAGAGATGCGGTGCCCGAGGCGGGTACAGATGCTGCGGCAGAGGTAAAGCCCCAGGCCGCTTGCCTTTTTGTCTGCCCGGCCGTTGTAGCCGGTGTAGCCCTTTTCAAAAATGCGGGGGAGATCCTCTGGGGCGATGCCGACGCCGGTGTCGGCAATGCAAAGCGTCCGGGGCTGCTCCAGATAGATGCGGATGCCGCCCTCGCGGGTGTATTTGAGCGCATTGGAGAGAAGCTGCTCCAGAACAAAGCAAAGCCATTTTTCGTCGGTGATCACCTTCAGGTGCACGGGCGTGTAATCCAGCCGGAGACGCCGGCCGATGAACTCTCCCGCAAATTTCCGGACGGCGGAGCGGATGATGCCGTCCAGCTCCTGCTCCCTGATGACGTAATCGGTGGCGGGGGAGTCCAGCCGCAGAAAGGCCAGCACCATCTCCACATACTGCTCGATGCGCAGCAGGTCGGAGTTCAGCCGGCGGGAGAACGGGGTATCCTCGTTCTGCAGGGTCAGGCGCATGGCGGCAATCGGCGTTTTGATCTGGTGTACCCATACCGTGTAGTAGTCCATCATGTCATTGTAGCGGCTGTTCATGGCGGTTTGCAGCGCCGCCTTTTCCTCCTGCAAGTGCCGGATGAGGGCCTGGTAATCGGCGTCCTCCAGCCCGTCGGCGTCGGGAAAGCCGGTCATCGATTCGGCGGGGAGCTGTGCAAGCCGGACGAGCGCACGGTGCCGCCGGCGGACGCGCCGGAAGTCATGGAGCGCAAAGCCCAGCAGGAGCAGCGCGCAGAGCAGCGCCGGGTAGAGCACGGCCCCCACAGGCAGGTGATAGAGCAGAAACGAAACGCAGAAAATGACGCAGAACAGCGCAAACATCAAAAGCCCGCGGCGGTGCTGATGCAAATAGCGGAAAAACAGCTTCATATTCTCCTCCTCATTCCACAATGTAGCCGACGCCGAACCGGGTGGCGATAAAATTTTTCAGCCCGGCAGCCTCCAGCTTCCGGCGCAGACGGTTGATGTTGACGGTCAGAGTGTTCTCATCCACAAAGGAGTCGGTTTCCCACAGCCGCTCCATCAGGCGCTCGCGGCTGACCACACGGGTTTTGTTCTCCATCAGGCAGAGCAGAATGCGGTATTCGTTTTTGGTCAGGTCAATGCGCTCTCCCGCATAGGTCAGCACCTGCTCTCCGGTTGAGAGAACGGCGCCCCGGTGCTCCAGCAGGGGAGCGCTGGCCGCAAAATTGTAGGTGCGGCGCAGCAGAGCCTGAATTTTGGCCATCAGCACACTCAGGTCAAAGGGCTTGGCGATGAAGTCGTCGCCGCCCATGTTCATGGCCATGACAATGTTCATGTTGTCCGAGGCGGACGAGATGAAAATGATGGGGACGCTGGAGTGCCGGCGCAGCTCGGCGCACCAGTAGTAGCCATTGAAAAAGGGCAGGGTGATGTCCAGCAGCACAATGTGCGGCTCAAACGCCGCAAATTCCCCCAGCACATTGCGGAAGTCCTGCACGCACCGTACTTCAAAGCCCCAAAGCTCGGCCTGCGTGCGGATGGCACCGGCAATTCCTGCATCGTCCTCTACAATGAATAACCTGTACAAAAGAACACCTCCCCGTCTCTGCTTTCCGCCTCTATTATATCACAAAATCCCTCCCCCGTCTATAGGAAACTCAAAAAA
>CALWQR010000160.1 GCA_944383705.1 uncultured Clostridia bacterium
TGTATGGCGATATGCTCTTATTTTTTGCATACCTCCCCAAAGAAGACTTCCCCGGCTGCCGCCCGCCGGCGGGGCGCCGTCATTGGCAATTCTCTCAACAGGCGGGCGGCAGCCGGGGAAGGTCTCGCCGGGGGGCCCCCGAGGGACCGGCCTCTCCGGGGGAGGCGGGTCTCTCCAAGGTCTTCTTCCCCAGCGGAATCTATCACTCGCCAGGGAACATCGCATCGATGTCGGCGCGGGTGAAGTGCTGGACACGGTCGCAGAAGCGGCAGTTGACCGTGAGCTGTTCGGGCTTACCCTCGGCCTTTTGCTCCTCCAGCATCCGCAGCAGCTCGGGCTTCCCCAAGGTTATCAGCGCGCGCGCCACCCGTTCGCGGGTACAGGTGCAGCGATACTCCACGTCCAGCTCGTCGAACACGTCATACGGGATATCGCGCAGGGCGATGTTTGCAATGTCGCGGTTGTCCATTCCCTGGGCGATGAGGGCAGACAGATTGGTCAGCTCCCGGCTGTTGCGCTCCAGCAGACCGATGACCGTATTGTCGGCAAACGGCAGCAGCTGGATCAGAATCCCGCCGGCCGCCTTGCAGCTGCGGTCGGTGTCCACCAGCACGCCCAACGCGCACAGGGTGGGAATCTGCTCGCTTTGCGCATAGTAGGCGGCAATATCCTCGGCAATCTCGCCGCTGACCAGCTCAATGGAGCCGTTGTAGGGCTGCTCGGCGCCGGTATCCCGGATGATGTTGAGCAGGCCCCGGCCGACGGCGCCCCCGACGTCCAGCTTGCCGTCGGGCCGCAGGGGGAGCTCGACGCCGGGATTCTGGATATACCCACGCACATTGCCAAGGTAGTCGGCCACGGCAAGGACCCGGCCGGCGGGGCCGTCCCCGCACAGAGAGACCGTCAGGCTGTCGCCGGGGTCACCCAGCATACTGCCCATCATGGAGGCAGCCGTCAGCAGACGGCCCAGCACGGCGGTAGCGGTGGGGGTGGTGTGATGATAGGACAGGGCGCGCCGGACGATGTCGGTGGAGCGAATGATGTGAATGCGCGCGCTGCCATCGGCGGTCATGGCGCGCAGAATGGTGGATGGCATCTTGGTTTCAGCTTCCTTTCTGTGATTCGGGCTTGTTTGCGCGGGCGACAAAATACCAGCGGTCGGTCTGGCTGTCGGGCGGGGAAAAACGCCAGTCGGCAAACACGCCCAGCGGCTCCAGATGTGCGCCGCGCAGCGTGGCGAGAATCTCCTCCATGCCGTAGCAGCGTTCCCGCTGGTGCTCGTCGGTGCGGCGGTAGCTGCCGTCCGGGCACTCCTCAAACAGCGAAAGATCAAAATCGCAAAGCCCGGTGGAAGGGTCAAAGCGGTTCTGCCACCCGCAGTAGATTGTTGCCGGGCTGCCGCCGGGCGGGGCAGGGAGCTCCCCTTCCAGAATGTAATCGTTGCAGCCGTACACCTCGCGGAATTTGCGCGGAGTGTTCATGTCAAACAGAAACAGCCCGCCGGGGTCCAGGTAGTTGTGTACCAGGGCAAAGCAGACGGACAGCTCGCCCTCGCCCAGCAGGTAGTTCAGGCTGTCCAGACAGCACACCACAGCCCCCACGGTGCCGTACAGCTCAAAGCTGCGCATATCCTGCTGCAAAAAGAGAATGCCGCTCCCCGCGCGGGCGTAGGCCTCGGCCAGCATGTCGGCGCTGCCGTCCACCCCGATCATGTCGTAGCCGCGGCGGGCCAGCTCCAGGGTCATGCTGCCGGTTCCGCAGGCCAGATCCAGCACCAGCTCCGGCCGCAGGGGCAGCCAGCGCGCAAAGCATTCTTCAATAAAATCCGCCCAGGCAGCATAATCCACTTCGGGATTGAGGCAGTCGTAAAACCGCGCCAGCGCCCGGTAGCTCTCGCAGCCGCTCACCGTTTGCGCTCCATGCGGTCCAGAACGGTGAGATATCCCTCGCTGCCGTATTTGAGGCAGCGATTGACCCGGCTGATGGTGGCGGTGGAAAGCCCGGTTTTCGCGGCAATGTCCGCATAGATGTGGTTGTGGTTGAGCATCCGCGCGGCCTGCAGCCGCCGGGCCATTTCCTGAATTTCGGATACCGTGCAGAGGTCCTCAAAAAAGTGCAGGCACTCCTCGGGTGTTTGCAAGGTCAGAATGCCCCGAATCAGAAACTCGATGCTCTCGTCCGGCTTTCTTTTTTCCATGTGTGAATCCAAACCTTTCAGACAGTCTCCCCGGGTCCGCCGGGGGGCGGAAGCATGGCAGGGGGAAATGGGGCGGCGCTATGACCCCGACAGAGGTCGGCCGCCCGGCATTTACTATTCTAACATGTTTTGCTCCAAAAGTAAATAGAATTTCGCATTTTTTTATCCGGAAACCGTTTCTGTGCCGATTTCCGGAAGATTTTCAGCGAAAATCTGAAAAACCTATTGACAATACCCCTTTTATGGATTATAATAATTGTAACGACAATTGCAAAAGGAGATTTGTTATGGGCCTGCAGAACTTTTTGAACCACAAGCCGCTGGAACTGGTCGATATGCTGACCGACAATCTGGCCGAGCTGGCAGCCAAAATGCACGTGCAAGAAATGGTGCTTTACATCCTTGCCGCCGTGTCTGCGGTGCTGATTGGTTTTGTTGGCTTGCATATGGCCAAAGCCCTGAGTATGATCAGTCTTGGCGCCATTGGATATCTGGTCGGCGTGGAGCTCTTCCACTGGATGCAGACCGGTATCAAGGGGCTGGACGCAATGCCGGACTTCCTGGTCTACGTCTTTGGCGCCGTGCTTGCCATTCTCTTCTTCATCTTCGGCTGGAAGAAATGCCTGCCCGCAATGTTTGTGCTCTTCGGCCTTGTGGGCTACAACCTGGTGGTGAGCTATGTTCCCAATGCCAACGTATGGCTGGGCATCGGCGGCTTTGTGCTGCTGGCAATGCTGGCGTCCCTGATTTTCAAGGTGGCCTTTATCGCCCTGACCAGTGCCATCGGCGGCTTTTGCCTGACCGGCCTTCTCGGCGTCATGCTGCCGGACGTCCAGTATCTGCAGCTGGGTAGCGAGCCGATTGCTGTGTGGGTTGCCACCGGCGTTGCCGTGGTAATGCTGCTCTTCCAGCTGCTGACCACCATGCACTACAGCTTCTCGAAGAAATGATGACCTTGCGGAGCCCCACCTGTTAAGAGTCCCACCGATGGGAAAGACCTTGGAGGGACCGCCTCTTTCGGAGAGGCAGTCCCCTCCAAGCCTCCCCTTGCGAGAACTTCCCCGGCACAGGCCCCCCAGTTTTGCATACGGTATTGCAAATACGGTATGCCCGGGGGCCCGCGCCGGGGAAGTCCTTTTTGAGGCGGATGGGGTTTTGAAGG
>CALWQR010000161.1 GCA_944383705.1 uncultured Clostridia bacterium
CCTATCCCCTCTGTGAAACCGGCCTTGGCCGGCGGCTACTGGCCGGTGAGAATCATCATTTCCTGGAGGGAGGAGAAATCGACGGCGGGGCGGACAAGGGCTGAGAGGGTGCGGGTGGCGGGGTCAATTTCCACCGATTCGACGGTCCCCACGGTCAGCTCGGCCGGATACACGCTGCCCATGCCGCTGGAGAGCACCATATCGCCGGGCTGAATCTCCTCGGCGGTGATGTTGGAGTCCACAAAGGTCAGCCGGCACAGGCCCTCGCCCCGCATACTGTAGTCGCCGCTGAGGATGCCGGTGGCGCCATTGCGCGGCAGGTAAACCCCCACCGAGCGCGCGGTCTCCAGCACGGTTGTCACCTTGCACCAGGTCAGCCCGACCTCCTCCACGCAGCCGACAATGCCGTCGGTGGTCACCACCGGCATATCCTTCTCGATGCCGTGCACGCTGCCCCGGTTGAGCGTGAAAACCGTGACATAGTTCCCCGCCTCCCGGCCAATGACCCGGGCCAGCTCAAAGCTGAAGCCGGGGTTTTCGGCCTTCATCGACAGGTATTCGCGCAGGCGCTCGTTTTCTCTTTCCAGCAGCTCGGCCCGGGCAATCTGCTCGCGCAGCGCCGCGTTTTCGGCCTCCAGCGCCGCCTTCTGCTCCTCCAGCGTGTTCACCGACTGAAAGTATTTGCCAAAGCCGTCCACCGCGTTGGCAAAGGCGGCAAACACCAGGCGCACCGGCATGGTGACTGTGCCCACAATGTCCCGCGCCAGCGCCCGGTAGCCCATCAGCGCAAAGGTGGAGCTGAGCCCGGCCACCGCCACCGCCACGCACAGGCAGACAATGAAAAATCTGTTTTTGAATAGCTTCATTCTTTCCCTTTCAAAAACCTCAACCGGGAATTCCGGAATGCGGAACGGCGTCCCGCGGACTGCGGCACTCTTCTCCCCCTCCTTCAAAGTTCTTGGGGGGCGTGGGGGAGCTTCTTTCAAGAAGTCCCCCACATACCGCGCCCCGCGTCCCGCGGACTGCGGCACTCTTCTCCCCCTCCTTCAAAGTTCTTGGGGGGCGTGGGGGAGCTTCTTTCAAGAAGTCCCCCACATACCGCGTCTCTCTCGTCAGATATCGAGATTTTCGGCGAATTTGGCGTTCTGCTCGATGAACTGCCGGCGGGGCTCGACCTTATCGCCCATCAGGAGCGAGAAGAGCTCGTCACAGGCCACGGCGTCCTCAATCGTCACGCGCAGGATGGTGCGGCAGGCCGGGTCCATGGTGGTTTCCCAGAGCTGCTCGGGGTCCATTTCTCCCAGACCCTTGTACCGCTCGGCCTCAATGTTGGTGCCCCCCATCTCGGCGATGATGGCGTCGCGCTGCTCGTCGCTGTAGGCGTAGCGCTCGGAGCCGTATTTGGAGCCCTTGCGGTAGATTTTGTAAAGCGGGGGCTGCGCAAAATAGATGTGTCCGTCCTCCACCAGGCGGCGCATGTGGCGGAAGAAGAAGGTCAGCAGCAGGATGCGGATGTGCGAGCCGTCCACATCGGCGTCGGCCATGATGATGATTTTGCCGTAGCGCAGCTTGGCAGGGTCAAACTCCTCGCCAATGCCGCAGCCCAGAGCCTGGATGATGGGGATGAGCGAGAGGTTGGAGTACACCTTGTCCAGCCGCGTTTTTTCCACGTTGAGCACCTTGCCGCGCAGAGGCAGGATGGCCTGAAAGCGCGAATTTCTCCCCTGCTTGGCCGAGCCTCCGGCCGAATCCCCCTCCACCAGGTACAGCTCGGTGAGCTCGGCGTTTTTCTCCTGGCAGTCGGCCAGCTTGCCGGGCAGCGTGGAGCCCTCCAGCAGCCCCTTGCGGCGGGTGGCCTCGCGCGCCTTGCGGGCGGCCTCGCGGGCGCGGAAGGCGGCCAGCGATTTCTCGAGAATCGCCTTGCCCACGGACGGGTTTTCCTCCAGGTACTCGGAGAGCTTTTCGGTAACCAGGTTATAGACAAAGGTGCGCATTTCGCTGTTGCCCAGCTTCCCCTTGGTCTGCCCCTCGAACTGCGCCTCGGTCAGCTTGACCGACACCACGGCCGAGAGCCCCTCGCGCACGTCGTCGCCGCCCAGATTCTTGTCGCTGTCCTTGAGAATGCCGTACTTGCGGCCGTAGTCGTTGAGCACCTTGGTCAGCGCGGTTTTAAAGCCAATCTCGTGCGTGCCGCCCTCCACCGTGTTGATGTTGTTGGCAAAGGTCAGCAGCACCTCGTTGTAGCTGTCGTTGTACTGCATGGCCACCTCGGCAATCTGGTCGCCGGTTTCGGCCTTCATATAGATGACGTCGGGGTGAATCAGCTCGCAGTGCTTCTGCGCGTTGATGTGCTCGACAAACGAGCGGATGCCCCCCTCGTACATCAGGTCGTCCTCGCGGTAGCTGCCGTCCTCCTGCGGCTCTCTCTCGTCGCGCAGAGAGATGTTGACCCCGCCGTTGAGGAAGGCCTGCTCGCGCAGGCGCTTGAGCAGCACCTCGTAATCGAAAACGGTTTCCTCGAAAATCAGCGGGTCGGGCTTGAAGCGGACGTACAGGCCGTGCCGGTCGGTCGGCCCCTCGTCCCGGAAGGGACGGGCCACGTGCCCGCGCTCGAATCTCTCGGTGTACCGCCGCCCCTCGTGGCAGTTGTCAATCTCCAACCATTCGGACAGGGCATTGACCACCGATGCGCCCACGCCGTGCAGTCCGCCCGAGTACTTGTATCCCTCGCCGCCGAACTTGCCCCCGGCGTGCAGAACCGTATACACCACCTCGAGCGTCGGAATGCCCATTTTGGGGTGGATGCCGCTGGGAATGCCCCGGCCGTCGTCCTGCACCGACACGCTGCCGTCGGGCAGCAGAGTGACCTCGATGCGGTCGCAGCGTCCGGCCAGAGCCTCGTCTATGGAGTTGTCCACAATTTCGTAGACCAGATGGTGCAGACCCCGCGCCGAGGTGGAGCCGATATACATCCCCGGCCGCTTGCGCACGGCCTCCAGCCCCTCCAGCACCTGAATCTGACTCTCGTCATACACTCCTTCGATGGGCTGCTGTCCAGCCCGTTCTTCCTGTTCCATCTTGTCGTTTTTCCTTTCTTCAAAGCCCTGCTTGTATCAGACCCCCGGGTTGTTGCCAACCCTGCCGGAGCCGGGCTTCTTTCAAACTGTTCTGTTCCACCGGCCGCTGGCCGGAAAGCTGACATGAAGGCTTTTTCTTTCCCGTTTTTCCCAACCGGCCTCTGGCCGGACGGGGACGGGGAATCAAAGCTAAGTCTTTTGCTGTTCCCCTTCTTCAAACCGGCCT
>CALWQR010000162.1 GCA_944383705.1 uncultured Clostridia bacterium
GGCCGGGGACGGGAGGCCAGGGCGGCGGGGGAGAGCTGGGAAAAGCAGATTTTGTATTTCCCCGAACGGTCGCGGTAGAGGACAAAGGACTTTGGCAGCTCCAGCGAGGCAAACTGCACCCGGTGCGCGGCCTGTGCCCCGGCCAGATATTTTTTTGTGACCGCCGATACCGTTGCGGTGTCGGCGTCGAATATGCCGACAATGTCGCGCTGCCGGATGGTCTTGTTGTTGCCTACATGCAGATACATGCCCTGTCCCCCTTCGGTTTTTTTACCCCGTCCCCGCACCGTCCGGCGGCGCCGGGCTTCCCCGCACGGGGCGAATTGCCGGGCTCTCCATCTCACTTTGCGCAGAATCCAGCACGGGGAGCCACGCCGGGCTTTCCTCCCCGCCTTGCGTGAGAAATTGCGCGGATTTCTCCGCCGGGCTTTCTTCCCCGCTTTGCGCGGGAGCTTGCGCGGATTTCTCCACCGGGCCTGATGCGTCCCCTGAAACGGTTTCTTTCACGGTTCCGGGGGTGTTTCCGGACTTGTTTTCCCTCTCGGTTTCCTGTTCGGTTCCGAACGCGGTACTCTGCTCGGTTCCGGACGCGTCTCCCGCCTCTTTTCCAGGCGCGGTTCCCGGCGCGAGCGGCTCTGCTTTGCTCTCCTCCCGCCCCGACGGCGGGACCTCCGGGCGGTAGGTTCCCCCCCGGACGCGGATGACCCTGCCGGCGGTGACGCCGGGCTCGCAGGAGGTGATGATGACCTGCCGTCCCCTGAGCTTTCCCGAAAGATAGGCGCGGCGCGACTCGTCCAGCTCGCTGAACACGTCGTCAAACAGGAACACCGGCAGCTCGCCGCACACCTGCCGGCAGACGGCCCCCTCGGCCAGCTTCAGGCAGAGCGCCAGAGAGCGCTGCTGCCCCTGGGAGGCAAACACGCGCGCCGGGCGGCCGTTGAGCAGAATTTCCACATCGTCCTTGTGCACCCCCCACAGCGTGCTGCCCGCCGCCAGCTCGCGCGGCCAGTTGGCGGTCAGCAGCCGGGTGTAAACCTCCCGCGTGGCCGCCTCGTCCCCGTATTCCGCCGGCTCCTGGCGGCTTGAGCCCGCGTACACCAGCTCGGGGGTCTCGCGCTCGCCGGTCATCTCCCGGAAGAGGGCCGAAACCTCGGCCGCCGCCGATTGCAGGTAGTGCCAGCGGTAGCGCGCCAGCGCCGCCGCCTCGGCCGCCAGCTGCACCGACCAGAACTCGGCCGTGTCCCGGAAGGTGGCGGGGTCGTCCTGCGCCGTGCGGATGAGCTGGTTGCGCTGCCGCAGGATCTGGTTGTAGCGCTGCAGCCGCTTGAGATACACCGGGTAGAGCTGCGAGAGCGCCACATCCAGAAAGGTCCGCCGCGCGCGCGGCCCGTCCTTGACCAGGGCCAGATGCTCCGGGCAGAACAGCACCGTGCGGAAGCAGCCCACCACGTCGCTGACCCTGCCGGCCCGCACGCCGTTGTGCTCAATCCGCCGCCTGCGGCCCGGCATCATGCGCACGGTCAGGTTCTGCCGCCGCTGAGAGTCGGTAAAGTCCACCGACACCTCGGCGCACCCGGCGCCAAAGCGGATCATCTCCTCGTCGTGCTCGGTGCGGAAGCTCTTGCCCAGCGCCGCATATCCGATGGCCTCCAGCAGGTTGGTCTTGCCCTGCGCGTTTGCACCCGCCAGAATATTCACTTCCTCGCAAAATTCCACCTCCGCCTGCTCGATGTTGCGGAAGTCGCGCACCCGGATGCGGTTGCAGACCATGTGTTTGTACTCTTTCCTGTTTGTTGCGTTTCCGATTTTGCGCAGGGGCGCCTCCCGGCCGCTCTCCCGCCTCTTCCCTTACTCCTTCATGCGGACGGGCAGCAGCATGAACAGCTCGGTCTCGTCAGGCTTGGGCGTGGAGGGCTCGATGTTGATGGAGGTCAGGGCCGATGTCATCGAAAGCCGGACCTTTTCGGCCGTGCAGGCGCGCAGCGAATCCAGCAGGAAGCGGTTGTTGAAGGCGATGACCAGATCCTCCCCCACGTGCTCCACCCACAGCTCGTCGTTGGTGCTGCCCAGGGCCGAGGTAGCCGAAATGCGCAGCGTGTCCTCGTGGAGCTCCAGCTTGACAAAGGCCCGCACGCTGCCTGCCACCCGCTCCTCGGTCACCAGCGCCGCCCGCTCCAGCGCGGCAATCAGCGCCTGCCGCTCCACCTCGCAGAAGTTGCGGTGATTGGTCAGAATCAGGCGGTCAAAGTCGATATACACCCCCTCCACCAGACGGGTGAAGAAGATATAGTCGGCAAAATAGAAAATCATGGTCTTGCGCGTCAGGTACACCCGCACGCTCTCGCGCTCGTCGTCCTTCAGCATCCGGAAGAGCTCTCCCACCGATTTGGTGGGGAGAATGACCGAAAAGTTCAGCCGGGTGCCGTCCTCGTTCCGGTTTTCCACCGGCAGCGAAAGCGAGCAGCGCGCCAGCCGGAAGCTGTCGCAGGCCACGGCCAGCAGGCTGTCGTCCTCCACGCGCAAAAAGCAGCCGTTGAGCACCTGCCGCTGGTCGTTGGTGGCCATGGCGTACATGGTTTTGGCCAGCAGACGCCGCAGCGCCGACTGCGACACCTCAAAGCCGTCCGGTGTGAGCAGCGGGGGGAGCTTGGGGAAATCGGAGGCCGGCAGCGTGTTCATGCGGTGCGAGGCCTTGCCGCTGGAAATGCAGGCCTGCTGGTTGGCGTCTACCGTCAGCGTGACGCTGTCCCCCTCCATCACCCGCACGGTCTGCGAAAACTTCTGCGCGTTGATGATGCAGCTGCCACCCTCCTGCACGTCGGCCTTGACCTGCACGCGCATTCCCTTTTCCAGGTCGAAGGTGGTCATGGTGCAGGTGGCATTCTCGGCGTCGGCCTCAAACAGAATGCCCTCCACGGCGGTCAGGGTCGCTTTGCCCGATACCGCGCACATCAGGGGCTGCACCGCCCCCTCAATCATTTTCCTGTTGAACACAATTTTCATAATCACTCAAACTCCTCGTCAGATTTCGCCACCGGCTGGCCACCGGCCAAGGCCGGCTTCAAAAAAAGTAAGATAAGACATACCGGTTTTTCGCCCAGCTGCCAGCCACCGGCCGGCCAAGCCGGTTTCAAAAAAGTAAGATGAGACATACCGGTCCCCTGCCCAGCCGGGCAGGGCGAAGGTCCGTGTCCGGTCTCTTTTTCTTGTTCGCGCGTGCGC
>CALWQR010000163.1 GCA_944383705.1 uncultured Clostridia bacterium
TCTCCTTAAGAGGCCAACCCCTCCAAGGTCTTCTCCAACGGTGGGAACCTTAAGAGGCGGGGCCCTCCAAGGTCTTCTCCAATGGTGGAAATCTTCTCAGTCGGGGCTCTCCAAGGTCTTCATCCGGGGCAAGAATCACACCCTGACGATGTCGCAGAGGTCGGAGGGTTCCAGGCCGATGGCGTCGGCGACGTCATCGGCGGCGCGGATGTTATCCAGATCGCAGACGCGGTGGGCGTCGGTACCGAAGGTGAATTTGACGCCGGCGCTCCTGGCCAGGCGCATCACATCCACCATGGGGTTCTCCTTCAGGCCCTGCTCGGCAATGCGGAAGGTCCAGAGGTTGACGTCAAACGCCACATTCAGGGCGGCGGCCTCGCGGCAGCACTCCCAGAGCTGGTCGCGGTCCAGCGAGCGCACGATCTGCCAGTAGGCATTGCCGCAGGCCGAGGGGGCCAGGGGGTGGGCGATGACAACCGGCACCGCGGCGGCCAGGCGGCGGAGCTCGGGATTGCGCAGCAGCGAAAGCAGGCTCTGCGTCAGGAAATCGGTCAGATAGCGCGCGTAGTCAACGCGGGGCTGCGGAATCAGGGGCAGCATATCCTCCATAGACAGGGCGGAGACCATTTTGCGCAGGGTGTTCTCGGGCAGTTCGGGATACGTTTCCCGCAGCTTTGCCTGCATTTCGGCCCGGCAGGCGCGGACGTCCTCGGTTTCGGCAATCACAAAATTGCGCATATGCAGATGCGAATGCGGAACCAGGACATAGTCGAACACCCCCGCGTGCTCGGCGCGCATCCCCAGGGTATCGGTCATGCCGCAGTACTCGGTCTCCACGCCAAACAGCAGCTTCATGCCGCCGGTGTCGGCCGGGAAGGCATACTTCATTTCGGCCCCATAGGAAATGGGCTGCCCCTGGTACCAACGGCTGGCGCCGGGGACGCTTTCGTCCCAGAGATGGTTGGAAATGCCGAACACCGTATGTCCCAGCTCCATGGCGTGCCGGACACAGGCCTGCGTGGTGGCCTCGGGGTCATAGCAGCAGCCGGAATACAGATTGTGTGTGTGAATATCGTGTGAAATATGCATAACAGTTCCTCTTTTTCTGGTAAAACGGGCGGGCGGCGCCCGCGCGCAGTGGCGCGGACCCCGCCCGGGCGTGGCTCATTCCCGCCTGGCTGCGGCAAAATCGAAGGCGTCCAGATCCCCGTCGCCGCTTTCCACCAGCTCCAGTGAGCCGCCCTCATAGGCCAGCAGCTGCTGCACCAGGGGGAGCAGCTGCTCGGCATAGGCCGCGTGCTCCTCGGCGCTGGGGTGCTGGTTCCCCGCGGCGCGGGGCAGCTGGTAGCTCCAGATGCCGTTCTGAATTCCGCCCAACTCGGCAACAACCGCCTCAATGGCAGCCGAGAAGGTGTCGTTCATCGCGTTGTACAGGCAGAGAATGCGGCAGTCCTCGCCGTTTTTCTCGCGCACGGTCTGCAAAAAGTCGCTATAGGCCGCGCGGAACTCCTCCTCGGAGACTCCCTTGCTGAAATCGTTGGTGCCGATGTTGATGACCACCAGGTCCGCCTGACGGGCAAAATCATAGGTGGTCTGGTCATCCCGCATCGGGCTGGCGTAGAGGTAGCCCTCGGTCAGCCCGGGGTCGCCCCACAGCAGGCCCTGCCCGGAGAGTGCGGTCATCGAATAGTCGGCGTCCAGCGCCCCGGCCAGCAGGTAGGAATAGGCAAGCGTGCCGTCCTGGTCGCTGTAGGCGCCCCCGTGCGCGCCGATGGTGCCCCAGCCGCAGGTAATGCTGTCCCCGACAAACTCAATATAGAGCTCCTTTTCGGCCGCGGCCTCGGGCAGGATGCTGCCGTTGAGCATGACCGAGAGGACGGCCGAGCGCGCCAGCGTGTAGCCGGTCACCTTCATCACACGGATGGTGTGGCGGCCGGCAGGGACTTCACGCATGATGATGGTACCCTTGCCGCCGACCCGATAATAAATTTCCCCGTTGCTCTGTTCCCAGGTCTTGCCGTCCAGCCAGATGCGGAAATAGGCGGACTGATTGTCGCTGGTGGTGACCTGAAAACGGACGTCCCCGCCCTTGTTCTCCACGGTCAGCTCAAAGCCCGAGCAGCTCCAGTCCAGGTTGATCTGCTCGGTCGAGGCAAGATTGCGGACGCCCAGGATACGCACCCCGGCGGTATCTCCGGTGAGCGCATAGGTCACCGGATCGTCCTCTGCGGGCTCCGGCCCCTCCGGCGGATCGGTAGATTCGGTGCCGCTCTGTGTGGGGGTTTCGGATTGCCCCGGGTCTGCCGTGCCGCTGTCGGCCGGCTCCGGCCCGGAGGGCTGGCAGGAAACCAGCAGCGCCAGACAGGTCAGTAGCAAAACAAACGATCGCAGATGTTTCATATTGCGGTTCTCCTTTTTGGGATTGGGCGTGTGGGGCTGCCGCCCCACACGCCAGCGATATGCCGCGCCGTCGGTTCAGAATCAGGCGCCCGGAAAAGGAAAGATGTCCAGATCCCCGTCCCCATCCGGCAGCAGCTGCAGCCCGGAATCGGCGGTCAGGAGAGCGTCCTGACAAACGCTCAGGACTTCGACAAACGGTGTACGATAGGTTTTCATGGCAGATCCTCCTTTGCGCCTGTTCAGGCAAGCTCGCCGTCAACCAGCGTAATCACGGTTTTCAGGTCCTCGGCATACACCGGGGAGAGATCATCCGTGCCGATGGTATACGGGGTCAGCTCCACGGTTACGGTTCCGATATCGGTGGGCAGCCCCTGGATGACAAAGGCAGACAGATAGGCCGGCTGCTCGTAGCCCAGGCTCTCGGCCGTGATGACCTCGGAGCCATACTTGGCCGTGAGCGACTGGTAGACATAGTGCAGCGCAAAGCGCTCCTCGGATACGGTTTTCTCGGTGCCGTCCTCGGTGTAGCGAATCACCAGCCGGTAGCCGATTTCGGCCACATTCAGCGAGTCAATCAGCCCGACCACACGCATATCCTGCGTGCCGTCGTCGTTGTCGCGGAACTGCACCCAAAGCGTCTCGCGGCTCTGCTCAAACACGGCCTTCACCGTGCTCTTACCGGTGGCAGAGGGCACCTTGGCGCCGGCGGGGAGCAGGTCGTCCGCATTGCCATTGAGCATCCAGCCGCGGAAGACATAGCCCTCCCGCTTCCAGGCGGGCAGGATGTAGTCGGTTCCCTT
>CALWQR010000164.1 GCA_944383705.1 uncultured Clostridia bacterium
GACCGCCTATGTCATGAATAGGCGGTCTTTTTGGGGCGCCGGGACGCGGGATATCAGAAGCGCGGCGCGGCAATGAGAGGCCGATGGCCCTCATCCTACCAATACTATAATACAAAAATCCGATTTTGACAATAGCATAAAATCCGATATTCATAGCATTTTGTCGCATATTTTGGAGCTGCCCTCGTACAAAAAAAGGGGTTTTGTTGAATCTATCACAAAACCCCATGTCGGTTTTATGTAAAACCACCAAACAGCCGTGCGTGGCAATTAGCTTTTTATCCCGGTGGCATCGCCTGAATCAATGTGCAGGCAGAACGGCTCCGAGAAGATGCGGTAGCAGTCCCCGAAGTGCAGCTCCAGCGTCTGCATCAGCATCGCAGTGACGCACCCGGCGCGGGGCGCCGACCAGCTGCCGTCGCCGTGGGAGGTCAGCTCGCCCTCCAGCACCAGCAAATCGGTCCCGGTCTGCTGCCGGGTGCCGTCCCGCATCCAGCACACCCCCTCCGGGCGGAAGCGCTCCCCTGCCCGGAGCGTCGGGAGCTCTGCCGGGGCCTCCAGCCGGGCCGGCAGGTGCAGGTACATCTCGCCGTGGTCGGTGGTCCAGGCATCGTAGCCCGAAAGGAAGGTCCGGTCGCAGCTCGGGCCGTTCTGCTCCCAGCGGCTGGGAGCCAGCGTCCAGCTGCGCGACCAGGGGAACAGGGTCAGGCCGCGCATTTTTGCGTACTCATAAAACAGGCGGTTGACCATGATGTCCTCGGGGTTGTAGCCGGCAGCCCAGCCCGCGGTCAGAAAAGCCAGGCGGTACAGCCGGTCCTCGGCCTCGGCGCGGCCGCGGGGCGGGGTCAGCTCGCGCACGCATTCGCAGTGCGCCAGCGGCAGCGTGGGGAGCTGCGCGCGCACATAGCCCAGGCCGGGCAGCAGCGCGCCCATAATGCCGATGCAGTGCTGCTGGGAGGTGGGACGGGACAGGATTTCCCCCGTCTGCGCCACCATCTCCTCCAGCCGGTTGTATTTGGCGTTGGGCTTGAACTCGATGAGCACCGGCGTGTCGGGAAACTCCCGCATGGCGGGCATGAGATCTTCAAACCGGTCCACCCCCTCCTGCGGGAAGCCGATGCGCCGCAGGGGTGCCAGCTCGCCATAGGTGCTTTCCTCAATGATTTTTTCCTCGCAGTCAAACAGCCCCTTGGTGTTCAGGTTGTGCATCACAATGGGCACGCCGTCCACGGTCATCTTCACATCGATCTCGGACCCGTCAAAGCCGGCACGTCCGGCGGCGCGCACGCTGGAGATGGTGTTCTCGGAGAAACGCCCCTCGTTCTGAAATCCCTTGTGCGCGTACAGGCTGTGCATCCGCAAAAAGCTGTTTTCGGGGAAGCGCTCCAGCAGGCGGTAGCAGGCGGCGGGGTTGGAGGTGAGAATGCCGTTGACCCCTTTGGCCGCAGCGGCAGCCTGCCCGCAGGAATCGGGACAGATGACGTGCAAAAAGCGCTGCTGCATGGCATGCACCGCAGAGCGGGTGCAGAAATCGGCGTCAAAAATTCCCATCACCGCACCAAACGAGACCAGATGCCCGGGCAGGGCCGCCGGCTCGGGCAGCGTTTCTCCCCGGCAGTCCAGCATCCCGCGCAGCACCGGCATGGCGCGGCAGGCCTCCCGCAGCAGGGCGCGGTTGGCATAGGATGCGCAGAGGATGGCGTCGGCAACCCGATTGTCGCAGAGAAACGCGGCCAGCGCCGGGACCGTGTCGGCCGAATCCACGCACAGCACCGGAAGGGTGCGTGTGCACAGCGACAGCACACGGTACAGCGAGCCGACAGGCACGCCGTCCGCACCGACAACGTCCAGCGCGGCATTGACGCGCAGAAGCGCGTTCTGGGGCGGGCACTCGGAGGTCAGCAGCGCCAGAGAGGAGGCGTCCTCCACCGGCGTCAGGACCACCGGCGCGCCGACCACGCCGCACTGCGGGAGATAAAAATCCTTGGAAAAGCTTTCGCGAAAGCTGGAATACAGAGGTTTGAGCGATTGCATCATCACATCACCGCGGCCGTGGGGCGAGACGGCACACAACCAACGCCGTCTGCGCCCCGGCAACCGGCAGAGCCGCCGGGCCGCTCCCTTTCCATAAAAATTTTGCAGAATTGCAGGCAAAGCACAGAATGCCGGGGCAGCCATCCTCCCGATTCCGTGAAAAACGAACCCTACCCCGCCGAACATCCGGAAGCAGCGTCCGCAGCCTTCCGCGCAGATCGCGCCCAACCGGCGGCCGCGCGCGGCAGACCGTGCGCAATTGGCGGCCGCAAGCCACAGACTGCGCCAAACCGGCGACCACAAGCGGCAAACCGTGCGCAACCGACAGCCGCAAGCAACAGGCCATGCCAGACCGGCGACCACAAGCGGCAAACCGTGCACAACCGACAGCCGCAAGCAACAGGCCACGCCAGACCGGCGAACCGCAAACAGCCGCGCAAAATCGGTAGCTACATCCAACCGGCAGACTACATCCAACCGGCAGACACAAGCGACAGACTGCGTACAATCGACAGCCGCAAACAACAATCTGCACCAAACCGGCGGCCGCGCGCGGCAGACCGTGCGCAAGCCAGACGGCTTATAAAAATACTTTACCACAATCCTCGCCCGATGTCAACCCCCTTTCCCGATTTTTTCGGAAGTTTTTTCCGGATCGCCAAGCGGCTTCTCCCGCCTCATAATGCCATATCGGAAACAGCACAGCAACGCCCCACCGGCCGCGCAACTCCCATGCAAAAAGGCCAAGCAAGTACACAATTGCATACATGTGCGCAGTTTTCTGACCATTTCCTACTGTTTCACCCACCACATCCGGCAGCTTTTGCGATTGCTCAACCGGCAGCCTTGGCTTTTCCACCCCGCCCGGCACTCCTTCCCTTCCGCCCGGCGCTCCTTCCCTTCTGCCCGGCGCTCCTTCCCTTCTGCCCGGCGCTCCTTCCCTTCTGCCCGGCGCTCCTTCCCTTCTGCCCGGCCGCGCCGCATCCACCGCGATAGTGCGTATTTTCTACCCGATGGCGGGCATAAAAAAAGCCCCGGCGCAGACCCCCGGGCGTACCGTATTTGCAATACAGTATGCGAAAATCGGGGGCCTGCGCCGGGGAAGGTCTCGCCGGGGGAG
>CALWQR010000165.1 GCA_944383705.1 uncultured Clostridia bacterium
CCGCGACGTCTGCACCGCCCGCTCCCCCCGCTGCGCCGACTGCCCCGTCGGCGCCTCCGCCCTCTGCCCCGCCGGCCAGAGGCCGGTTTGAAAAAGGGTGCAGCGAAAAGCTGTAGTTTCTACCTCCCGGCCAGAAGCCGCCGGCCCCGGCCCCGGCCCCGGCCAACGGCCGGTTTGAAAAAGGGATTGCGGAAAGCCGGGGCATCCGCTGTTCCCCTCTGGGCAACCGGCCAGCGGCAGGTTTGAAAAAGGGTGCAGCGAAAAGCTGTAGTTTCTACCTCCCGGCCAGAAGCCGCCGGCCCCGCCGGCCAACGGCCGGTTTGAAAAAGGGATTGCGGAAAGCCGGGGCATCCGCTGTTCCCCTCTGGGCAACCGGCCAGCGGCAGGTTTGAAACAGGGGCCGGGGCATCCGCCGCTTCTTCCCCGCCCGGGGTTAGCGCCGCGGTTTTCGGCGCTTTTTCCGGCGGCGGTCACAAAGCCGTCAGATTGGCGAGCTATACTGCACAGATAAGCAAACAAGCTCCGCCCCGGCGCGCCGGGGCGGAGCAGACGGGGGGCATCCGAAACACATGAAATCCATCATCAGGCTGACCTGGCGCTCGGTCCGGGCCCGGGTCGGGCGGTTTTTGACCCTGCTGCTGATTGTGGCAGTGGGTGTGGGCTTTTTTGCCGGGCTGAAAATTACCAAGGACGCCATGGTGAACACCGGCAACCGCTATTTCCGTGAGCAGGGGCTGTACGATTTCCGCCTGCTTTCCACCCTGGGGTTTGACGACGCCGACGTCGCGGCGCTGGCCGCGGCCCCCGGCGTGGCTGCCGTCGAGGGACTGCGCAGCGTGGACGCGCTGGTCCGCTTTGAGGGCGACAGCATGGCCTGCCAGCTGCTGTCGCTGCCCGGGCAGGTCAACCGCCCCTCGCTGACCGCCGGGGATTGGCCCGACGCGCCGGACGAATGCCTGGCCGACGACGAGGCCTTCGGCCCCGAGGACATCGGGCGGGTGATTACGCTTTCGGACGAGAACGCCGCCGGCACGCTGGACAGCCTGCAGGGCCGGGAATACACCATTGTGGGGCTGGTGGACTCCCCGCTGTTCATCGGTCTGGACCGCGGGCAGACCGGCATTGGCAACGGCTCGCTTTCCGCCTTCCTCTATCTGCCCGCCGGGGCCTTTGCCGACGGGCCTTATACCGAGATCTGCCTGACCCTGACCGAGCACGCCGACGCCTACACCCAGGAATACGACGACCTGATTGCGGCGCAGGAGCCCGCGATCTCGGACCTGCTGCGGCAGCGGGCCGACACGCGCTACCGGACGCTGGTGGGCGAGGTGCTGGCCGCGCTGGGGCTGCCGCAGGACATGGAGCTGACCGACGAAATGAAGGCCCTGCTGGCCGAAAACGGGTTGGCCGAGCCGTCGGTCTATCTGCTGACCCGCGAGGAGAACGCCGGCTATGTCAGCTTTGAGAGCGACACCTCCATCATCAGCGGCATTGCCAACATCTTTCCGGTCTTCTTCATCCTCATCGCCATGCTGGTGTGCATGACCACCATGTCCCGCATGGTGGACGAGGAGCGCACCCAGGCCGGCACCCTGAAGGCCATGGGCTGCCGCAGCGGCCGGGTGGTGGCCAAATACCTGCTGTACGCCGGCAGCGCCACCGTGCTGGGCTGGGCGCTGGGCTACTTCCTGTGCACCTGGGGCATTCCCAAAATTTTCTGGTTCGCCTACAACGCCATCTACGATTTTGCCCCGCTGGACTATCTGTTCAGCCCCACGCTGGCCCTGCTGACCCTGGGCGTGACGCTGGTGTGTATTCTTGGCGCGGCCTTTTTCTCCTGCTACCGCGAGCTCTCTGCCGTGCCCGCCGTGCTGATTCGCCCCAAGGCCGCAAAAACCGGCCACCGTACCCTGCTGGAGCGGGTGGGCCCGCTGTGGCGGCGGCTGAGCTTCCTGCAAAAAATCATCGTGCGCAACATGATGCGCTACAAACGGCGGCTGGTGATGATGCTGATTGGCATTGGCTGCTGCGCCGGGCTGGTGGTCACCGCCTTTGGGGTGCGGGACTCGATGATGGGCGTGGGCGCGCTGCAATACCAGGATGTCCAGACCTACGACATGGAGGCCGTGTTTGAGACGTCCGGTGCCGAAACCGTCCTGCAGGAGCTGGCCGCAACCGACGGCGTGGACGGGGTGCTGCCCGCCGCCGTGCACCGGGTGGAGGCCGAGGCCGGCGAGGAGCTGATGCATTCGCTGAACCTGGTCTGTGTGCGGGAGGCCGACCGCCTGCCCGAATACTGGAGCCTGCACCGGGGCGGCACGGCGGTCGCTCTGCCCGGCGCGGGCGAGGCGCTGGTCAACGTCAAGGTGGCCGAAACCCTGGGCCTGCGCGTGGGCGACTCCCTGACCCTGCGCGACGCCGACCTGCGCGAGTGCCGCGTGACGGTCAGCGGCATTTTTGACAACTATATTTCCAATTACGTGCTGATCTCCGAGCAGACCTATGCCCCGGCCTTTGGCGACTGGGCCCCCAACACCGCCATGCTGCGCCTGACCGACGGCGCCGACGACAACACGGTGGCCGCCGCGCTGACCGCCCTGGAGAGCGTCACCGGCGTCTCGCGCTTCTCGGCTACGGCCGGAGCGGTGGACGACGCGCTCTCCTGCCTGAATTATATCATCTGGGTGGTCATCCTCTTCTCGGCCGCGTTGGCCTTTATCGTCATCCTCAACCTGACCAATATCAACCTGGCCGAACGCAGCCGCGAAATTGCCACCGTGGAGGTGATGGGCTTCTTCCCCCACGAAACCTACAGCTACGTGCTGCGCGAAAATATGATTCTGTCTGTCGTCGCAAGCCTGTTGGGCCTGCCCCTGGGCGCGCTCTTCCACCGCGTTGTGATGAGTATGGTGAAAATCGAGCTCATCTCCTTCCGCCTCGTGGTCACCCCCCAGAGCTACCTGCTCGCCTTCGCCTGTACCGTCCTCTTCGCCGCCCTGATCAACCTCCTCATGCGCCGCCAGATCCGCAAAATCAACATGGCCGAATCCCTGAAAGCCGTGGAATGACCTCCGCTGGAAGTGGTTTGCC
>CALWQR010000166.1 GCA_944383705.1 uncultured Clostridia bacterium
GGCAAGGTCTTTTTTGCGGGCGGGGGGCATATAGTGTAGGCAGAGAAGCAGTGGACAGGGGGGATAGCATGACCGGATACAAACGGGCGGGGGATTTTGCCCCGGCCGGGCTGAACGATGCACAGGTACGGGAATCCCGTGCGAAACACGGGGCAAACACGCTGACCCGCCGGCGGGGGAAGCCCTTCTGGCGGCAGTTTTTGTCCAATCTCAACGATCCCATCATCCGCATTCTGCTGTGCGCGCTGGCGGTCAACCTGATTCTGGTCTTCCGGAACGGGGACTGGGTGGAGACCGCCGGCATTGCGGCGGCGGTCTTTCTGGCCACGCTGATTTCCACGCTGTCCGAGCGCTCGGGGGAGCTGGCCTTTGCGCGGCTGGCGGAGCAGAACGCCGAGGGGCTGTGCCGGGTGCGCCGGAACGGCGCACCGGTGCAGCTGCCGGCGGGCGAGCTGGTGGTGGGGGACGTGGTTTTGCTGTCGGCAGGCGACCGCATTCCGGCCGACGGTCTGCTGCTGCGCGGGCGTCTGGGCGCCGATCAGTCGGCCATGACCGGCGAGAGCCGGGAGGTGCGCAAGCAGCCCTCCGCCGACGCCGGCATGGATCCTTCCTCCCCCTCCTCGCTCTTCCGGGGCTGCACGGTGCTGTCGGGCGGGGGCGAGCTTGGCGTCACGGCGGTGGGGGACGCCTCCTTCCTCGGGCAAATCAGCCGGGAGGTGCAGCTGGAGCAGCGCGAAAGTCCGCTGCGCCTGCGGCTTTCCAGGCTGGCGCGGCAGATCAGCGTGCTGGGGTACCTGGCGGCCGGTCTGGTGGCGCTGGCGTACCTGGTGCACGTGTTCCTGCTGGACAGCGGCATGAACTGGGAGCTGATCCGGCTGAAGCTGACCGACCTGCCCTATCTGCTCTCCCGCCTGTTCCATGCCTTTACGCTGGGACTGACCGTGATTGTGGTGGCGGTGCCCGAGGGACTGCCGATGATGATTGCGGTGGTGCTGTCGGCCAACATCCGCCGCATGGTGCGCGACCAGGTGCTGGTCCGCCGACCGGTTGGTATTGAGGCGGCCGGCAGCATGAATCTGCTGTTCACCGACAAAACCGGAACCCTGACCGAGGGGAAGATGCAGGTGACCTCGCTGCTGTTTGCCAACGGCTGCAGCTTTGCCTCGCCGCGCGCCCTGCAAAGCGGGGGCGGGAGCTTTTGCGCCGAGCTGCTGTCGCTTGCCTTTCGCGGCGGGGACGCCGCGCTGGACCGGCAGGGACGGGCGCTGGGGGGCAACGCCACCGGACGCGCGCTGCTGGAATGCGTGGCGGCGCTGGGCGAGCCCCAGGGCTACCGGGTTTCCTCCCGCCTGCCCTTTGACAGCGGGCGCAAATACGCGGCGGTCAGCTACCGGGGGCGCAACAGCCTGAGCTTTTTGCTGGGCGCGCCCGAGCGCCTGCTGCCGTATGTGCAGACCGCGCTGCTGCCGGACGGCAGCATGGGGCGCTTTGCCCCCGGCCGGATGCAGCAGCGGCTGCGCGAGCTGGCCGGCAACGGCGCCCGCTGCCTGGCGGTTGCCGTGTCGGCCGAGGATATCCCGGCGGCACAGCACGCAGCCGGGGTGCGTGGGAGCCTGGTGCTGCTGTGCGTGGTGTGCCTTTCGGACCCCCTGCGGCGGGAGGCCCCCGGCGCAGTGGGCGAGCTGCAGGGCGCCGGCATTCAGGTGGTGATGGTGACCGGCGACAGCCGGGAGACCGCCGCCGCCGTTGCCGCCCGCTGCGGGCTGCTGAACCGGGAGCAGCGGGAAATTGTGACCAGCGCCGAGCTGGCCCGGCTGACCGACACCCAGCTGGCCGGCCTGCTGCCCCGCCTGGCGGTGGTGGCCCGCGCCATGCCGGCCGACAAAAGCCGCCTGGTGCGCGTGGCGCAGGAGAGCGGCCGGGTCACCGGCATGACCGGCGACGGCATCAATGATGCGCCCGCCCTCCGCCGCGCCGACATCGGCTTTGCCATGGGCAGCGGTACGCAGGTGGCAAAGGACGCCGGGGACATCGTGATTCTGGACGACAACCTGGCCTCGGTCGTCCGTGCGGTGCTCTACGGCCGGACCATCTTCAAAAGCATCCGCAAATTCATTACCCTGCAGCTGACCATGAACTTCTCGGCAGTGGGGGTCACTATGATCTGTCCCTTCCTCGGGATCGATTCGCCCGTGACCGTGGTGCAAATGCTGTGGATCAACCTGATTATGGATACGCTGGGCGGTCTGGCCTTTGCCGGCGAGGCGCCCCTGCCGGATTACATGCGCGAAAAGCCCAAGCGGCGGGACGAGAGCATCCTCAACCGCTATATGGTGAACGAAATTCTGCTGTTGGGAGGCTTTACCGTGGCGCTCTGCCTGTTCTTTCTCAAGTGCCCTCTGGTCACCGCCCGCTTCCGTCCCGCGCAGGACAATCTGTATCTGCTCACCGCTTTTTTCGCGCTCTTCATCTTCTCCTCGGTCTTCAACTGCTTCAACGCCCGCACCGACCGCCTCAAGCTCACCGCCGGGCTTCGGGGCAACCCGGTCTTCCTCGGCATCATGGCCGCCGTGCTCTTTATCCAGCTGCTGTTCGTTTACCTCGGCGGCAGCGTGCTGCGCACCGCCCCCCTGACCCTGCCCGAGCTCGCCTTTACCATGCTGCTCTCCCTTTCTGTCTTCCCCTTCGAATTCCTTCGCAAGCTCCTCTCCCGCCGCCTGTATGGCAAAAAAGGATATTGACCTGCGGGGGAAGAGCTTCGCCAGAGAAGAAGACCTTGGAGGGACCCGCCTCTTAAGGAGAGGCCGGTCCCTCCAAGCCTCCTCCGGCGAGACCTTCCCCAGCGCGGGCCCCCCATTTTTCGCATACTGTATTGAAAATACAGCACGCCCGGGGGCCTGCGCCGGGGATTTTCTTTTGGGGGCGGATGAATTTTTGATGTTTGCGGGCAGGAGCTCTTCCGGAATCGTCCGCCGTGGATTTTCAGGGGTCAGGCGAACCGGTCGTTAAAGGCCTCCCTTGTGCAAAGGGAGGTGGCACGCGATAGCGTGACGGAGGGATTGTAATGCAGAGAAAACATAAGAACAAT
>CALWQR010000167.1 GCA_944383705.1 uncultured Clostridia bacterium
CGGGGGAGCCTTCCCAGGCGGGTCTCTCCAAGGTCTTCTCCAACGGTGGGAATCTTCTCAGGCGGTTCTATTCCGGAACGGGGGTGCATAGATATGGAACAGAAATTGATTGAAAGGCGGTGCTTTTTTCATGAATGCGAAGTTACAGAAACGGATGTTTGCAGCCGGGGTGCTGTTGGCGCTGCTTGTGGCGCTGGCGCTGCCCTGTCTGGCGGCAGGGGAAAGCGGTACGGCAGGGGGGAATGAGACGACCGTTCCGGTGGTATCCTACGGCCTGTCGGTGCTGTCGGCGCGCACCGACGTAGCGCTTTCCACCATGGCGGGGAACGATCTGGTATTTTCGGCGGATGCATTTGCCAGGGGGCTGAATCTTTCGTCGGTGCGCTACATCACGGTGCAGTCGGTGCCTCCGGTAACCGACGGCGAGCTGTTGCTTGGCTCCTCGAAGATTGTTGCCGGCCAGACCGTATCGGCCGAGCAGATGCCCAACATGGTCTTCCACCCGGCCCTTGAGGAGGAGGCGCGCACCAGCTTCACGTTTACGGCCAACGGCGGCGCAACGCCCATGGTGTGCAGCATTTATGTAATGGAAGAAAAGAATTACACGCCCACGGTCAGCCTGGCCTCGGGGCTTTCGCTGCACGTCAGCACCTACCGGGGGATGTCGGCCTACGGCACGCTTTCGGCCTACGACCCGGACGGTGACGAGCTGATTTTTGAAATCGTCTCGTATCCGGAAAACGGATGTGTCCGCCTGACCGACGCCAACCTGGGCAGCTATGTTTACCGCCCGAACGAAAACTACGTCGGGACCGACGCCTTCAGCTACGTGGCGCGGGACCGCTACGGCAATTACAGCGCGGCGGCCATGGTTTCGCTGCGGGTGGACCTTTCCGGCACCTCGGTGACCTATGTGGATATGGCGGATTCCCCGGCCTACAATGCCGCGCTGAAGGTGACCGAAGGGGGCATTATGAGCGGCACACAGGTGGGCAGCCAGTACTATTTTTATCCGGACCAGGCGGTCAGCCGTGTGGAATTCCTTGTGATGGCCATGAACGCCGCCGGTATGAAGGAGGTCCCCGACTGCAAGGCAACCGCCTTTGCCGACGATGAGGACATTCCCGCCACCATGAAAGGGTATGTTGCGGCGGCGTACTCGCTGGGCTATATCAGCGGCAGCGAGGTGGAGGGCGAGCTGTGCTTCCTGCCGGACGAAGAGATTACGCGCGCCGAGGCGGCTGTCATGCTGGAAAAGCTGCTGGGGCTGGAGGACGCCGCCGTGATTCCGACCTTTGCCGACCATTCCGAAATCCCGGTCTGGGCAGCCGATGCAATCTATTCGCTCAACGCTGCCGGAATTCTTCAGCCAACCGACGGCTGCATCTCTGCCGGCAGCACCCTGACCCGCGGTCAGACCGCCGAGCTCCTGGCCGCCGTTATGGAGTACCAGGACTGACCTGCAGTGGGAGCCCCCGGGGAATGGTTCCCCGGGGGCTCCCCTGCTGCGCCGACTGCATCGCGTCGCCGCCGGCGGTTCACGGGAGGTGCGGCGCGCCTGCCGACCTGTAAAATTTTTGATAGCTGTTGACAAAAGCGCGGATTCGTGTTATCCTATAGGGGAACGGTTCCGGGCTTTTTTGCCCGGCGCGAAAGGAGAGAAGCAATGAAGGACGCGCAGGCATATCGCATCCGGTATCTGACCGCGGAGGATCTGGATGCCTACAACAATCTGCTGCGGTACGCCTTTCAGGTGACCGAGCAGGATCTGATGGAGGCCGGCTGGCGGGGAGACGAAATCAAGCAGTCCAAGTTCCCGGTACTGGGGCGCGCCGACGTACTGGGCTGCTTTGACGGAGAGGAGCTGGTCTCGCAGTTTGCGGTCTACCCGCTCAAAATGAATCTGTACGGCGGCGTTTGCCCGGTCGGGTTTGTCACCAGCGTCTGCACCTACCCCGAATACACGGGGAAGGGAATTATGAAACGGCTGATGCACCGCAGCCTTTCGCATATGCGCGAGACAAACCGGCCGCTGGCGCTGCTCTATCCCTATTCCATTCCGCTCTACCGCCGGCTGGGCTGGGAAATCATCTCGGACAAAATCTCCTACACGGTCAAGGACCGGCAGCTCCCCGCCAAGGCGCAGGCGCCGGGCTATGTGCGGCGTGTGGAGTGGGACGCCCCGGATTTTATGAATCTGCACGCCCGCTTTGCCCAGGCGCGGCACGGCTGCCTCTACCGCAACAGTCTGGCGTGGGAGGAATACTGGCGATGGGATGAGGACGACACCACGGTGGCGGTCTATTACACCACGCAGGACGAGCCGATGGGGTACATGGTGTATCTGATCAAAGAGGACGTCATGCACATCAAGGAGATGATTTCGCTCAATCACGAGGCGCAGCGCGGGCTGTGGGAATACATCCGCGCCCACGATTCCATGATTGACGAGGTGCGGGGGAACAATTACGACGGCGAGCCGATTGCATTTGAAATGGACGACGGCGATATCCGCGAGATGATCCGCCCCTATATCATGGGCAGAATCATTGATGTGGAAGGCTTTTTCGGACTCTACCGATGCAGGCCGGACGCGGCGGAGGTCCGCATCCGCTTTGAAGTGGAAGACCCGTTCCTGGATTGGAACAACCGTCCTCTGACCGTCCGCTTCTGCCGTGGCGGCTGCTGCGTGGAGGCCGGGGAAGCAAAGCCCGCCGCGTGCGACGGCGCGGTGCGGCTGTCCATCGGTACCCTGACCACCCTGCTGCTCGGCTACAAAACCGCCGCGCAGCTCAGCCGGCTGGAGCGGCTGGAGGCAAGCGAGCAGACCGTTGAAGCGCTGGACCGGGTGCTGCTGCACATCCCACCCTATATTTCCGATTATATTTGAGAGCCTGCCGCACGAAAGAAAAAGCCGCAGCTCAGCACAAACCATGATATCATGAAGGGATGAATCGACCAATGCGCCTGCCGTTCCGGGCAGAGCGACCGCCGGTGGACAACACGGCT
>CALWQR010000168.1 GCA_944383705.1 uncultured Clostridia bacterium
CGAGTGGGTTGCCACCGCCATGCAAAGCGTATACGGCGGCAGCAAGTACGATATGTTCGGCTGCTACAGCATGTGCGCGGGAACCCTGTACACGCAGGGGGGAATCCAGAGTCTCTCCTCGCTTCCGCACCTGGATTTTGAAATGCCATGGTGGTCGGCCTCTCTGATTGAACTGTCCGAGCTGAACGGAGAGGTGTATTTTGTGACCGGAGATCTTTCCAACGCTTTCCTTTACAATCTGTATTTCCTGCTGTACAACAAGGATATGGTAGCGGCCGAGGGACTGCAGGACCCGCGCCAGCTGGTCCTGGACGGCACCTGGACCAATGAGGCCATGATGGAGATGACCCGCGACATCTGGGTGGACAACGACGGTGTGCCGGGTCTGACCACCGGCGACCGCGTGGGCTTTGCCAGCTACGGCGAGGTGCATATGGACTGCTTCCTGGCTGCCACCGGCATTCCCATGGCGGCGGAAAACAGCGAGGGCGTGTTTGAGCTGACCGAGGAGTTTACCGGAAACACCGTGCAAGAGCTGATTGAAACCCTGAACGAGTGGCTGTGGGATTCGGGGGACTGCCTCTATCGGGTGACCTCCGGCGACACGGCCTACAACACCATCAAATCCGGCTATGCGCTGTTCGGTGCGGTAGCCGGCAGCACCATCAAGGCCTTCCGCGACGAGAACTGGGAGTACGGCGTGCTGCCCTATCCCAAGCTGAATGCCGGGCAGGAGTCCTACTACACCAATCTCGGCTTTGCCTATTCCAACTTCTGCGTGCCGCTCAACGCCGCTGCCCCGGACATGTCCGCGGCCGTGCTGGAATGCATGGCGTCCGAGAGCTACCGTTCCTCGGCGCCCACGCTGTTTGAGGACTGCATGAAGAGCCGGTGGTCTGCCGGCGACGAAGTGGACTCCCAGATGTTTGACATCATCAAGGGGAACATTTATGTGGACGTCAACCGCATTTTCAGCTCCCGTTTTACCTGGCGGCAGGGGAGCATCGCGCTGTTCCGCTACAGCCTGACCGACAACGACGACAACTGGATTTCCAAGATTGAGGGAGAACGCGAGTACATCAACGGCATTCTTGCGGACATCGCACAGCCCGAGATACAGCCGGAGGCTGAGTGATGACCGACCGGACCTTTCTGCCCGGCGGGCGGTGCCGGGCGCTCCGGCGGCTGCCGGTGCTGCTGGCCGCGCTGGCGCTGCTTGCTCTGCTGGCCGGCTGCCGGCAGGACCCGCCGGCCGGCCCTGGCGATGGGACCGCAGGCACGGGGGAGGGAACGCCGGCCGCTCTCCTGGACCTGATTGCCGACGGCACCAGCGACTATGTGATTGTCCGCGCTGAGGAGGCCGCGGCGGCAGAGGTGGACGCCGCCGTGCTGCTGCGCGACGAAATCAAGGACGCCACCGGGGTGGAGCTGCGCATCGGCAACGACTATGCCGACGAGCAGCCGCACGAAATTCTGGTGGGCGCAACCAACCGGCAGGCCAGCGCCGGGGTCCTCTCCGGCCTGCGTTACGGCGACTACGCCATTGCGGTTTCGGGCGACGATGTTGTGATTTGCGGCGGGAGCCCACAGCAGACCCTTGCGGCCGTCGGGCGCTTCCTGCAGGAATGCCTGCCGGGGGAGGCGTCCGGCAGCTGGCAGCTTTCCCGGGAATTCGGTCTGCGGGAGATCACCGAATATGCGCTGGATTCGGTCACGCTGTGCGGCGCCGAGCTGCGGAACTACCGCATTGTATACGCCCGCGCGGCGCTGTACGGCGAACGCAACGAGGCCTACCGGCTGCGCGATGCCATCACCGGGCTGTACGGTTACCGGCTGGAGGTTGTTGACGACAGGGAGCCGGCCGGAACGTATGAAATTGTCATCGGCTCCGCAAACCGGCAGCTGCCCGGGGATTGCCAGACCGCGCTGGAGCAGGCTGACCCCAACGAGGGGGTGGTCTGGTTCGGGGAAAACCAGCTGTACCTGGGCGGCGGCGAGGTGTACGCCGTGCGCAGCGCCGTGCGCAGCTTTCTCGAGCAGTCGCTGTCCGCTGCCGTATCGGACGGGCGGCTGGAGGTGTCCCAGGATAACCGCTGCATTCCGATGCAGTCCGAAACCTATACCTCCATGAGCTTCAATCTGCTGTATAGTGTGCAGGCCGGCAGTGAGCGGATCGACCGCGTGGTGGAACTGATCCTGCGCGAAATGCCGGACACCATCGGAGTACAGGAGTGCTCCGAGGTCTGGTACGAGGCCCTGACCGGGCGCCTGGGCCGGTACTACGGCGTGGTGGGGGAAATCAACGACACCAGCTGGCAGCGCTGGCGCAATGCGGTGTTCTACCGCAAGGACCGGTTCCGGCTGGTGGAAACCAGCACCCAGTGGCTCTCGCCCACGCCGGGGACCATGTCCAAGCTGCCGGATACGCCGCAGTACCGGGTGCTGACCACCGCGGTGCTGGAGGACCTGCAGACCGGCGCGCGTCTGACCCACTGCAACACGCACATGAGTTTTGAGGAGCCCGTGCGGGAGGCGCAGTTCACTATCCTGATGCAGCTGGTCGGGCGGACAGAGGGGCCTGTGATTCTGACCGGCGACTTCAATGTCACATCCTCTTCCCGCTACTACACAATGATTCAGGATGCAGGAATGCACAATGCCATGGATCTGACCCGCCACCAGGACCCCGCCAACACCTGCGGCGCTTCCGCCATAGATTTCTGCTTCGTGCGCGAGGAGGACATCAATGTCCTGACGCACACGGTGCTGGACGAGGAAAACCGGAACCAGGAGCTCTCGGACCACTGCCCGGTGCTCATCACCTACACGCTGTTCCCACATCATCAGATATCCTGAAAGGAGAAAAACCATGCGTACGACAACCATCCGCAAATGTCTTGCTTTTCTGCTGACGGCGGCCATGCTGCTGTCGCTTTCTCCCGTTCTGCTGACCGGCGCCGAGGAGGACCCCGTCTACCCGGCGTATGAGGATGCGGCGGACGGGGA
>CALWQR010000169.1 GCA_944383705.1 uncultured Clostridia bacterium
TCGCCGTCCGGCCCGGAGGAAGCCTGAACAGATGCGGGCTGCTCGATCACAATCTCTCCGGTAGCGGTCATGCGGCGCACCGGCAGCTCGCGCGTGGCGATGACAAAGCCGGGCTTGTTCCCACGGTTGCGCACGCCGAACACAATCAGCAAAATCAGCCCCGCCACAAAGCAAATCAGGCCCACCAGCTGAGAAATGCGCAGACCATCCTGCGAAATCAGCCCCTTGAAGATATACAGGCTGTCGGTGCGCAGCCCCTCGATGAACATCCGCCCGAAGCCGTACCAGGTAAAGTACATCAGGGCGACCTGCCCGTCAAATTTTTTGCGTTTGTAGAACAGATTGATCAGCACAAAGCCCAGGATATTCCACACACTCTCGTACAGAAAGGTGGGGTGCACGAACACCATGCTGGTGGCGCTGTACTCGTTGGGGTAGAGCCCCATGCGGAAGAGGTTGAAAAAGGTTCCCTCGCCCGAGTTGAGCTCAAACTCCTTGGTAAAGAAGAAATAGCGCGTGGTCTCGCCGATGGGGTAGCCGTAGGCCTCCCCGTTGAAGAAGTTGCCCCAGCGGCCCAGCGCCTGCGCAATCATCACGCCGGGGGCAATCATGTCAAACAGCCTGCGCCAGCGCAGCTTTTTGACGGCGCAGACAATGAGAATGCCGATGCACCCGCCGATGATGCCGCCGTAAATCCCCAGTCCCCCGTTCCAGATGGCAAACACGGATTTGAAATCCGTGAACTGATCGAGGCTGGTGAGCACATAGTACAGCCGCGCCCCAATCACGCCGCAAAGCACGGTGGCAAGGCCCACGTCGGTAATGTCATCCAGCGTGACGCCCTCCTGCCTGCCGCGCCAGAACGCGTACAGGAAGGCCAGCACAATGCCGAGCGTGATGAGAATGCCGTACCAGCGCACCTCCAGCCGGCCGAACAGGGTAAAGGCCACCTTGTTCAGCGTCATGCGGGGCAGTCCCAGCCCCTCAAAAAATACGATAACCTGATTCATAGCGCAATCTCCTTTTCATGCGTCGGTGGGAAGAATCTGCGAGAGGCACCACGCCCCGTCGCGCAGCAGCCCGTCCAGCAGCGGGGTCAGCTCCTGCGGGCGGATGCCGGCCAGCAGCGCGGGGTAATCAAAGGGATCGGTGCCGTCCAGCGCAAAGCTCAGCAGCGTCCCGGCAATTTCCTCGGCCGAATCGTAGGCGCGGATTTCGTCGGCATACAGCATCCGCCGGCAGCGCTCAAAATCCGCCCGGTCAATGCCGCGGCTGCGCGCCTGCTCCAGGTGCTCGCGCAGCAGACGCAGCACCTCCCCGGGCCGGTCGCTCTCGCCCGAGACCGTGTGAAAGGCAAAGCGGTCGCAGACCGAATAGCCGTAGGAATAGGCGGCCGTGAGCAGCCCGTCCTCAAACACCCGGCTGAAAAAGCGGCCGGAGCGGGAGAACAGCAGCTCGGAGAGCAGCTGCATGGCCGCCTCGCGGCGCAGACGGGCAACGGGGTCCCGCGGGATATCGGTATCCTTGATGCCGATGGCGAACAACGGCTTTGCCACCGGCATCCGCTCCCGGCATTCGGCGCGGCAGACCTCCGGCGGCTCGGTCAACCCGGCGCGCACGGGCGGAGCGCCGGGGGGCGGCGCGCCGGGCAGCACCGCGTCGGCCACCCGCCGCACCTGCTCCGGCGTGACATTGCCGCACACCGCCAGCACCATGTCGGGCAGCCGGTAAAAGGTGCGGTAGCAGGCGGACAGGGTATCGGCGGTGATGCGGGAAATCGAGCGCTCGCTGCCGCAGATGGGGCGGCGCACCGGATTTTCGCGGTACATGCCCCGCATCAGGTTCTGAAAGCAGCGGTCCCAGGGGTCGTCCCGGTACATCCGGATTTCCTCGGCGATGATGCCCAGCTCCTTTTGCACCCCCTCCGGCGTGAAATGCGGCGTGGTGACAAAGCGCAGCAGCTCGGCCAGCGCCTCGTCAAAGTGCTCGGTACAGCTGAACAGATAGGCGGTATGGCCGTAGTCGGTGTAGGCGTTGGCGTCGGCCCCCAGCTCCGAGAAGCGGGCAAAGGAATCGCTGCCGTCGGGATTGTCGAACAGCTTGTGCTCGAGGAAGTGCGCCGTGCCGTCGGGCAGCGTCACCCACCCGGGGCTGTCCGGCAGACGGTAGCGCCGGTCCAGCGAGCCGAACGGCACGGCCAGCAGCGCGTGCGTGGTGGCGCATTCCTTGGGGAACACCAGCATCCGCAGCCCGCAGGGGTGCCGCTGCACAAAATAGCGCTCGCCCAGCAGCTCAGAGGTCCGCGTCGTCATCGTCATCCGCTCCCTCCCCTCCCGCTCCGCCGGTCCGCGTTCCTTCCAGAAAATACACCAGCGCAGGCCGCAGGCGGGCGGCCGCCTGCATTACCTCCCCGGCGGTGACCGCCGCCAGCGCCTCCCGGCATTCCCGCAGCGTGGCGGGGCAGCCGGCCAGCGCCCGGGTGTGGTAGTAGCTCTCCAGCCCGGCGGGGCTGTCCTCGGTCTGCCGGTAGGCAAGCAGGAGGGATTTGCGCGCGGCATCCAGCTCGGCAGCGGTAAAGTCCCCCTGCCGCAGGGCGTCCAGCTGGCGGAAGATCTCGGCCTCGGCCTCCGCCCGGTTCCCTGCCGACAGCCCGCAGCTGACCGTCACCGTGCCGCAGAGCGAGGCGTAGGCCGACGAGCAGGAATAGCAAAGGCTGCGCTTTTCGCGCACATAGGTGAACAGGCGGGAGATGGGGGAGCCCCCCAGCAGCTCCTCCGCCACCGCGCAGGCGTAATAGCCGGGCTCGCCCAGCCGCGGAGCGCCCCGCAGACCGATAATCAGCTGGCTCTGCTCGGCCTGCGCGGTCTCGCACACCCGGCGCGGGGCCGGTGCGGCCTGCCCGGACG
>CALWQR010000170.1 GCA_944383705.1 uncultured Clostridia bacterium
AGAGGGAACCGGACGGCCCGGCGCAGCCCTGAGGCGAGGGGAGCTTGCCGGCTTTCCGGTTCCCGGCTTTCCGGTTCTTGTCGGCACAATTCTGCTGCAATGGGCAAAGGGCGCCGGCAGCCGCGTGCGGTACGCGGTTGCCGGCGCCCTTTGCCCTCTGTCCCCGGCGGGCCTGCGTCAGCCGGGGGGATTCTGCCCGGGGCCGTGCTGCCCCATGGCCTGCCGGCGGCGCTCGCGCGGCAGAATGCCGTAAAAGCGCTTGTAGGCCTGCGAAAAATGGTTGTAGTTGTTGTAGCGCAGGTGCTCGGCAATCTGTGTGATGCTGTAATCGGTGGTGAGCAGGAATTTGTCGGCGCTTTTCATTTTGGCCTCCATGATGTATGTCTGCGGGGAGGCGCCGCCGTTCTGCCGGAAAATCTGGTACAGGTACTGCCGGGAGACGTGATAGTTTTTGGCCAGCTCGTCCACCGTCAGCAGCCCGCTGCGGTACTCGATATAGGTCAGGCAGCGCTCAAACAGCCGCACCGACAGCTTTTCTCCCGCACCCGCGGCGTCCCGGGAAAAGTAGGAGAGCAGCTGGCCGAATACCCCGACAAAGAACACCCGGTAATCGGCACTGCCGTGCGGCCGGTAAATCATGCGTTCCATCAGCCCGGACACCTGCTCCCCCTCGGCGCAGTGCCCGACAATGGCGTCCTCCCCGAACCCGCAGGCCTGCAGCAGGGGGCGCAGCATTGCGTCGTCCGAGGTGAACCAGTAGTACAGCGGGGTCTCGCCCCTGGGGGAGGTCAGGATATGCGAAATGGCGGGCGGAATGTAGACAAAATCCCCCGGCGTCAGCACCCGGTCCCGGAAGCGGAGCCGCCCCTGGACCACATACACCACCATCCAGCGCTGCATGGAGGAAACCGACTCGAACCCGGGCGGATAAAGGCACTTGCCCAGGGTATAAATGTAGCGGGTATTCTCATCGACAATATGGTGCAGCTTGATCAGGTCGCGGTAGGGCTTGCCGGTGTGCGGCCTGGCAAAGACATCCGGCCCTGCGGAGCTGGTCCGCTGGGAGCCGTGGATGTGGCGGATATAGGTCGGTCTGACTCCCATGACACGCTCTCCCGTCCCGGCGCTCAGACCGACTCTTCAAAGACCAGAATGGCCCGGGCGGCCCCCGTGACCGACATGGTCACAAGGCGAAAGCCCTTTTCTAACATTGCGTTGGCTGCGGCCTCGATTTTTTCGGCCATGGCCTCGGCCTGCGGCGAATATTCAATGACAACGGTACGGTACATGGTTTGCTCCTCCTTTGGGTTCGGTTGGTTTTGTCGCGCGCCGGCCGGCGTCAGCTGAGCAGGCCGCTCTCCATCGCAAACATTCCGCTCACGCGCGCCCGGAGCAGCGGGTGAGCGGTCAGCCCGGGGTCGTCGGCCGCCAGGTCGCGGGCGTCGGCCGCAGCCTGGGTCAGCAGGCCGGCGTCCTCGGCGGCGTTGGCCAGGCGGAAGGTCAGCTCGCCGCTCTGGCGCACCGGGCCGTCGGCGGCAACGCCGAGAAAATCGCCGGGGCCGCGCTGCTCCAGGTCCTGCTCGGCAATGGCAAAGCCGTCGTAGGTGGTGCGCATGACCTGCAGGCGCGCCCGCGAGCGCTCGCCCACCGGGCCGCTGCCGCCGGTAACCAGCACGCAGTAGGATTTGCGGCTGCCGCGCCCCACGCGCCCGCGCAGCTGGTGCAGCTGCGAGAGGCCGAAGCGCTCGGCGTTCTCCACCACCATCAGGCAGGCGTTGGGGACGTTTACCCCGACCTCGATGACCGTGGTGGAGACCAGCAGCTGCACCTCGCCCGCCGCAAACCGCCGCATAATCTCCTCCTTTTCGCGGCTTTTGAGCCTGCCGTGCAGAAAGGCGACCGAGCGGTCCGGGAAGGCTGCGGCCAGCTCGGCGGCGTAGCTCACCGCCGCCTTGAGCGGGGGCTTTTCCTCCCGGTTCCCGCGCACGCTGCCGTCGGGATTCAGGTCGCACAGCTCCACCTCGCCGGGCTGGGTCTCCTGCTCCTCCACCGCCGGGCAGACCACATACACCTGCCCGCCCTCGGCCATCAGCCGGCCGATAAAGCCGTTGAGCCGGGCGCGGTAGCTCTCGTCCACCACAAAGGTGTCCACCCGCTGCCGTCCCGGGGGCATCTCGTCAATGCGCGAAAGGTCCATGTCGCCGTACAGCACCAGGGCCAGCGAGCGCGGGATGGGGGTGGCGCTCATGGCCAGCAGGTGCGCGTGCGCGTTCTTGCCGGCCAGCGCCGCCCGCTGCCGCGCGCCAAAGCGGTGCTGCTCGTCGGTCACCACCAGCCCCGGGCTGGCGAATTCCACCCCCTCCGAGAGCAGGGCGTGCGTGCCGATGACCACATCCAGCCGCCGCTCCGACCCGGCGGCCAGCGCCTCCCGGATCTCACGCTTTTCCTTGGCCGTGGAGGCACCGATGAGCAGCGCGCAGGAAATGCCCAGGGGCCCGAACAGAGCCGAAAGCTCCTGAAAATGCTGGCGGGCCAGGATTTCGGTCGGCGCCATCAGGGCCGCCTGCCGGCCGTTCTGTACGGCAATCAGGATGGCGGCGGCGGCGCAGACGGTTTTGCCGCAGCCAACGTCCCCCACCAGCATCCGGCTCATCGGCACGTCCCGGGCCATGTCCCGGCGGATGTCCTCCCCCGCGCGCCGCTGCGCCCCGGTCAAGGTGTAGGGCAGGCGGTCGGTCAGGCGGCGGACGTCGCCGTTCGGGCAGACCGGCGCGCCGTGCGTGCGGCTCCGGCTGCGCGTGACCGACATGCCGAGAAAAAAAAAAAAAAATTCCTGGTACACCAGCC
>CALWQR010000171.1 GCA_944383705.1 uncultured Clostridia bacterium
GGCACAACCCGCTTTTGCACGGCCTGCACGGTCAGGGTGACCTCCCCCTCCGGCAGGGTCGCCGTGCGGGACTCGCCGGCCTGCATGCCGATGGCCAGGGCTTCCAGCGTTGGATTGTACATCCCGCTGCCCGCCACAAAGCGGATGCTGTCTTTTTGAAAGCGCGGCAGCGCAGAGTGCAGCGAACAGCGGACCATATCGCCGGCAGCCGCCGTGCCGCCCGGCTCCCAGGTCACATACGGGTTGCGGAGCCGGTCCAGCTCTTTTTGCAGAGCGGCCTGGTCGGGCACAAACGCCGGGATGTCCAGAGCCACTTCATGGTAGTCCTTGGCGGCAACAAGTTTGGATTGCATACGTTTCCTCCTATTTTCCCACCGGCAGGGGGATGCGCGCGGCGGTGAACCCCTGGCCCTGCACTTCCCGGACGGCGGCGATGGTCAAAAATGCGCCGGGGTCGATGCGGCGGATGGCCGCCTTGACGCCGTACAGCTTCTTGTTAGGGATGACGCAGAACACCACGCTGCCCGGCGTCCGCCGCAGGCCGGTGTCTGCGTGGAGCATCGTCACGCCGGCCTGTGCCTCGCAAAGCAGGGCCTGCCGGATCTCCTCGTAGTGGTCGGAGATCACCAGCAGCTGCAGCTGGGCGGCGCCCGCCAGCATGGTCCGGTTCATCACAAAAGTTTCGATGGCCAGGGCCATCACGCTGAACCAGAGGTTGCGCCCGCCAGCCATCCAGAACGCCATGGCCATCACGCCGTAGTCGGCGGCCATTTTGACCCCCGCTACCGGCAGCCGGATTGTCCGGTGCAGGATCATGGCCAGCGAGTCGCTGCCGCCGGTGGAAGCGCCGGCCCGAAGTGTAACCCCCACGCCGGCCCCCACAAAGCAGGCCCCGCACACAAGGGCCGCGAAGCGGTCGGTTTCGAGCAGTGAAAAGGCGGGCAAACGCTGGCACAGCCCCAGAAACACTGGATAGGCCAGCGACCCGGCCGCTGTGTTGATGGCAAACTCCCGCCCGATGCAGGCCCATCCGGCCACCAGCAGGCCCAGGTTCAGCACAAAGACGGACACAGCGGTGTCCAGCCCAAACAGTGTGTGGAGGATCAGCCCTACGCCAGTGGCGCCGCCCACCGCCAGCCCGGCAGGCAGGTAGACCGCCGCCACCCCGTAGGCCAGCAGCGCATTGCCGGCCAGCACGCCCGCCAGCCGCCCCAGGTAGCCCAGCCAGCCGGGTTTCATCGCGGTTCCTCCTGCGGTTGCGCCAGGAAAGCCAGCGCGCTGTGCACCGCCACATTGCCCTCGCCCGCCGCCTTGGCGTACTGGTAGGGGCGGCCGGTGCAGTCCCCGGCGGCAAAGCAGCCGGGCAGGTTGGTGCGCTGGGCCCGGTCCACCTGGATATGGCCGTTTTCCATGGCAAGGCCGGATAGGAGCGCCTGCGGGGCCACCGTTTCCCGCAGGCAGAACACGCCCTCCACCGGGAGGGTCGCATCCGCCCAGCGCACCCCGGTCACCCGGTCGTCCCCCTCGATGGTCTGGGGCCGGCCTTTGTGGCAGCCCGGTGTATCGGCCAGGCCGCCCGCGTAGGTGCAGAACAGTTCCACATGGCCCGCCACGCTTTGCAAAAAGCGGACGTCCTCCTCCAGGCTCTGGCTTTCGCACACCACCGCGATGTTCCGCCCGCGGTACAGCTCGCCGTCGCAGGTGGCGCAGCAGCTGACCCCCTTGCCCAGCAGCCGGTTTTCGCCGGGGATCTGCCCGCGTGCCGCCACGCCGGTGGCCAGGATCAGGCAGCGCCCTTCATAGAAATCCGGCCCGGCGCAGACAGCATAGTGCCCGCCCATCTCGTAGACCGCCGCCACCCGTGCTTGCTGGATTGGGATGCCAAGATCATCCACCTGCCGCAGAAAAGCGTCCCGCAGCTCCCGGCCGGTCACCCGGGGCAGGCCGGGGTAATTCAGGATACGCTCTGCCTTTTCGACCTTGTCACTGAGCCGCCGGCTGCCAAACCAGAGGAACGAAAGCCCCCTGGCCCTGGCGGTCAACGCGGCAGATACCCCGGCCGGGCCGGTGCCCACGATCAGCAAATCCCACATGAACGGCGCCTCCTGTCCATCTTTTATTATGCAGTATACAGGGCCCGCTGCCGCAGCTCAAGGGGGATTGTCTATCTCGTCCGAAATCCGGCCTATTTTGCCGGGGCGAGGCTCAGGGGCCGCCGGCGTTTGAACTTTTTCATTTGGCCCTTCGATTTGCCCTTCGGCGCCGGATCTGTATGGCGCATATTTTGTCAAGTCTCCCACCTTTCCTCACAAGCGCCCTGCCCACCAGGCATCGGCCGACATTTTGGACATGCGGGCCGATTTGGAAAAGCTGCCGGATTGCTATGGTTATCCAATGGGGCGGGCATATTTTGTCACGGAAAGAAAAAGCCCCCTTGACAAATCGCTTGCCACGAACGCATCCAGTTAAAGACTGGAGAGGCGCCGCTTGCGCGGCGCCTCTCCACCTAAAGCTTAATATTTCCTACCAGGGCTCTTTTTTGTACTGTCTGCACAACCTGGGGCAGTTCACAAATTTGTCAGGAGGGCGCTTTTATTTTTTACTGAATCCGTTCAGAATCCCTTATTTGCGGGGGTTCTTGATAGCAGCCTGCCCTGTTCCAATTCTGCCGCTGATATGTCCCCATTCGGGTTTCCCTCCTGATCCAGCAGGAAGGGCCGGTCGGGAGGTTCGTCTTGTATGTCGGGCCATGCGCCCGGGAATAAATTGCTTTCCAGC
>CALWQR010000172.1 GCA_944383705.1 uncultured Clostridia bacterium
AGCCTTTGGCCGGTTTTCCGGCCCCGCGGAGGGGCAAAAAGCTCCGGGCCCCTGCTGTCCCCTTTTTCAAACCGGCCGCTGGCCGGGGCCGGGGCCGGGGGTGGGCATTGTCGTTCCTTGGTGGGTGGCTTTTTTGGATTTTTTCGTAAAAAATGACGCATCGGAGGACAAAAATTACAAAAACCCTCTTGACGGATTGGTGATTATGTAGTACAATATAGGTACTGACTGGAAAGCGGGGGGAGCCATGCCGAGATTCTTTTTGGAAACCGTGCCGGAGCCGGGCCGGGAAGTGGCATTCACCGGCGACGATATGCATCATATTTCCCGTTCGCTGCGCATGGCGGTGGGGGAGCGCGTCACCGTCTGCGACCGAAAGGGGGCGGGGTACCTGTGCGAGCTGACCGCATTTTTGCCCGACCGGGTGTGCGCCCGGGTGATAGCGCCTCTGGCCGGCAGCAGCGAGCCACCCTACCGCGCCGAGGTCTTTCAGGCGCTGCCCAAGGGGGATAAGCTGGAAACCGTGATTCAGAAGGCCGTGGAATGCGGCGCCTGCGGCATTCACCCGTTCCAGAGCGCGCGCTGCGTGGCCCGCGCGGGGAGCGGGGAGAGCGCGGCCCGGCAGCAGCGCCGCGACCGCATTGCCCTGGAGGCCGCCAAGCAGAGCGGGCGGGGGATGGTGCCGCGGGTATGGCCCACGGCGGACTTTGCCGGCGCGCTGGCGCTGGCCGCGCAGGCCAACCTGCCACTGCTGTGCTACGAGGGGGAGGACGCCGAGCCCCTGCCGGCCGTGCTGAACCGCTTCCTCTCCGGCAGGCAGGGGCGTCCGGCGCCGCCCGGGCAGCCCCTGACGGTCTCGGTGATGGTGGGCAGCGAGGGGGGCTTTGCCCCCGAGGAGGCCGCCGCGGCCCGCGCGGCGGGGCTGCTGGCGGTCAACCTGGGGCCCCGGATCCTGCGCACCGAGACCGCCGCAACCTTTGCGCTGGCCTGCCTTTCTTACGCGCTGGAGCTGTCGCCCGAGCAGCAGATTCGGCAAATTCTACCAAAAACGACTTGATTTTTCGCGTTTTTCCGGTGGTAACGGCATGCTGCATAAAATTTTTTTTGAAAATTGGGAAAAATATTGAAAACCCTATTGAAAAATCACAAATAATGGTGTAAAATATAGTTGGAATTCTACAGGCCAAGCCTACGAAAAATTTTATGGATGGGAGAAGAAAAATGTCTAACAAATTGTTTCAGGGTGTCATCCACCAGATGAAGGACGCGATCGACCGCGTCATCGGCGTCATCGACGAGAACGGCGTCATCATTGCCTGCTCCGAGCTGGTCCGCATCGGGGAAATCCGGCAGGGCGTGCGGGACGAGCTGAACTACACCAGCGATGTGGTCACCTCGGCCGGCTACACCTACCGCCCCATGGGCAACGGAACCAAGAACGAGTACATCGTCTTTGTCGAGGGCGAGGACAAGATGGCCGAGAAGATGTCCAAGCTGCTGGCCATCTCGCTGGGCAACATCAAGAATCTTTATGATGAGAAGTACGACAAGGGCTCCTTCATCAAAAACATCATTCTGGACAACATCCTGCCCAGCGACATTTATATCAAGTCCAAGGAGCTGCACTTCAACACCGAGGAGCTGCGCATCGTCTTCCTGATCAAGTTCTACGGCAAGACCGATATGATGCCCTTTGAAATGCTGCAGAACATGTTCCCCGACAAGTCCAAGGATTATGTCATCAGCGTCGGCGAGCACGACATTGTGCTGGTCAAGGACATCAAGCCCGGCACCGAGAGCAAGGATGTGGAAAAGATTGCCACCAACATTGCCGACACGCTTTCGGCCGAGTTTTACACCAAGGTTGCCATTGGTATCTCCACGATTGTGGAGAACATCAAGGATCTGGCCCGCGCGTACAAGGAGGCGCAGATCGCGCTGGATGTGGGCAAGGTGTTTGAAACCGAAAAGAGCATTATCAGTTACGAAAACCTGGGCATCGGCCGCCTGATTTACCAGCTGCCCACCACGCTGTGCGAGATGTTCCTGCAGGAGGTGTTCAAGAAGGGGAGCCTGGAGTCGCTGGACCGCGAAACCCTGCTGACCATCCAGTGCTTCTTCGAGAACAACCTGAACGTCTCCGAGACCTCGCGCAAGCTGTTTGTGCACCGCAACACGCTGGTGTACCGTCTGGAGAAAATCCGCAAGCTGACCGGGCTGGACCTGCGGGAGTTCGAGCACGCCATCACCTTCAAGGTGGCGCTGATGGTCAAGAAATACCTCAACTCCAAGCCCATCAAATTCTGAACCGCTACGGGATTTCTGCCGCTCCGCATAACCGGGGCGGCAAATCCATACAATATGTTCCGGGAGCCCGTGCAGTCGGGCAGCCCGGAGAAAGGAATCCGGAATGGGAAAAGAAACCGATCTGACGCCGATGGATTCTGACCCCGAACGCACCGCCGCGCCGCAGGAACCGCCGGCGCGGCCCGATGCGGCGCAAAGCGGCGCGCCGTCTGCCGAATCGCCAATAACCGAACCGCCAGCGGCCGGAGGACCGGCGGCCGGCGCGGCGCCAACCGAACCGGCAGCAGCCGGAACACCGGCGGCCGGCGCGGCGCCAACCGAACCGGCAGCAGCCGGAACACCGGCGGCCGGCGCGGCGCCAACCGAACCGCCAGCGGCCGGAGGACCGGCGGCCGGCGCGGCGCCAACCGAACCGC
>CALWQR010000173.1 GCA_944383705.1 uncultured Clostridia bacterium
CGCCGTATAGGAATTTCGCCCTCTGCGGAGGGCGACGAGGGCTCCGCGCCCTCGACCCCGCAAACTTTTGAAAAAGTTTGATCAAAACTTTTAGCAAACTGATGGAAGCCTTGCTTTGGTCTACAGTCTGTAGGCGGACTGAGGTCCGCCATTCCGTTATCAATATTTTTACCAGGAAGGAACAAATTCATGTCTATTCTCATTACCGGCGGCGCCGGATTCATCGGTTCCCACACTGCGGTCGAGCTGCTCGGGGCGGGCAGGGAGATTGTCATTGTCGATAACTATGTCAACAGCTCTCCCCGTGCGCTGGAGCGCATCCGGGAGATCACCGGAAAGGATTTCCGCTTTTACGAGGCGGATCTGTGCGACCGTGCCGCGCTGGAGCGGGTGTTCCGGGAGAACCCGGATATCGATTCGGCCATTCACTTCGCGGGGCTGAAGGCCGTTGGGGAGTCGGTTTCCCAGCCGGTGCGCTATTACCGCAACAATCTGCTCTCCACGCTCCATCTCGTGGAGCTGATGGCCGAGCACAACGCCCGGCGCATTGTATTCAGTTCCTCGGCCACGGTGTACGGGATGCCCAAGACCGTGCCGATTCGCGAGGACTTCCCGCTCTCCACCACCAATCCCTACGGCGAGACCAAGCTGATGATCGAGCGCATTCTCAAGGACGTATGGGTGGCCGACCCCGCCTGGAGCGTTTCGGTGCTGCGCTATTTCAACCCCATCGGCGCGCATCCCAGCGGACTGATTGGCGAAAATCCGCGCGGTATCCCGAACAACCTCTTGCCCTATGTGGCAAAGGTGGCGGCCGGACAGCTGCCCTATCTTTCGGTGTTCGGCGGGGACTATGACACCAAGGACGGCACCGGCGTGCGCGATTACATCCATGTCGTGGACCTGGCCCGCGCCCACCTCAAGGCGCTGGACCGCGCCGCAAAGGTGACCGGGGTGGAGTACTACAACATCGGCACCGGCACCGGATATTCGGTGCTGGAGATTGTACATGCCTATGAAAAGGCGTCCGGCCTGAAGGTGCCCTACAAAATTGTGGACCGCCGCCCGGGCGACATTGCCACCTGCTATGCAGACCCGACCAGGGCGCGCGAGGTGCTGGGCTGGGAGGCGCAGTACAACATTGAGGACATGTGCCGCGACCTGGCCAACTGGCAGAAGAAGAACCCGAACGGCTATGATGACTGATGGCCGAGGGGAAAGGAGAGGAATTCATGATTACAAGGCATTATTTCGGATCGTTGGACGCCGAGCGCGAGGTGTATTGCTACACCATGAAGAATGCCGCCGGTATGGAGGTGACGATCTGTGAGCTGGGCGGCGCCATCACTGAAATCCGGGTGCCGGACAAGTACGGGCGGTGCTCGGATGTCGCGGCGGGCTATGACTCGCTGCGGGATTATGTGCTGGCCGGCGGGTATCTCGGCGCGCTGGTGGGCAGAACCTGCAATCGCATTGCAAACGGGCGCTTTGCGCTGGACGGAAAGGCCTATCAGCTCTTCCGGAACGATGGCCCCAACTCGCTGCACGGCGGCAAGGTCGGGTATTCGCACCGGCTCTGGAGCGTCAGGCCGGCCGACGGGGACGAGCCGCGGCTGATTCTTTCGCTGCACTCCCCGGACGGGGAGGAGGGCTACCCCGGCAATGTGGACGTGACCGTAACCTACGCGCTGCTGGCCTCCAACGCGCTCTCGATTCACTATGAGGCCACAACCGACCGGCGCACACCGGTCAACCTGACCAACCATGTGTATCTCAACCTGGGCGGCTATGCCTCGGGCAAAATTTTCGACCACGTGCTGCAAATGGACGCCGACCACTACCTGCCCACCGACAAGCAGCTCATTCCCACCGGGGAGATCCGCTCGGTCAACAACACCCCGTTCGATTTCCGCGAGCCCAAAACCATCGGCCGGGATTTTGACTGCGGCAACGACGACCTCAAAATCGCCGGCGGCTACGACCACTGCTTCTGCTTTGCCGGCGGGGAGACCAAGGAGCCGGTGCTGCGCGTGGAGGTGTACGAGCCCAACAGCGGCCGGATGCTCAAGGTGTTCACCAACCAGCCCTGCGTACAGCTGTATACCGGCAATTTCCTGGACGACGCCGAGCATCCCTTCAAGGGGGGCTGCCCGCAGAGCAGGCAGGCGGCGTTCTGTCTTGAAACACAGAAAATGCCGGACAGCGTCAACCATGCCAATTTCACCAATGTTATCCTGGAGCCGGGAGAGACCTACGAGCATACCACGGTTTACCAGTTTTCGGTCAAGCAATAACCGCCATCAGCGGCTTTCCGGGACGCCTTTTGCGGGGCGTCCCCTTTTCCGCTCAAAATTTTTTCACCGAACGTGACCGAATCACGGAAAAAGCCGTCCCCGTTGCGGTATCCTATTGTTGCAGAACGGCTGCTGCCGCAGGATGCGGAGCGGCTGCTGACGATGGCGCCGCGTGGGCGGCAGGGGGGATGAACATGTTTCCATTGACAAAAATCCGGATGGATGAGGGTGTGAAAGCATTCCGGCAAACGCCGGGAGCGGTTCTCTTGGACGTCAGAGAACCGGATGAGTATGCCGG
>CALWQR010000174.1 GCA_944383705.1 uncultured Clostridia bacterium
GCGCGTGCTTTCTCAATCGCATTCTCCCCCTTTGTCCTTCCCTTCCTCGTGCAGCAGCATCCGGTCGGTTTCCCGCCGCAGGGCCAGCAGCATCTTCAGGTCCGCGGCGCTCAGCTCCAGCCCGGCCCGCCGGAACAGCTCCAGCAGCTTCTGCGTATAGCGCTCCTCGGTCAGGCCGGGGAACTGCTCGGCCAGCCGCGTCATCCCGTCCCGGAGCTCCCGGTCGGTATCCAGCGCCCAGTTGAACCGGGCGGCGTCCGCAAAGCGCAGCGGCAGCTTTTTCTTTTTCCGGAACCACTTCATTCCTTCCACCGGCTTTCCATGTCAGAGTATCGGAGCAAACAGGCCTGCATCCCTGCCCATTATAAAAGAAAACCGAAGAAAAAGCGGCGGATTTGCGTGAAACGTCGCTTTTTCTGCGTGAAATGACAGCCCGGCTCAGGTGCGGGTCATGTAGGCGAGGTAGGTTTCCTTCAGCCTTCCGTATCCGTTCTGCGGGACCGGAATCCGCCGGCCGTTGGTCAGCAGCAGCTCATGTCCCGAAAGCTTGCGGATGTAATCCATATTGACGATATACGCCCGGTGCGGGCGGACAAACGCAGGGCAGCTCCCCAGCTGCGCCATCAGCTCCGACAGGGTTGCGGCCGTTTCCAGCACCGAGCCATCGGACAGGGTGCAGACCTGGTTGTGATTGAAGCTCTCAATGCACACCAGCTCCCGCAGCGGCACCCGCTGCAGCCCGTCCTTCAGCTTCAGCATCAGGGCCGGCGCCCCCTGCGGCGACAGCCGGCCCAGGCACTCCAGCAGCGCCCGGTCAAAGTCCGCCTGCCGCACCGGCTTGATCAGGTACCCCGCGGCCTTGACGTCAAAGGCCTCCACCGCGTACTCCCGCGAGACCGTCAGAAACAGGATTTCCGCCCGTTCCTTGCGCGCCCGGATCCGCCGGGCCAGGTCCACGCCGGTCATGTGCGGCATCACCACATCCAGCAGGTATATGTCAAAGCCGCCGGTTTTTCCCACCTCCTCCAGCAGGTCATACGCCAGCCGGTACGCCCGGACGTCCACCGGCGTTTGCGGATGCGTATCCGAAAAGCCGACGGCAAGCCTGCGGATGCGGTCGATGTCCTCGCGGTTGTCGTCGCAAATTGCCACACGCAGCATCCCGGTCACCTCACTCCGCCCGCAGGTCCAGCAGCCAGGGCGCCAGAATGCCGGCCACCGCCCGGTCGTCAATCACAAAGCGCGGCGAGCCCATTGAGCCCGGCGCCACCTCGTACTCGTCAAACAGAATCACCAGACGGTTGTCGGCGTCCAGATAAAAATTCTGGTCGGCGGCGATGGAATCGAAGCAATCCTCCTCCGGCCAGATGCCGCCGGGGATAAAGTAATCGCCCTGTCCCGCCTCGACCTGCCCGGTCATCTGCCGCAGGATATCGGCGCTGACGGCCCCGACGTAATCGCTGCCCGGCGCAAACAGGTCCGAGAGCTCCAGCACCTGCCCGGTCCGCTTATCCAGCGTGAAGCACCGGCTGTATTCGCCCGAGCCGCCCGCGTTGACGGTGGTGTAAAAGCAGAGCGACAGCAAAGCCTCGTCATCGCGCAGCATGGTGTAGCCGGTCTCGGACGCAACATAGCCCTGGTATTCCCGCGCGACATACCACAAAAAGGTTTCGCGCACCCGGTCAATGTAGTCCTCCATCTGTTGGTTCAGGTCATCCGCGCCGGCGTCCCCGGCCCCTGTCCCGGCTCCCATCCCGGCTCCCGTCCCGGCTCCCGTCCCGGCTCCGTGCGCGGGCGCCAGCACCGGCAGGTCGGCCCGGAACAGGGTATCGCCCCAGGCGGCCCGGTAGCTGCGCACGTCAACCAGGCGGACAGCCGCTCCCAGCCCCGGCAGGGTCGCCAGCGTCTGGGCCATAGCCGGCATACAGTTGAGCAGAACCAGCCCCAGCAGCAGCGTCAGCAACGCACACGCCGCAGGCCGGGCGCTCCGTTTTCTGCCGGGGCGGTCGCCGCCGGACGACAAAAACAGCACCGCGCGCAACCGGAACACGCCCTGGGTGAGCTCGCATTGCAGAATGCCGTCGTATTTCTTCACAACCGCCTCCACGCTGCGCAGCCCGATGCCGTGCCGCTCCCCGTCTGCCCCCTTGGGCAGGCCGTCCCGCCCGAACGCAACGGGACGGGTGCAGGGATTTTCGATTCCGACCGACAGATTGCCGTTTTCGTGCGCCGTTACGCCGACCCAGATCCATTTTTCGTCCTCCTCCGCGTTGTCGCGGCAGGCATTGACGGCGTTTTCCATCCCGTTGGCAAGAATCACGCAAAGGTCGGCCTCGTCAACCGGGCATTCCTGCGGGACCTGCGCCCGGACCGTCACCCGGCAGCCCTCCTCCCTGGCCCGCCCGATATAGGAGCGCAGCACGGCGTTTACGGTTGCGTTTTCGCACCAGGTCTGCTGTTCCAGCTCGGTCAGCTGACCGTCAAGCGTGCGGATGTATTGCAGCCCCTCGGCC